>CAUQJW010000099.1:0-6218 GCA_963518485.1 uncultured Campylobacter sp.
CTGTTTTTTAGATTTTTAGACGGCAATGCCGTGCTAAGCGGCGGCGGCAACTACGAGATAGAGGGCATCAAGAGCAGCGGCTTTGGCGTATATACCGACGCGTTAATCGAAAATTTAGATCAAAAGGAGAGAGTATGAGCAAGGCTGACGTGATAGTGGGCGTGCAGTGGGGAGACGAAGGCAAGGGCAAGATCGTAGATCTGCTAAGCGGCGGCTACGATATGGTGTGCAGGTGTCAAGGCGGGCACAACGCGGGTCACACGATCGTCGTAGAGGGCAAGAAAATCGCGCTGCATCAGGTTCCCTCAGGCATACTTCATAAAAATATAATAAACATCATCGGCAACGGCGTCGTGCTCTGTCCAGCCGAGATAATCGAAGAGCTAAAGCAGTTCGGAGACGTCTCGGGGCGGCTATTTATCAGCGACAAGGCGCATTTAAATTTGCCTTATCACGCGCAAATCGACCAAGCCAAAGAAAAGGCCAAAGGCGCGCACGCCATCGGCACGACGGGCAAGGGCATAGGGCCTGCGTATAGCGACAAGATCAGCCGTAGCGGACACCGCGTAGGAGAGCTAAAAAACCCCGAAAAACTTTGCGACGCGATTTTGGCCGATTTTGCGGCAAATAAAGCGTTTTTAGACGTTTTGGGCGTCAAAGCGCCTGCTCGCGAGGAGCTTTTGGGCGAGCTAAAGAGCTACGAGGCGGCGCTGTGTAAATTTATCGTTGATACCACGCATATGGTGTGGGAGGCGATAGACGCGGATAAGAAAATCTTGCTCGAGGGAGCGCAGGGTACGCTGCTAGACATCGATCACGGTACCTATCCTTTCGTAACTAGCTCAAACACCGTAACTGCAGGCAGCTGCAGCGGCATCGGACTAAGCCCTAAAAACGTCGGCGAGGTAATCGGTATCATCAAAGCCTACACCACGCGCGTTGGCAACGGCGCTTTCCCGACCGAAGACATGGGCGAAGACGGCGAAAAGATACGCGATATCGGACGCGAATACGGCGCGACGACTGGCAGACCGCGCCGCACGGGTTGGTTTGACGCAGTAGGCGTGAGATATGCGGCGAGGCTTGACGGCGTGGATAAATTTGCGTTGATGAAGCTTGACGTTTTAGACGGCTTTAAAAAGGTAAAAATTTGCAAAGCTTACGAGAAAAACGGCAAGATAATCGAGTATTTCCCGAGCGATTTGGAGGGCATAAAACCGGTCTACGAGGAGCTTGACGGCTGGGATAAAGTAGAAGGGGCGCGTAAATTTGAGGATCTTCCTGCAAATACAAAGGCCTTTATCAAACGCATCGAGGAGATCACGGGCGTAAAGGTCGGCATAGTATCTACTAGCCCGGAGCGCGAAGATACGATAGTTCGCTAAGATGAAAAGCAAATTTACGCAAATCGTAAATATAAAAAAGCGAAATTTAGACAAAATCGAGCTAAATTTGGCTAAAAAACGCAATGAGGCCGCTATAATAGAGGGCTTTGTCGCTCAGGCGGCAAACGACATAACGGCTTACGAGATACCTAGCGGCGGTAATTTTAACGAAATGAGAGCGTCGCTTGAAATTTTAAAGGCGATGAGGCGAGAAAAGGAGCTTTTGCTAGAGCGATTATCGCTAACTAAAAAAGAAATAGTGCATCTAGAGCATCGCTATAAGAATGCGAATTTGGAGTTTGAAAAGATGAAATATCTGCAAACGCAGGATTTTAACGTGCAGATGGAGAATATCAAAAAAGCCGAAACGGCGGCGATGGACGAGTTTGCGACTATGAAATTCGCCAGACTAAAAAAGGGATGATTTGAAGAAAATTTTAATATCGGCAGTTCTATTTTTACGAGCTTTTTGTGCGGATGCTCCGGTTGATTGCGTAGCCGTTTTTGAGGCTAGAAAAGACGAGTTGAGGCTAGAAGTCGATAAATTAGACGAAGCAAGGCAGAGTATGGAGGCTTTTAGGGCTTCGACTAATTCGCTCTACGAGGAGCGAAATGCTAAGCTTATAGCTAAAGAAGCCGATATAAACGCTACTTTAGCTAAAGTTCAAAAAGAGAAACGAAGTATAGAAGAGCTCGTAAAGAAAAACGACGAAATTTTAGCTCAGCTAAAAGCGATGACGATGGATAAAGTCGGCGAAACTTACGGTAAAATGAAAGATCAAGCCGCCGCAGACGTATTGAGCGCTATGAGCAGGATAGACGCGGCTAGTATTATGTATGCGCTAAGTCCCAAAAAAATCTCCGCCGTAATGGCCAAAATGGAACCCGCCGTCGCTTCCGAGATAACTCTTTTACTAAAGAAAGGGCCGCCTTTTACGCCCGATAAGCAATACGACTTGCCGAGTATTAAAGATGCGCCGGTCGGGAATTTGTTAAATTTATAAGCGTAGACGATAAGCTAGCTTCCCGCTTTTTACGAGCTTCTTTTTAAAGCTTTAAATATTAATTTTTAGCGCTTTTTTACTTTATTTTAGCTAAAATTAAAGAAAAAACGAAAGGCAAAAATGCGTATCAAACTCCCGCATTCACCATACATAGCGCACAAAATCGCTATTGATTTATTAAAGTCCGGATTCGTAAATTTAACGCGCGGAGTGGAGCCGGTAGCGGCATGCGCGAAAGAAGTTTTAGATGAAGATTTACAAAAAGAAAAAGCGCTTGAAGAGCGCGTAAACGAGGTGCTAGCCCAAAACGAAGACGATATGGAGAGCATGCAAGTCGATAGAAAAAATATGTTTTGGCTCGTGAAAAAAAAGCTGGCCAAAGAGTACGGCGTTATCCTTTCTTACGAAGACCGCTTTAGCAACGTCGCTCATCTCGTGCTACAAAACGCTTGGAAAAAGGGACTCATCGACTACACGGTCTCCGAAAACCGTATCAAAAATATCATCTACGGCTCAATCGAAGAGTATCTAAAAACGTATGAAATTTTACAAGACGTAGTTATCGACAAGATCGACGGCTACAAGCGCAAGCTGATCCCCGGCACCGAGGAGTACGACATCGTATTTGAGCGGCTCTACGAGGACGAGCTAAGAAAACGAGGCATGCTGTGAGAGCTTATATCTACCTTGAAAATGGCGTTTTTTTACAGGCTAAGGCCTTTGGCGCGAGCGGTACGGCTAGCGGCGAAATGGTCTTTAACACGAGCCTAACGGGCTATCAGGAGATCATGAGCGATCCTAGTTATGCGGGTCAGTTTATCGTCTTTACGATGCCAGAAATCGGCATAGTAGGCGTAAACGAAGACGATATGGAGAGCGCCAAAATCTACGCTAGCGGCGTTTTGATGAGGGATTTTAACTCTACGCCGTCAAATTTTCGCTCGCAAAAAAGCTTGGAAGAGTTTTTCAAGGAGCAAGGCAAATTCGGCGTTTACGATATCGACACGAGATTTTTAACCAAGATGCTACGCGATAACGGTGCGCTTCACGCTGTGATCTCGACTGAAATTTCAGTCGAAAAAGAGCTAAAAAAGCTGCTCGAAAACTCGCCTAGAATCTCAGAGATAAACTACGTCGCAAAGGTGAGCACGGAGCAAATTTACGCTCACGAAAAGGGCGCTTGGGATCACGCGAGCAAAGCCTACTCCGTGCTAAAATCAAACGGCAAAAAGGTCGCCGTCATCGACTACGGCGTGAAGCGAAACATCCTAAACGAGCTTTGCGAAACCGGCCTTGAGACGCAAATTTACCCTCACGACGTGCAGGCAGACGAGCTCATCGCTAAATTTAACAAAGGCGAGATAAACGGCGTGTTTCTCTCAAACGGCCCGGGCGAACCCAAAGCCCTAAAAAACGAGATCGCGCAGATAAAAAAGCTGATCCAGGCTAGGATGCCGATTTTTGGCATTTGCCTAGGTCATCAGCTGCTTAGCAACGCATTCGGCTTTGAGACGTACAAACTAAAATTCGGTCAGCACGGCGCAAATCACCCGGTTTTAAATTTGCAAACTAAGGCGGTCGAGATAACGGCGCAAAACCACAACTACAACGTTCCAGAGGAGATCGCGCAGATCGCCGAGATCACGCATAGAAATCTTTTCGACGGCACGATCGAGGGCGTGAAGTACAAGGATTATCCCGTGTTTTCGGTGCAGCATCACCCCGAGGCTAGCGGCGGGCCGAGCGAGAGCAAATATATCTTTAAACAATTTTTAGAAATTTTATAGTTGCTAGTCGCGGTCAAATTTGAGCTAAATTTGCAGTTAAATTTATGGACCAAATTTAACCTGAGTGCGGCTAAAATTCGCAAATGAAATTTATCGGTCAAATTTGATGAGTGGCGCGGAGTTTGTTTCGATTTTGAGCGTCGCGGCGCTTAGCTCGGTTGGCCACTGTGTAGGCATGTGCGGCGGTTTTGCTATCGTGCTCGCGCGGTTTTTGAGCGGCAAAGGTAAAATTTTTAGCGTAGCGATGATAGCGGGGTACAACCTAGCTAGAATTTGCGCTTATATACTACTTGGCTTTATTTTCGGGTCGCTTGGTGGCGTTTTTACGCTATCTCTTGCGGCGCGAGGCTACTTGTTTTTTGCTATCGGCGTTTTTATGGCGGTTTTGGGCGTCGCGCTCATTAGGCGCGGAGCTGTGTTAAATTTCATCGAGAAAAACGCATTTTTATCCAAAATTTTAAACGAAAAAATGAAAGCCGCAATATCTAAAAATAGCGTGCCGGGGTTTTTAGCGCTCGGGTTTTTAAACGGGCTGCTGCCGTGCGGAGTGGTTTATTATTTTTTAGCTTTAGCAGTAGCTAGCGGCAGCGGAGCAAAGGGCGCAGCCATCGCGGCTACGTTTGGCGCGGTTAGCTTTTTTGCGATGAGTTTTTACGCGCTGGTTTTAAAGGCCGTGAGCAAAAAATTTAAAAAACATGCGTTAAATTTAAGCGGTGCGGCGATAATAATTTACGGAATTTATCTATCTTTTATAGGATTTACGGCGAGCAATGGATAAGATCAAAGCGAGATTCAGGCAGTATCAAGAGGCTATCGAGGCTAGTAACATCGTCTCAAAGACCGACACGAACGGCACTATCACCTTCGTAAACGACGAGTTTTGTAAGATGTCGGGCTTTACGCGCGAGGAGCTAATCGGCGCAAATCACAACATCGTGCGCCATCCCGAGGTGCCAAAGGATGTTTACGCGCGGCTTTGGGATACGATTTTGGCCAAAAAAGTGCACAAAGGCACGATAAGAAACCGCACCAAGGATGGCCGCGACGTCTATCTAAACACGACCATCATACCGATTTTAAATTTAAGCGGGCAGATCGAAGAGTTTCTTGCGATCAGGTACGACGTGACGGACGTGATAAACCTAAACAACGAGCTTGAAAAGACGAAAAAAGAGCTGTTAAATTTAAACGAAAATCTCGAAAACAGAGTCGCCGAGCAGACGGCCAAGCTCGTAAATTTAAACCAAAATCTAGAAAATTTGGTAAAAGCCGAGATCAAGAAAAACGAGGAAAAGACCAAAATGCTCTTTTTGCAGTCGCGTTTAGCCTCGATGGGCGAGATGATCGCAAACATCGCTCACCAGTGGCGACAGCCTTTAAACGAGCTTAGCATTACGCTTTTTAAGCTAAAAGAGGGCGTCAAAGCAAACGAGAAATTCGAGGCCGGCTACGAGCACGCAAAGCGCGTGATAAAGGGTATGTCGCAGACGATAGAGGATTTTAGAAACTTTTTTAGCGTCGAGCGCGAGAAGGAGGTTTTTTTACCATCGGCTGCGGTAGAAAACGCGCTAAAGATGGTGCAAGGAACCTACGAAAAAGATGGTATAGACGTAAATTTGGAGCTAAAAAGCGAGGGTCAAATTTACGGCTTTGAGTCGCAGCTTTGTCAGGCCGTGATTATCCTGCTTTCTAACGCCAAAGATGCACTGGCAAATAAAAAAAACGATAAAAAAGTAACGCTAAGCTTAGAAACAAAGGATAAATTCGTTATCATAAGAGTAACGGATAATGCAGGCGGCATAAAAGAGGAGATAATGGACAAGATTTTTGAGCCTTATTTTACTACCAAACACCCAAGCTTAGGCACCGGTATCGGCCTATATATGCTAAAAAGCATAGTCAAAAATCACGGCGGAATCGCCGGAGCTAAAAACGTAAAATTTGGAGCGGAATTTGAGATAAAACTGCCGCTAAAGGATGGAAAATGAAAAATTTTAAAGAGCTAACGCTACTGCTGGTTGAAGACGAGGATAGTATAAGAG
>CAUQJW010000100.1:0-6199 GCA_963518485.1 uncultured Campylobacter sp.
TTCAAGCAAATAAATAAAACCGGTGCACGCTGCGCTTATATCAAACGCTATGACGGAATTTATGCCCAAATTTTTAGCTATTTTGCAGGCGGTCGAGGGCATGCAAAAATGATCGGGGGAGATAGTCGCACAAATGACCGCATCAATATCTTTAGCTCTCAGATTTGCTCTTTCGATCGCCAACTTCGCCGCCTTTGTTCCCAAGTCGCTAGTATCTTCATCCTGCGCTATTCGTCTTTGCTTAATACCCGTTCGTTTAGTTATCCATTCATCGCTTGTATCTACCATTTTTTCAAGATCTAAATTCGTTAAAATTTTAGCAGGGGCATATGCGGCTATAGATACTAACGAGGCTTTTGGCATTTGTATTAACCTTATATTTTATTTGGCAAAGCGTGAAAGCTCGTCTTCGATAACTTTATTTATATTAGAATCTGCGAAATTTAATGCTTGAAATATCGCATTTTTGATAGCTTTAGGGGTACTTTTCCCATGACTGATTATGACGCAACCGTCTACGCCTAGTAGTGGTGCTCCGCCGTATTCATCGTAGTCGACTTGCTGTTTTAAAGTCTTAAATACTTTTTTCATGAGAAGCGAACCGGCAATTGCTACGGGAGATTTTTTAACGTGTTTTTTAATAATCTTGCTGATCGCATCGGCTACGCCTTCGCTAGTTTTTAGCAAAATATTTCCTACGAATCCGTCGCAAACTATGACATCGACGCTTCCATCAAAGACTTGATTGCCTTCGGCATTGCCTACGAAACTATCAAGTTTTGAAATCATCGCAAAGGCTTCCTTGGTAACATCATTACCCTTACACTCTTCTTCGCCGTTTGATAAAAGCGCTACCTTGGGCGACTCTATTTTTAAAATTTCCTTTGCGTAAGCTTCGCCCATTACCGCAAACTGAAACAAATGTTCCGGCCTACAGTCTACGTTTGCGCCGACATCCAAAACTAGTGTTTTACCGCCAGTTACGTTTGGCATCAACGTCGCAATAGCCGGACGCGAAACATTTTTTAGGCGTCCGACTCGAAGCGTGGCAAGGCTCATCGTGGCTCCGCTGTGTCCGGCAGAAACTACGGCCTTGGTTTGTTTATTTTTAAGTAGCTCTATAGCCTTAAAAATACTGCTTTCCTTTCGCTTTAACGCATCGGTGGCGCCGTCGCTCATAGAAACAATCTCATCGGCTTGAATAAATTTTACGTATTGTTTTAAATTTTGCGGGACGAGACTTTCCAAAATTTTCGTATCGCCTACTAAGATAGCTTCAAATTTTACTTCTTTTAAAGCCTCGATCACGCCGCCGATGATAGGCTGCGGACCGAAGTCGCCGCCCATCGCGTCAATGCAAATGCTGGTCATTTGTATCAATACTCTCCGGTAGTTTTATTTACGCGGTGAGGCATTTTCCATGAGCCGTCTTTATCTTTTACGGGAATAGGAAGCGTTACTTTGTAGTGTGTTCTTCTCTTTGCCGCACGAGTATGACTTACTCTTCGTTTAGGTACTGCCATTTTATTCTCCTTTATAGATTTTTACATTTTTCACAATAAAAATAATCGCTTTTAAAAGCTTCTATTTCGCTTGTTAGTAATTCTTCCAAATTTATAAAACCGTCGAAAAACTCGACTACATCGTCGAGGTTTTCTTCTTCATCTTTATAAATTCCGTCGCTTAATATCAAATTTACATCTTCATCAAGCTTTAAATTTATGTCTTCGCCGCATCGGTCGCAGTTGTGAGCTATCTCGCCTACGATTTTACCTTTGCAGCTAACCAAATTTTGGTTTATTTTTCCTAGTTCGCCGTTAAAAATCAGTCCGTCCGAGTTTAACTCAAACGGCATCTGATTATTTGCGATTTTGGCGAAAGATATTTTCAAAATTTAGCCCAAATTTAGCAAATTTCCCTTGTCGCAAAGAAAAACGCAACCTCGTTTTTAGCGTTTTCTAGGCTGTCGCTGCCGTGAACGGCGTTTGCGTCGATACTCTCGGCAAAATCGGCTCTGATAGTACCGGGCTTTGCTTCTTTCGGGTTAGTTGCACCCATTAGATCGCGGTTTTTAGCTACCGCATCGTCGCCCTCAAGAACCATAGCTACGACCGGTCCGCTCACCATAAAATCAACCAAATCGTTAAAGAAAGGTCTATCTTTGTGAACTGCGTAGAAAGCTTTTGCGTCGCATTTGCTTAGTTTGACTTTTTTCATGGCGGCGATTCTTAGTCCGTTACTTTCGAACCTATCCACGATTTTTCCGATAACGCCCTTTTTTACGGCATCAGGCTTAATAATAGAAAGCGTTTGCTGCATAAAATTTCCTTTTTGCGATTTTTATAAGGCGGTGATTATATCAAAAAAAAATTAAATTTCAAAATAAGCCCCGCAAAAGGGCTTAGGCGCGGAGTTTACGAGATGACGGCCGTAGCGCCCGTTCTCATATCGGCGGTTATCTCGGCGCGAGAAGGCCGTCCTGCATAAGGAGCGTCCCAAACGATACAGCCGTCGGTAGGACAGGCTGAAGCGCATGCAGGTTCGTCGTTAAATCCTACGCACTCTACGCATTTATCGGCATAAACGTAGTATGCGTCCTCGCCGGTCGGGTTATCTGCGTCGTCTACGATAGCGTTTGTCGGGCACTCGTCGATACAAGAGCCGCAGCTTATGCAGATGTCTGTTATTTTTACTGCCATTTTTTTATCCTTTTTGGTCAAATTTTTCGCAAGAATATCAAAAACTAAGTAAATTTGATATTAAATTTTTGCGTTAAATTTTGAAATGAAAACGTAAAATTTTTAGCTCTTTTTAATTTTTAGATGATATAATTTCGCTACAAATAAAAATTATTAAGGAGAAAAAATGTTAGTAACAAAAAAAGCGCCTGACTTTACGGCTGCAGCAGTTTTAGGAAGCAATCAAATCGTAAACGATTTCAACCTATATAAAAATATCGGCGAGAAGGGCGCAGTAGTATTTTTCTACCCTATGGACTTTACATTCGTTTGCCCTAGCGAGATCATCGCGTTTGATAAGAGATACGACGAATTTAAAGCTCGCGGTATCGAAGTTATTGGCGTTTCGACAGATAACCAATTCTCCCACTTTGCGTGGAAAGAAACTCCGGTAAACAAAGGCGGCATCGGCCAAGTCCGCTTTCCGCTAGTAGCCGATATGACGAAGTCTATCGCTCGCGGTTTTGACGTACTTTTAGAGGATGCGGGCGTCGCGCTTCGCGGTAGCTTCTTGCTTGATAAAGACGGCACCGTTCGCCATGCGGTCATCAACGACCTTCCGCTTGGAAGAAACATCGACGAGATGATAAGAATGGTCGATACGATGCTATTTACCAACGAGCACGGAGAGGTTTGCCCTGCAGGATGGAACAAAGGCGATAAAGGCATGAAAGCCGATACCGAAGGCGTTGCCGACTACCTATCTCACAATGCGGATAAACTATAATCATCTAAATTTAAGGGCGAACTCTCGCCCTTAATACGCTAAGCTCTCTTTTTATCTCACCCGAAATTTAATCAAAAATCAGTAAAATAGCCCAAAATTTACAAGGAATCACATGAAAACCATCCAAGAAAATTTAAAGCTATTTTACGTCGGACTCAAAAACAAAGAGCCGTTTTTTTATAAAAACAAAGACCTCACGACGCACGCAGCCATCATCGGCATGACCGGTAGCGGTAAAACGGGCCTTGGCATCAGCATCCTAGAAGAAGCCTGCATCGATAATATCCCGACCTTTATAATCGACCCCAAAGGCGATATGACCAACCTCGCCTTAGCGTTCCCGCAGATGAGCGCGCAGGATTTTGCGCCCTACGTCGATGAAAACGAAGCGCAAAACAAAGGCATGAGCGCGGATGAATTTGCCGCTAGCGAAGCGCAGACGTGGGCAAAAGGCATCGAAGGCTCGTTTCAAAGCCTAGAGCGCGTGGGGCTTTTTAAGGATAGCGCCGAGCTAAAAATTTACACGCCAAAGAGCAGTAGCGGCGTCGGCGTGGCGCTGCTGGGCGATTTTGCGCACCCGAATTTAGATGCAGGCAGCGAGGAGTTTAGCGAGTACGTAGGCTCTCTGGCTAGCTCCGTGCTCTCGCTTGTTGGCATAGAAAACGACGTAAACTCAAAAGAACACCTGCTCATCTCAAACATTTTTACCCTTAAATTTAGCCAGGGCGCGGACGTGAGTCTAGAGGAGCTCATCGGCTTTATCGCGACGCCTCCGTTTGCTAAGATCGGCGTATTTGACGTGGAGAAATTTTACCCAAGCTCCGAGCGCATGAAGCTAGCGGTTAAAATCAACACGCTGCTTGCAAGCCCCGATTTTCGCGCATGGCTAAGCGGCGAGCGACTCGACATCTCAAAAATGCTTTTTAACGCAAACGGCAAAGCAAAGTGCAATATCTTTACGATCTCGCACCTAAAAGACAGCGAGAGGATGTTTTTCGTGACGCTTCTGCTAAACGAGATCATCGCGTGGATGCGCAAGACCGAGGGTACGAGCTCGCTTCGCGCGGTGCTTTATATGGACGAGATTTTCGGATTTTTCCCACCAAACGGCAACCCGCCTAGCAAAACTCCGATGCTAACTCTACTCAAGCAAGCCCGCGCGCACGGCCTTGGCGTGATACTTAGCACCCAAAACCCGGTCGATCTTGACTACAAGGGCCTTAGTAACATCGGCACCTGGTTTATCGGGCGCTTGCAAACCGCGCAGGACAAGGCGCGCGTGATCGACGGCATGACGGGGCTTGCGGGCTCTGCGATGGATAAAGGCGAGATAGAAAATCTCATTTCAAATTTGCAAAAGCGCAATTTCCTCTTAAAAAACATCCACGAAGACGGGCTGTCCGTCATCTCGACGCGCTGGGCTCTGAGCTATCTCAAAGGACCGCTTAGCCGCGAGCAAATTTCAAATTTGATGAAAGAGCAAAAGAGCGGGGCAAATTTGAGCGGGTTAAGCCCGACAAAAAGCTCAAATTTCGCCGCCAAACCGGTTCTGTCGCCCGATATCGCTCAAATTTACGCCGCGAGTTCAAATTTGCAGGAGGGCGGCGAGCTGGAGGGGTATCTTTACGGTGAAGCCAAAGTGCGATTTTACGACGCTAAAAAGGGGCTTGACGAGGTTCGCGAGGTAAATTTCACGCTAAGGCTGGATGAAGCTCAAAAAAGCGCCGACTGGAGCGAGGCTAGCGAAAATATGCATTTTACCGCGGTTGCAGAGCCAAATTTCAAGCTCTCGTACGCGCCGCTGCCGGGCTTTGTCGCGGGAGCTAAAAATTTCAAAGAGCTAACCAAAAATTTCAAAGAATTTATCTATAGAAACTACAAGCTTAGGCTCTTTAGCGCGCTAAATTTAAGCTCGGCGCCGGGTGAGAGCAAGGAGGAGTTTTACGTGCGTTTGGCCGATAAATGCAACGAAATTTTAGAGGCGCAGACGGCCAAGCTCACGGCAGAATTTGGCAAACAAAAAGTGCGCCTAGAGGAGAAACTAAACCGCTCGGTGGCAAAGCTGGAAAAAGAGCAGCAAGACTTTAAAAGTAAGGGGATTGAGACCGCGATCTCGGTGGGGGCTAGCATTTTGGGCGCGATTTTCGGCAAGGGGCTACTAAGTAGCGGTAACATCGGCAAGGTCGCGACCTCCGCGCGCTCGGCAAACAGCGTGCTAAAAGAGCGCAGCGACGTCAAACTAAGCGAGCAAGAAGTCGCCCAGCTAAACGCGCAGATCGAGGAGCTGATGGCGAAATTTGAAGAAGACGCGAGCGCGCTAAAAGCCAAAAACGACGTGCAAAACGTGGAAGTGACGGAGGTGGAGGTGGGGCCGAAGAGTAGCGATATTTATGACGAAAAGCTCTATCTTTTGTGGAAGTAGCGGCTTGGCTTTTGAGCGTCTTTGAATGAGTTTGAAATTTTAAGTCTACGGCAGACTACTTGTCTAGCCTTGACTTAAAATTTCTGCACAACATTCAAATCCATCTCAAAATACTTCGCTTTATCTTTTTACATTCAAATTTGAAGTCAAATTTGTAAATTTGAGTCGCCGAGACCCGCACCGCAAAAATGTTAAACTAAAAAACGTGCGGCGCGACAGCGCCAGATAAACTGCACGCAGTGCAGCAACCTCTCACGTCGTAGGGGTTGGGGGATCGTTAATGGGGAAGGGAGCGACTTCGTAATTCAAGCC
>CAUQJW010000101.1:0-6177 GCA_963518485.1 uncultured Campylobacter sp.
TAATGGAAGCCAAAACCGGCGAAGTAATAAGAAAAATTCCGACCGAACAAGTAATGAAATTAACCGAAACTTTTAGAGAAGCTATCGGCGTATTATTCGACAAGGAGAGCTAAAATGGCGCTAGGAAAAATGTCCGCCTTGGGCTTTGGAAGCCAGGTTCTAACTCAAGACGTTATAGATAAGCTAAAAGCCGCCGACGAAGCCGGTATAATAAAACCTATCACGAAAAAAGTAACCGCAAATGCGACTAAACAAAAAGATTTAACGGCGCTAAAGACGCTTATGAGCACTTTTAAGTCTTCCGTTTCTACGCTTGCCGACGATACGCTTTATTTAAAAAGAAATACCGAAACTAACGGCAAAAGCGCTACTCTTTCCGCAGATCCGGGCGTTTCTTTGCAAGAAATCGACGTAGACGTAAAGCAACTAGCTCAAAGAGACGTTTATCAAAGCTCTCGCTACATAAGCAGAGAATCTTTCGTTAGCGGAAGGGACGGTAAATTTAAGCTAAATTTCGGCGATAAAAGCTACGGTATAGAAGTAAAAAGCTCAACGACCTTAGAAGAGTTGGCAAATCAAATAAACGACGTAACCGGCGGCGCAGTAGAAGCTAAAATCCTAAAAGTAGGCGGCTCTAGCCCGTATCAGCTGATAGTCCAATCCAAAGAAACCGGCAAAGCCAACAAAATAAGCTTTGAAGCGATAACAGGCGACGTAGATTCGGAAAATTTAATAAAAGCCTTAGGCTGGGATAGCGCGCACGTAAACGATAACCATATAACCAAAGCTCAGGATGCCGAATTTACTTATAACGGCATAAACGTAACCAGGAGCTCAAACGAAGTTAAGGATTTATCTTTAGGTTTAAATTTAAGCCTAAAAGAAACGGGAAAAACTAGTTTTAAAATAAAAGAAGACGCTACGGCCATAAAAGAAGAGATGAATAAACTCGTAACGGCTTATAATAGCCTAGTAAACAACCTAAAAGTGTCCACCGACTATAACAGCGAAACCAAAGCGGCCGGAACCTTCCAGGGCGTTACCGAGATTAGAAACATCGAATCGACTATAAGCAGGGCTTTATTTAGCTCAAAAACCATAACGCAAGACGGTAAAGCAAAAACTATGAATTTAACCGCTTTCGGTCTAAGTATGACGAAAGAAGGACTTTTGGAACTTAAGAGCTCTAAATTAAGCTCTAAGCTAGACGAGGGTCTGAGCGATTTGCAAAAATTCTTCACGGGCGGTACCACCCACGATACGGCTAGCGTTACGGGCACTAAAGCCGTAGACGCCGGGGCAATCAGCCTAAGCAACGAAGATTTAGTAATAAACGGTAAGAAAATTTCGCTAAGTACTCCCGCGACGAACTCGGCTAAAGAAAACGCCCTGGCGCTTTTAAAAGCTATAAACGATGCCGGAATAAGCGGGCTAAAAGCAAGTCTAACCCAAAGCGAAGATCAAATAATACTAAAAACGACCGACGGAACGCCTATAGAGATAAAAGGCGATCAGACGGCGATGAATAAGCTAGGTCTAAATGCGAGCAATATAAAGCCTAAGAGCTTTTCTAACGGCGGATTTTTCTCGGATTTAAAAAACACGATGGATAGCCTAATAGGTAAAAACGGCAGCATTACTAAATACGGCGAAAATTTAACGGCGGAAAAGAAAACTCTAGACAAAGAGAAAGAAAAAACCCAAAAAAGCTTGGAAGCAAAATACAATACCATGTCGGAGAGATTTTTGGCTTACGATAAAATAATATCTAAGCTAAGCAGTCAGCTAAACACTATGACTAATCTCATAAACGCCGAGCTAAACTCTAAGAAATAAGGCTATTAAATGCGAAATAATGCGGCTTACGCGACGTATTCTCAAAATATGACCGGAGGTATAGAGTCTCCGCAAAAACTCATAGAAATGCTCTATGAAGGAATTTTAAGATTTATTTTTAGAGCCAGAAAAGCTATGCAGGAAAAAAATATCGAGCAAAAAGTATATTTTCTAAACCGCGCCAACGCTATTTTCGTAGAGCTTTTAAATTCGCTAGATTACGATCAAGGTAACGTAGCCCACTATCTAAGCGGGCTATATACCAGACAAATACAGCTCCTAGCTCAGGCAAACATAAGTAACGAAGAAAAAAATTTAGACGAAGTAACCAACGTCATAAAGCAATTGCTAGAAGCGTGGAAAGATGCTTCTAACGCGGGTTAAGCAAAATGTGGCTAGAAGAGTTTAAAATAGCGCTCGTCAATGAAGATATCGAGGCTATAGAGGCTTTAGCCGACAAAGTTCCGGCGGAATTTAAAAATATAGAAGAGGCCTTACAAGCGCAAACTCTCGTCGGCGAGGCGATAAATTTAATACAAAAAAGCAAAGCCGACCTTAGTAAAGAGTTCGAAAAGCTAAAAAACGTTAAAAAATATATATCGTCGTAGATAATTTCCTCGATTTTACGATGCGTTTTTTCTTAAAAATATCCGATTCGTTTCCGTCCATAAAAGACTTTTTTTAAAATAATTCTTTATGTAAAAACCGTCAAAGTATAAAGGCATAGCGATAAGCCGAGTTCTGTCGTGAGCGATTATTTGTCTACTCCGGATTTTACAATCCGGCTCTAGCGAAGGGTTTAAACATAAGACTTAAAACCGTCCCTTCTTGCTGCAAGTCGGGTTTATATAGCCGCTGCTCTTACGAGCGGCGCTGGCGAGCTCTTACCCCGCCGTTTCACCTTTTCCGCCTAGGCGGTAGTTTGCTTTCTGTTACACTATCCCTTGGGTTTCCCCAGCCGTCCGTTAGACGGGACTTCGTCTTATAGCAGCTCGGACTTTCCTCTTTTGCTAACGCAAAAGCAATCGCTTGCTATGCCGACGCGCATTATAGCTTTTTAGTTTTAAATTCGGCTTTGCCCGGGGCTTTACTCAAAGATATTTTTATGCAAGATTTCTTCTAACACCACCGTCGCGTAGCTTCCTTTTTGTAGCGTGAAATTTATCGTAAAGTGCGCTTTTTCCTCGTTGTATTTGTAACCGGTATCCTCTAGATAACACCACGCAAAGCGTCTCGAGCCAGTCATTTTGGCCTTAAATTCATTCGCCTGCGCGAAAATTTGATCCTCTACTACCTTCGCCGCACCCTGCGCCTCATACGCCTTCGCGCCTGCGATCAGCCCGCAGCTAGTGATATCTCTAGCGTCAAAGCGCGCGCCCTCCGCGTCCAAATCCTCGCATAAAAAGCACTTGCCGTGCGGATAGTGACCCAAAACTTCGCCCTCTATCAGCTTAAAAAATCTCTTTTGCGATTTTAAATTTTTCAAATTTTCGCCGCCCAGATACGGGTAAATTTGAGCTAGCTCAGCGAGGCTAAAATCCTGCGCAAATCTCGAGATTTCAACGCGCTTGCTAAGCCAGCGGTTAAAAAGATCGCTCTGATATGCCGAGATCAAAAAATCGTTTAGCTTTGGATTTTTGCTCTTTTTGCCGTTTACGGTGCCTGTTTTTAGCAGCTCCAGCCCGCTTTGCGCGTTGTCGCCGTATTTGCCGAAACGCTGATAGCCAAAGTAGTTAGCATAGCCCGCCTCGTCGATGTTTCGCACGGCTTGTTCAAGCTTGGCGGCCTCGCTTGGCATCACTTTTTTTAAGCGGATAAAAAAGCTGTTGCCTTTTAGGTGCCCGATTCGAAGCTTATTATCGTGCGCGGCGAGGCTTAAAATTTTCATCTTTTCGTGGCTAAAATTGGCTAGCGCCGCCTCAAATTTACGCGGCATCGAGATAAACTGCGTCGTCATGCCCTGCTTGTCTTTGAGCCCCGCGTAGCCGAAATCCCGCATCTTTACGCCGCTAACCTCGCTTAGAGCGTGCAAGGCTTCTTGCGTCGTCATATCTTTTTTACAGATTTCAACGATGAGGTGCTCGCCCTGCCCGCTAAATGCGTAAAGCGGGATCTCGCGCACGACAAAATCGTCCGAATTTTTACTAAAATACGCGTTAATGGGCGCGTGAGTGAGCGCGTAAAGGGGCTTAAAAATGGTGGTTTCTTGCATTGCTTTTAAATTTTCCTTTCATTATTTTGGCAAAAATCGTGATTTTCGTGCGGGTTTTGCGGGCGAGACTTAAAATTTTGGCGCGGTTTTTTGGACTAAACGTAAATAAAATCTCGTATTCCTCGCCGCTATTTAGCTCGCGTTTGCTTAGCCGCTTGATAAATTTAGCACCGCAGCGACTCTGCGCGCAAAGCTTGGCTAGATCTGCGCCAAGCCCGTCTGAGACGTCCATGGCGGAGTTTATCTTGCTTGCTGCGGCGTAGAAAAATTTATCCTTTAAAACAGGTCTTTTAAAGCGCGAATTTGACGCGACACGCCCGCCGTTTAAAAGCGTCCTAAGCCCTTTTAAACTGCCTCCAAGCTCGCCCGTAAAAGCAACCAAGTCGCCCTTTTTTGCGCCGCTTCGTAAAACCGCCTTGCCGCAAAGCCGCGAGATAACGGTAACGCTAAGTAAAATTTTATCGCTGCCGATCGTGTCGCCGCCGATGATAGTCACGCCGTACTCGTCGCAAACGTCCGCAAATCCCTTGCGTAGCGCCGAGATCTGCG
The DNA here is from genome assembly GCA_963518485.1 of uncultured Campylobacter sp. GTDB lineage: Bacteria > Campylobacterota > Campylobacteria > Campylobacterales > Campylobacteraceae > Campylobacter_A. Next base: position 4,598 of record CAUQJW010000101.1, read on the forward strand.
CCGCGCTCGTGTTTTTTGGTAGCCCAAGTCCTAAAAGCGCAAATTTAGGCTCGGCGTTCATCGCGACGGCGTCAGAGAGATTTACGAGCATCGCCTTGCGCGCGATCTCCTCCATGCTAAGCCAGCCTGCTAGGAAGTGCGTCCCCTCGCAAAAAAGGTCCTTGCTATACACCCACCGGCCGCGCTCATGCGCCACTACAGCACCGTCATCGCCGATGAAGGAGTTGCTAAATTTATCGATTATTAGGCGTTCTTTATCCATTTTGCGATTTTATAAAATTCGGGCTAAAAAGGCGCTTGAAAAACGAATTTATTTAAGCGGCTCGGCAAATTTAGCCGCTTTTAAATTTACCGAGTTTAAAAATTTATCCGAAAATCTCAAATTTACTAAATAGCTCCGGTTCGTCTTTTACTATGCCGCGCTTAACGAGATCAGCGACTACTTCGCGGTCGCAGTCGGTTTGCAGCGGCCAGCCGCGCGTATAGCCCTCGGCCTCGCCTTTTGCCGTGGCATCGATACAGACCGCGCCCTCGCGCACGTAGATATCGCGCAAGGCGTCGATGTTATTAGTTACGCGCCAAAGCAGCATATACAGGTTTTCTAGGCGGTTTTCGGAGCCGACGAAAACTAGTAGTTTAAAGTGCTCTTTAAATTCCAAAAGCTCATTAAAAACCTCTTTTACGAGGCGGTTTTTGTCAAATTTGACGACGCAAATCGGCGTTTTGGCGTTTGTTTTAAACTGCACGAGCTGCGTTAAATTCGGCTCTATTTCTTTAAATTTAGCCAGTAGCGCGGCGTCATCCAAAAGTACCGGCGCAGGCGTCGAAAAATCCTGCGTCGCATCGATGCCCAACTTACCGCCAAAGCACGAGTTTGGGCTAGCGTGATCGAGCTGATCGCACACGCCCTCGCTGATTAGCAGGCTTTTATCGCCGAAACGGTTTAAAATATGCTCCGTAAGCGCGTCATAATCGCTCAAATTCGGCGCATCATCGCCCACAAAAACCGCGTGTTTGACGAAGCTCATCTGCCCCACGCCCCAAAACGCGTGCATCGCCTGCTTGGCGTGCGCGGGATAAAGGGCGTTGATTTTAGCCAAAATCAGGTTGTGAAAGACACCGTTTTCAGGCATGTTATAGTCCAGCAGCTCAGGCACCGTCGTGCGCAAAAGCGGCAAGAAAATGCGCTCGGTCGCCCAGCCCATGTACTTATCCTCAAGCGGCGGTTTGCCGACCACGGTCGCGTGAAATACGGGCTCACGCTTGCTCGTGATCGCCGTGACCTCCATCACCGGAAACGGCCCCACCGGCGTATAAAAGCCGGTGTGATCGCCAAACGGCCCTTCAAGCTCAAATTTATCCGTATCTACAAAACCCTCGATCACGTAGTCCGCGTCGTGCGGGACGTAAATTTCATTCGTTAGCGACTTTACGAGTTTGGCCGGCTCTTTGCGGATGAAGCCGTAAAGAAGCAGCTCAAACACGCCCTTTGGCAGCGGCGCCTGGCCGCACCAGATATAGAGCGGGTCTCCGCCGATAGCGACGGATACGGGCATCTTGCGGCCTGCGCGCTTGTATTC
>CAUQJW010000102.1:0-6090 GCA_963518485.1 uncultured Campylobacter sp.
CTGCAACACCGTCCACACGACGCACGGGCGCGCGATCGCCTATGCCACGGGTATCAAGCTAGCAAACCCGGACAAACACGTCATCGTGGTAACCGGCGACGGCGACGGGCTAGCGATAGGCGGCAATCACACGATCCACGGATGCCGCAGAAATATAAATTTAAACCACGTTTTGATAAATAATTTCATCTACGGGCTAACAAACTCCCAAACAAGCCCGACTACGCCGATAGGATTTTGGACGGTGACGGCGCAGCAGGGCAACATCGATCCGAATTTTGACGCGTGCAAGCTCGCAACCGCCGCAGGAGCGACCTTTGTAGCGCGCAGCAGCGTGATAGAGCCTGCAAAGCTGGAAAAGATATTTGCCGAGGGCTTCGAGCATGACGGATACAGCTTTTTTGACGTATTTTCAAACTGCCACATAAATCTGGGCCGCAAAAACAAAATGGGACAGGCCACGCAGATGCTGGAGTGGATCGACGGTCGCACGGTGAGCAAGGCTAAATTTGACGCGATGAGCGAGGATGAGCAGGATGGTAAATTTCCGCTTGGAGTGCTTCACAAAGACGAGTCGCGCATGGAGTACACCAAGGCCTACGACATGGTGATAAAAGCCGCTAGAGACGGCGAGAAAATCGACTTTGGAGCGCTAAAATGAAAAGGCAGTTAAGATTCGTCGGAGTGGGCGGCCAAGGCGTGATACTGGCCGGCGAGATTTTAGCCGCGGCCAAGATCGAGGAGGGCGGATACGGCGTCAAGGCCTCGACCTACACCTCGCAGGTGCGCGGAGGGCCGACGAAGGTCGATATCATTTTGAGCGAGCGCGAGATATTTTACCCGTACGCAAACGAGGGCGAGATCGAGTTTATGCTCGCTACCGCGCAGGTTAGCTTCGAGCAGTTTAAAGAGGGCGTAAAAGAGGGCGGTATCATCGTCGTGGAGCCAAATTTGGTACGCGCAAGCGACGAAGACAAAAAAAAGTGGAAAATCTATGAAATACCCATCATCTCCATCGCTAAAGACGAAGTGGGCAACGTCATAACCCAAAGCGTCGTCGCGCTAGCAGTCGCCGTGCAGATGAGCGGCTGTCTGGATGCCGAGCTGGTTAAACGCGTAATGCTCTCAAAAGTGCCTAAAAAAGTCTACGCCGAGAACGAAAAAGCCTACGAGCTGGGATTAAAGTACGCGCAAATTTGCCTAGAAAACGACAAATAAAAGCGTGATTTGAAATAAGATAAATTAAGTATTATTTCGTTATACTTCGGGCATTGATTTATCTAAATTTAAGGAGAGTAAAATGAGTATCGGCATATTTTACGCAAGCGCAAAAGGCCATACAAAGACTGCTTGCGAGTATCTAGCAGGCAAGCTCGGCGCGCAGCTAGTCGAAGTAAAGGACGCTACGGCGCAGGATTTTGCTAAATTTGACGTCATCATCGTAGCGGCGCCTAGCTACGGCGACGGCGAGCTTTTTGCTGATTGGACGGAGAAACTGCCGCTTTTAAAGGCAGGCAGCAAAGGCAAAAAAGCCGCCATCGTAGCCGTGGGCAATCAAGCCAATCACCCCCAAACGCTTTTTAGCGGTGCGGTGGATTTTTTGCCGTATCTAAAGGACGCACAAATTTTCGGCGCTAGCGACGCGGACGGATATAAATTTAACCACTCCGCGTTTTTCATTAACGGCAAATTTGCAGGCCTAACCCTAGACGTCAAGGGTGATGAAAACTACGCAAAACGCATCGACAAATGGGTCGAGGAAAATAAGCCTACTATCTTAAATTTATTCTGATTTTCTTGCCGCCTTGTCTAAAACGGGCAAGGCGGTTTTACTTCTTTTTTTGTAAATAAAATTTCACAAATACGGTTCGTTAAATTATTATGTCAAATAGTAGTCGATAGTATCCGCTTGCATGTTTGGCTGGAGTAAATTTCATTTTAGACATTGCGAGTTTTCAAGCGTAAATTTATCGCATTAAATTTCACTTACTCACCGCGGTTTTAAAATTAGCGCAAAATTTGATTTGCAGCAATAAACTCGCCCGTATTTTACGGCTAAAACGTTTAGATAAAGCGGCAAAACTATCAAATTTGAATAATTGCTGCGATAATTTTGCAAATAACAGCAAAGTTATGTTTGACCAAAAAAGGCCAATCTAAGCTCTTGATATACGAAAAATTAGTCGCTAGTTTATCCTAGCTCGTAGCAAATTTACTTGCCAAAAAGCCTCTTTATAGCGCCCAAAAAGCCGCCAGAGTCCTCATTTTTGTCGCTTTCATCTTTTTTATCCAGCTTCATGGCTTCGCTTAGTTGCTTGGCCGCCGTATCGGCGTAGATAAACGCGCCTTCGGGGTCGCAGTTAAAAAGATTTGAGTAGCACTCGGAATCATTTAAATCAATCGGGTTGGGTATAATCACGTCTGTTGCCTCAAGCACCCCGTATCCGTTTTCTACGCCAAATTTAACCGCGCTCAAAAATGCAGGCAAATTTTGGGCGTAAAACTCGTCCGTTTCGCGCTTGATCTCGCCGCCTGCGTTGTAGTCCTGCCAAAATTTAGCCAAATTTGCCGCGCTTATAAACGCGCCAGATGAGTAGTTTCCGTCAAATTCGCCCGTAAATTTAGCTTTTATCTCGGGCGGTATAACGCCGCTTATGTCGCTTAGATACCGCTTAAATTCGCCGTGCTCCTGCGCCAAAAAGCCAAACGCCGTGCCGCGCGTGTAGAAGCCCTGCACGGCGGCGAGTATGTAGCCGTGTCCCGTCGAAAAGCTCTCGTCATCGTTGGTTTCAAGCGCGATTTTAAGAGTATCGATGTATTTTTGCGCGTAAAAATCTTCCATGCCGTGCTCTTTTGCAAGCATTTTCGCAAACGACCAGTCGCCTTCTCGCGCGCTTTTTAACGCGTCAAAATACCACTGCTTGATCTCGTTTTCGTTGATGGGATGGTAACTTACGTCGTAGCCCATTTTGGCTCCTTTTTAGGTAGATTTTTCTAAATTTATAAAGGATTCAGCCGATTTACGCGTATAAAATCGACCCCAAACGAATCATATTCGAGCCGCATTTTATCGCCAGCTCAAAATCCCCGCTCATACCCATCGAGCAAATTTTTGCGCCACTAGGTTGCAAATTCTCGTAAATTTTACGCGTAGTCTCAAAGCTCTTTTGCACGACTTTTTTGTCATCTACGTGCGCGCCGATACTCATCACGCCGATGGGTTTTAGAAATTTGCACTCCTGCGCGATTTGTAAAAATGCATCCTGTGCGGCTTCGAGCGAGATACCTTGTTTCGTGTCTTCCCGCGCGGAGTTTATCTGCAGCAGACAAGGTAGCTCGCAAACAAGCCTCTTATCCACCGCAAGCGCGGCTTCTACGCTCTCGCAGCTTTGCCAAAGAGCGGGTTTGAGTGCTAGTAGATGGTTTATTTTGTTGCTTTGAAGTCGTCCGATGAAGTGCCACTCGATCGGCAAATTGCTTAAAATTTCGCTCTTATTTTTGAGCTCTTGCACGCGGTTTTCGCCAAAGCTCGTTTGCCCCTGTTCAAAAAGCTCCAAGACCTCTTTAGTCGTTACGTTTTTGCTTACGGCGATTAGCTTTACGGCCTCGCCCGTGCGCGCGTTTTCGATGCGTTCTAAAATTTGCGCGAGCTTCATTGTCCCGCTCCGCTTAGGCGCATCACGTCATTAAAGGTCGCAAACGCCATCAGGCAGAGCAAAAACGCCCAGCCGCAGTAGGTGAGGCCGATATAGACTTTTTCGTTCATCTCTCGGCGAAAAATGAGCTCGTAAAGGTTGAAAAATATATGTCCGCCGTCAAGCGCCGGGATAGGCAGCAGGTTTAGCACGCCTAAATTTACTGAGATCAGCGCGGCGATGATGAGTAGGGTCGAGACGCCGATGCCTGCGGCCTTTGAGGTGATGTCGGTGATCTGGATGATGCCGCCCATCTCTTTTAGCGGCACGACGCCTATGATGAGCTTTTCAAGTCCCGTAAATATGAGCTTTGAAGCGTTTACGGTCTCTACGAGCGCAAATTTTAGCGAACTAAGGCCGGTGTTTCGTATCGTGACGGCCTCGCCTGAGGGCGAAATGCCGATGAGCGGTTTTTCTATCTTTTCGCCAAATATCGTCAGGCTTTGCCCGATTTTAGGCGTCAAATTTATCGTTTTTATTTCACCCGCGCGCTCGAGCGTGATGGCTGTGGAGGTTAAATTTACGTTTTTGCTTATTTCGTCCCATTCGCTGATTTTGATGCCGTTTATGTTTAAAATTTTATCGCCTTTTTGCACTCCGGCACTTGCCGCGGCGGAGTTTTCCAGCACCTTGCCCACAGTCGGCGCTAGCCTTTCTACGCCGATGTGTCCGAGCGCGATAAAGATAAGAAACGCCAAGGCAAAGTTAAAAAACGGTCCGGCAAAAAGGATAAAAATGCGTCCAAGAGGGCTAAGCCTCGTGTAGCTGTCGGCATCCTCATTTTTTAGTCCCGGTTTGGAGTCCTCTTGTCCTTTTAGACTCACATAGCCGCCAAGCGGTATCGCGCCCACGGCGTACTCGGTGCCGCCGATTGTTTTTGAGTAGACGCTCTGGCCAAAGCCCACGCTAAATTTTAAAACGCCGACTTTTAGCATACGAGCGGCGAGAAAGTGGCCAAGCTCGTGAAAAAATATGAGAAAGCTAATCACCAAAACCGTGATCAAAAAGCGCCAAGAATACGCATAAATGCCAACGGCTAGTAGCGCCGCCACAAAGATAATACTTTTCAAAATTTACCTTTAAATTTGATTTTACCGCTCGAGTTTATCGCTGAGCAAAACGGCGATAAATTTCGTGCTCGGGTTTGCGTCAAGCGCGATCTTTAGGCTCATTGTAAGCGGTACTGCTAAAAACATACCGCCGATGCCGAACAAAAATCCCCAAAAAAGTAGGCTCAAAAGCACGACAAGGGTACTGATACCAAGGCCTTTGCCAAGAAATTTAGGCTCGATCAAGTTGCCGATGACGACATTTACGACCGCATACAGCGCTGCAGTCCAAGCGCAAGCCGCCGCGTCGTTTAACAAAAGCGCCACTAAAAGCGCCGGGACGGCCGCGATAATAGAGCCGATCGTCGGGACAAAGTTTAGCACGAAAGCCAAAATTCCCCAAAGCGGCGCGTAAGGCACGCCGATAAAATTTAGCCCGATAAATATAAAAACGCCCGTCGCAAAAGATGCTGCGGACTTGATCGCGAGATAGCGTTTGAGATTTGATATAAACGTATCTACGATCTGGTTTGTTTGCGGATTTTTACTCGCAAAATACTTGACTTTTTGAGAAAATACCTGCACCTCAAAAAGCATAAAAGTAACGAGTAAAAAGACGAAAAAACTCTTTGAGGCAAGCTCGGTGCCGCTTCTTAAAAATCCGCCCAGCACGGCAAAAATTTTATTTATATCAAAGTCTGCGGGCGCGGCGACGCTGTTTGGGTCGATGAGGCCGCGGCTAGCTAGTATATGATGATAGTGGTCGGCTAGGGCTTTAAATTTGCTCTGAAGCTCGGGCATGTAGCTAACTAGTCCGTTAATGGTCTTTAGCACGGTGTTTGCGATAAACCCTAGCGATAAAAACACGACCGCCGTAACTAGCGCGAAGGCTAAAGCGCGCGGAAATTTGAGCTTTTCGAGCGCATTTATCGCAGGCGTCGCCACGATAGCGATAAAAACCGCCATCAAAAACGGTAGCACGACGACGCTAGCGGCCTTTAGCCCGGCTACTACCACGACGAAGCTCGCTAGATAGATTATGGCGTTTCCGGTTCTCAAATTTACGCCTTTTTGGTTTGATTTTTAACGTGCCTTACATAAGCGTTTACGTACTCAAAGCCCGAATACAGCGTGAGAGCGACGCTAAGCCAGAGCAAAAACTCGCCAAAAAGCCACTGCATGGTTAAAAAGCCGATCGCGACCATCTGGCAGACGGTTTTGACCTTGCCCGCCATCGACGCGGCGACCTCTACGCCTTCGCCCGCCATTACGACGCGAAATCCCGTGATAAAAAACTCGCGAACGAGAATGAGATACACCGCCCACGGGCTCGCGCGGTCTATCAT
>CAUQJW010000103.1:0-6027 GCA_963518485.1 uncultured Campylobacter sp.
GCATGTGGAGGTGCGGCAGCCCAAGGCTAGTTAGCAAATCGCTAGCGCACGCTACCATCTCATCTAGCATCGCCGCACTTTGTTCAGGGGTCGTGATGGATACCAGCTCGACTTTTTCAAACTGATGTTGGCGTATCATGCCGCGCGTGTCGCGTCCGGCAGAGCCTGCTTCTTTGCGGAAGCACGCCGAGTAGCAAGTCATCTTTATCGGCAAGCTCTCTACGGGCAAAATTTCATCGTTGTAAAGATTCGTCACCGGCACTTCGCTAGTGGGTATCAGATACAAATCCTCGTCGCGCACTTTATAGAGATCTTCTTCAAATTTAGGCAGTTGTCCGGTACCGTAGAGCGTATTTGAGCTAACCAAAAACGGCACGTTAACCAGCTCAAAGCCGCGCGCGCTGTTAAAGTCTATCATGTAATTAACCAGAGCCCTTGATAGGCGCGCCCCCATACCCTTTAGCACGCAAAAGCGCGAGCCTGAAAGCTTAACTCCGCGCTCGAAATCAAGCCAGCCTAAGCTCTCGCCAAGCTCGTAGTGCTCTTTGGGCGCGAAGTCAAATTTTGTCGGCTCTAGTACCGTTTTTACGCAGACGTTGCTATCCTCGTCGGCGCCAAACGGCACGTCGTCGTCGGTGATATTTGGCACGCAGCTTGCGATGTTTTCTAGCTTTTCCTCGTACGCGCGCACGATATCGGCAGCATCGCCCATCGCCGTTTTGTTTAAATTTAGCTCGTTTTTTAGCTCGTCGGTGTTCTCGCCGTTTCTGGCCTTTATGCCTAGCTCCTTGCTCTTGGCGTTTTGGATCGCTTGGAAATTTTCTAGGGCTTGGCGCTTGGCTTTTAGCTCGTTAAACGTCGTCAAAAGCTCGTTTAAAACCTCGGGCTTTACGTTTTTTCCTTGCAATTTTTTTACGAACTCGTCGTAGCGCGTGTCGAGTAGTTTTAGATTTATCATTTTTATCCTTTATACTATAAACATAACTTTAGCAAATATCACGATGATCGCCGCCGCCGTAAACGCAAACGGATGAATGTTGCCTAGCGGGCTAGGGCGTTTTAGTATAAATTTACACGTGAGATTGGTCGCTACGGCCGCAAATATCAGTAGTGCCAAGATAACCTTTATCATAAAGACGATTTGTAAATTCGACTCAAAATATCCGCCCGCTTTTGAGCCGACCCAGCTACTCATCATCATGCCGCCCGTTAGCACCAAAAGCAGCACGCAAAGCGGCATGATTTTTATCGCGACGCTTGAGATGGCTTGCTGCGCTTTTTGCGCTATTTCCGCGGGCAGTTTGGCCTTGGCTCTTGAAAAAATAATCACGTCGAAAAATAAAAATCCGACGAAAATGATAGCGCAGATTAGGTGAATAAGCTGCGCGTAAGGGTAGACTGCTTGCATTTTTTTCCTTTAAAATTTATTTGTATATGCCCGTTGCGGCGCGTATTTTTTCCATTATCGGCGCTGCGACGGCTCGCGCTTTTTTCGCGCCTTCGTTTAAAATTTCATCCACTTCGCCCGCGTGATTTAGATAATAATCAAATTTGCTTCTCGCGTCCGCAAAATAGTCCCAAACCAGCTCGTTTAGATACGCCTTAAAGTGTCCGTGTCCTTCGCCGCCTCGCTCGTACCGTGCTTGTAGCGCTTTTTGTCCATCCTCGTCTAGGAATAATTTAGCGATATTATAGACGTTGCAGTTTTGCCACTGCTTAGGCGCTTCAAGCGGCTCCGAGGTCGTCACGATGCTTGAAATTTGCTTTTTTAGCTCTTTGGCGCCGGCGAAAATATCTATCGTATTGCCGTAGCTTTTGCTCATTTTCGCGCCGTCTGTGCCGGGCACCGTAGCTACGTTTTCATCGACTTTGTATTCGGGCAGGACGAAGATGTCGCCGTGCTCGTTGTTAAATTTGATCGCGATATCGCGCGCGATCTCGACGTGCTGGATCTGATCCTTGCCCACGGGCACGACCTGCGCGCCGTATAGCAGGATATCGGCCGCCATCAAAACCGGATAGCTAAAAAGCCCGTGATGCGAGGTTAAGCCCTTTGCGACCTTGTCCTTGTAGCTGTGCGCGCGCTCGAGCAGGCCCATAGGCGTGTATTGGCTCAGTATCCAGTAGAGCTCTAAAACCTCTTTTACGTCGCTTTGCACCCAAAATACGCTCTTTTGCGGATCGATACCCAGCGATAAAAACACGCTCGCCGCCTCGTAAGTGTTTTGTTTTAGTTTCCCCGCGTCGGCAACCGAGGTCATCGCGTGGTAGTTTGCGATAAACATAAACATCTCGCTTTGCTCCTGCGCCTCAACCATTTGTTTGATCGAGGCGAAGTAGTTGCCTAGGTGTAGTTTTCCGCTTGGTTGCAAACCCGTTAGTACTCTCATTTTTCTCTCTTTCTCTTGTCTTGCGCGTTGTCTTTTGCGCGCTTTTTGCGGATTTCGTTAAAATTTGACTCGATAGGCTACATGCCTTATCTTCGTCAAATTTTAACTTCAAAGCCACAAAAAATCATCGCAAAATACTACCGCTTCAAAATTTGCATTAAATCATACAAAATTTGTAATCTGCTAAATTTAAAAACTCACTTATCTTTTTTGTTCTAAATTTTGCGATCCATCAAATTTGAACTCAAGTTTTTAACCCACTTAAAATTTGACATTTACCACTCAAATTTCAGCGATACGAACCACTCAGAATTTTCACGACGATACGGTCAAACGCTTTCGCATTAAATCTAAACCGCTCAAATTTAAAAAAAATTTAAAGCCGCAAATTTTAAAATTTACGCTCAAATTTCAACCTAAATTTTACTTAATCCTTTTTTATTTTTTCTAAAATCTCTTTCGCGACTCGCTCCAGTCCTTTGCCTTCGACGTCGATTATGAGATCGGCGACGTTTTTATATATCTTTTTTCTCTCGTTAAAAAGCTTTTTAGCCGCGTTTAGATCGCGCAAAAGCGGGCGTTTGGCGTAGTGCATCTGCGCTTCGCCGCTTTCATCTATTCGCTTTAAAATCGCCTCGAAACTTGATTTTAGATAGATGATTTTGCCGATTTTTTTAAGGCCTTTAACCTTTGCAAAGCCGCCGCCGGCCGCTATCACCGAGGATTTTACGTTTTTGGTTAGTTTTTTAGCGAGTTTTGCTTCGCATTTTCTAAAATACTCTTCGCCCTTAGTCTCGAAAATTTCTCGGACTTTTAAATTTTGCTCGCTTTCGATCAGCTCGTCGGTGTCTAAAAACAGCTTGCCCTTTTTTTTTGCGATATGCCTTGCTACCGTGCCTTTGCCAACGCCCATAAAGCCGATAAAAACTAAATTTTTACTCACTTCTTCCCTCGTTTTGCTCGTCCGAGCCGCTGCGATTTTTCGGGATCAGCACGATTGGTGTGCCTGATAGCTCGAATTTCTCGCGCAGTTTGTTCGTTAGGTAGCGTTTGTAGCTAAAGTGCAGGGCGCGCGGACGGTTCATCACGAGCGCGATTTTTGGCGGCGCGAAACCAAACTGCACCGCGTAGTAAATTTTCACGCTTTTGCCCTTTTCGCGCGGTATCGGATGCGCTTTTACCGCCTCTTCGATAGCTTCGTTTAGCCTTGCGGTTTGGATTTTTTGCGTGTAGTTTTTGTAAACTTCTAAAATCAGCGGGTAAATTTTATGCACTCTTTTGCCGCCCAGAGCCGAAACGCTGATGATCGGCGCGTAGGCGAGAAATTTAAATTTATCCCTGATCTCGCGGCTAAATTTATCAAAATCTTCCTCGCTTTTGTCCCATTTGTTTAGCACGATTATGACGCCGAGCTCAAATTTAGCCGCTAGGCCCGCGATACGCTCGTCAAGCTCGGTTAGCGGTTCGGAGCTATCAAGTACCAAAAGCGCGATATCGGCGAGCTCTAGCGCAGACTCGGTGCGGTTTAGCGCGTATCTTTCGATGCCTTCTATCTTGCCGCGTTTTCTGATGCCCGCGGTATCGACGAACTCAAAAACCCTATCCTCATAGACAAAAGTCTCGTTTACTGGGTCTATCGTCGTGCCGGCTATGTCGCTCACGACAGCGCGAGATTCTTTTACTAGCGCGTTTAGAAGCGAGCTTTTGCCGACGTTTACGCGTCCGATGATGCCTACTTGGATATTTTTACGTTCGTAATCCTCGCGAGCCGATATCTCCCTGGCCACCTCGCCGTCGTCGCCGAAATTTTCCAAAAACTCGTCCAGATCTTCGCCTACGTCGGGGCGGATCTCGTCTTTTAGCTGTTTATATATCCAGTTCGCTAGCTCGTCGATGCCCGCGTTGTGGCTGACCGAGATGGCAAAGCTCGTTTTTGCGCCGAAATTTGCAAACTCGTAGCTTCGCAGCTCGTCTTTTTTGCTGTCTATTTTGTTGATTACGAGCGCGGTCGGTAAATTTAGCTTTAAAAGCGCGTAGTATAGGGCTTTGTCCTCGTCGCTAGGCATCATTTTGCCGTCGACCATAAAGATGATGGCATCCGAGCTTCTAGCTTCGGCTAGGGTTTTGGCCTTGACGTTTTTAAAGAGCTCGCTACTGTCGTCAAGGCCGCCGCTGTCGATCAAAACGCAGCTTCTGTCGTAAATTTCTATAATCGTTTTATTCGTATCTCGCGTCGTACCGCTAACGTCGCTAGTGATGGCTATACGTCTGCCGGCTAGGCGGTTAAAAAGCGAGCTTTTGCCGACGTTTGGCTTGCCGACTAAAATTATCTTTTGCAAAATTTTCCCTTAAAAATCCCGTTAAATTTATGGCGAAGTTCGCCGCGTTAAATCCCAATTATACAAATTTTTTGCTTACATTGTTTATAAATTTAAGCCGTTTTGCACTACAATATGCCCAAATTTAAAGGAAAAATTTTGTTTCGTAGATACGTTTTGCACCATTTGGGCGCTTATTATATGATCATCGCGTGTATGTTTTTTGCTGCCGTCGGGGGCTTTGCGAAGGTTTTGAGCGAGCAGATGTCAAGCATCGAAGTCGTATTTTTTAGAAACGCCGTCGGGCTTGCCATCGTTCTTTACGCCATTTACAAAAGGCCGCCGACGCATCAAAAAGGCGGGCAGTTTTGGGTGCTGATGTTTCGCGGATTTATCGGTACGATCGCGCTTTTTGCTCTTTTTTACAACATCGCTCATATAAATTTAGGCGCGGCTTATACTTTTCAAAAAACCAGCCCCATTTTCACGGCGATTTTTGCGGCGATCTTCTTAAAAGAAGCGCTTAGCAAAAAGGGCTGGGGCGCGATATTTCTAGGTTTTATCGGCATACTTTTTATCATCCAGCCGAATTTAGGCATCAGCAAAACCGACTGGCTTGGGCTTTGGAGCGGCGTGGGGGCGGCGCTTGCGATGCTTAGCGTCAGAACTTTGCGCAAAAGCTACGACACGAGCGTCATCGTGCTTAGCTTTATGGCGTGGGGAACGGCTCTACCGATGCTTTTGATGGGCATTGCGGAGTGGGTTAAATTTGAGCCTCTAGATTTCTTGCTTTCGCCGTTTGTGGCGCCGAATTTTAAAGGCGTAGTCCTAATCGTGCTAATGGGGCTTGCGGGCTATTTTTTTCAGTTTTATATGACGAAGGCGTATGCGGCAAGCAAAAAGGCGGGCTCGGTCGCCGCGATAAGCTATATGGACGTCGTATTTTCGCTCGTCGTCGGCTTTTTTATGGGCGATACGCTACCTAATGCGGCGGCGTTTTTTGGTATAATGCTGGTCGTTATCAGCGGAATAATCGTAGCAAGGGAGAGATGATGATACTAATAGCAGGGCCTTGCGTCATCGAGAGCGAGCAGCTCGTTTTTGACGTGGCAAAAAGGCTAGTTAAATTTAACGAAGATAAGCGGATAGATTTTTATTTCAAATCAAGCTTTGACAAGGCAAATCGCACGAGCATAAGCTCGTTTCGCGGGCCTGGACTTGAAAAAGGGTGCGAAATTTTAGCTAAGGTAAAAAAGGAATTCGGTTTTAAAATTTTAACCGATATCCACGAGAGCTACCAGGCCGCGCCCGTAGGCGAA
>CAUQJW010000104.1:0-6013 GCA_963518485.1 uncultured Campylobacter sp.
CTTAACTTGTTTGGAGTTTGTACCGATATTTGAACCACGAGACGTCCGTATTTTTTACCGTTAACGCTTTTTACGCCTTCGCCTTCGAATACGAATTGTTGTTTATCTTTCGCTCCTACGGGCAGTTTTAGCTCAGTCGCGCCTTTTAACGTCGGTACCGTAACGCTTTCTCCCAAAATCGCCTGGGTAAAAAATACCGGAATTTCTATATATACGTCGTGTCCGGTTCTGACGAAAGGTTCGTCCGGCGCGACCTCTAGACTTACGTATAAATCGCCCCTTACGCCTGTCGCGGAAATATTTCCCTTGCCGCTTACGCGCATTCTCATTCCGTTATCTATCCCGGCCGGGATATTTATCTTTATCGTTTGTTTTTCTTCTTTAAAGCCTTTTCCGCCGCACTCGTCGCAACGCTGCGTAACCGTCTCGCCCGTACCGCCGCAGTAAGGACACTCCTGCACGAAACTCATAAAACCTCGCTGTTGCGCTACTCGCCCCCTACCTTCGCAGTGTGGACAAGCGTGCGTTTTGCCGTCTTTCGAGCCGGTAGAATTGCAAGTCTCGCAAGGCTTTTTAATTTTACATTCGAGTTCTTTTTCTATACCGAAAACGGCTTCGTTAAATTTAATCCTAACTCCTATTTCAAAATCGAGCGCGTATTTATCTACGCTTTTTTTTCTTCCGCCGGAGCTCCTACCAAATCCTCCGCCGAAAAACGAACCGAAAATATCGCCCAAATCTATATCTTCAAACCCGCCGAATCCTCCGCGTCCGACTCCTCCGCCCTCAAGCCCGGCTTTGCCGTATTTATCGTATATCGCGCGCTTTTCTTCGTCGCCTAACACCTGATAGGCTTCGTTTACTTTTTTAAATTTTTCTTCGGCTTCCTTATCTCCCTGATTGCGATCCGGATGGTATTTTAACGCTAATTTTCTAAAAGCTTTTTTTATAGTTTCGTTGTCGCTATTTTTACTAATTTCTAAAATTTCATAGTAATCGACTTCCACAAAATTCTCCTAGCCTTAAATTTTAAAAAGTAGATTCTATCTTATCGAAGCTAAATTTTCAAAATCGATCGCAGCGTTTAAAATCCAGCTATTTAAATTATTAAAAAATTAACAAATTTGCGTTATAATTCGCGCATTAAATTTATTAACGAAAGGTATAAAATGATTAATGTTTTAATGATTGAAGACGATGCGGAATTCGCGCAAATTTTATCGGAATATCTATCTAGTTTTAATATCAACGTAACGAATTACGAAGATCCTTATCTGGGTCTTAGCGCCGGACTTAAAAATTTCGATCTAGTAATACTTGATCTTACTTTGCCGGGCATGGACGGACTTGAGGTATGCAGAGAAATACGCGAAAAGTACAATATCCCTATTATCATCTCATCTGCCAGAAGCGATATAAGCGATAAAGTAGTAGGGCTTCAAATCGGTGCGGACGATTACCTACCGAAGCCTTACGATCCTAAAGAAATGCACGCTCGCATCATGAGCCTTATTAGACGATACAAAAAAACGAACGAAGTCGTTCAGGAAGAACCGGTGGCGGATTCTCTTTTTAGGGTAGACGATAGAAGACACGAAATCTACTATAACGACGAAGCGCTAGCGCTAACTCCCGCCGAGTACGAAATTTTGAGCTATCTAATCAAGCAACATAGCTTTTCGGTTTCTCGCGAACAACTCGTATACAACTGCAAAAGCTTAAAAGATAAAGATTCAAAAAGCTTAGACGTTATAATCGGTCGCTTGCGAACCAAAATCAACGATAGCTCGAAGTCGCCTAAGCATATATTTTCGGTACGCGGCATAGGCTATAAACTCATAGGATGAAATACTCCCTAACGACCAAACTGACGGTAGTTTTCGCAGTAGCTTTTTCTTTGGTATGTATGCTGTTTTTTACGTTTGCCAATATGCAACGCAACAATACGCTAGAAAAAACCAGAGATAAACAGCTAAGCGCGATAAACTATCTCGTAGCCTTATACGAGCGCTCAAATCCCCCCAGCGATTTAGCTAAATATTTCGCAAATTTCGGGCTTCGCACGATGAATGACGAAAAGACCATAAAAGACGTTTTAGAAAGAGGTCAATCCGTTTTCGTCAAACAAACTCCGCTCGGGCTTTTTAGGTCTATTTTGCGTAACGACAATCTGTTTTTATCCATAAAAAATCCGTCATTTATAATCGTACTAGAAAGCCAAGATACCAAAAACGTTAACGACACGCTCTGGATCGCGTTTTTTTTAACCGTCGCGCTTTTGATCTCTCTTTACGTTTCGGTAATCAACTCGTTGCTACCGCTTAAAAAATTAAGCAGGGATTTAAGAAAATTCGGTAGCGGAAATATGGACATAGTAGTAACTTGTCCTAAAACGCTAAACGCAGACGACGAGATAGCAAACGTCGCTATAGAATTTAATAACGCAGTGTGTAAAATCAGAGAGCTTATACGCTCTAGACAGCTATTTTTGCGTACGATAATGCACGAACTAAAAACGCCGATCGGCAAAGGTCGCATAATCTCCGAGATGGTGCAAAACGAAATGCAAAAAAGTCGTTTAATAAGTATTTTCGAACGCCTAGATATGCTGATAAACGAATTCGGAAAAATCGAGCAGTTGCTATCTAAAAGCTATGCTTTAAATTATCAAGAATACTATTTTTCTATTATTTTAGATCAAGCAAAAGATATGCTAATGTTAGAAAATTTCGAAAATAAAGTACAAACGCAAATAACCGAAGACGTTTTACTCCGCGTCGATTTTCAACTATTTTCCCTGGCGATTAAAAATTTAATAGATAACGCGCTAAAATATTCGGAAGATCGCAAAGCCGCACTAATTTGCAAAAACGATAAAATTTATATCAAAAATAAAGGCAAAGCCTTAGAGCGTCCTATAGAATACTATATGCAAGCTTTTATCAGAGAAAAAGATAGTAAAATAGCGGGTATGGGGCTGGGGCTTTATATTATCGATCATATATGCCAGATGCATAGATTTAAGTTAAGATATAAATATATCGGCGGTTACCACCATTTTATAATCGACGTAAGAGGCGGCATTGAAAAAAAGGCTTGAGAAATTTAACGAACTCGTCGCGGCCTTCGAAAAGCTGCCAGGCGTCGGCAAGAAATCCGCTCAACGCTATGCTTACCACGTCTGTTTAAACGATAGTTTCGGGGGATTAAAACTTGCCCAAAGTATCGAAGAAGCCGTAAGATTTACGGGCAAATGCCAAATTTGCGGCGGACTAAGCGAGGATGAAATTTGCGATATTTGCTCCGACGAAAAGCGCGATAAAAGTCTACTGGCGGTCGTAGAGACTCCGAAAGATATTTTAGTATTCGAACAAAGCTCGATATACGCGGGGCTTTATTTCGTATTAGAAGAAATAACGGCGGAATACGTAGAAAAACTAAGAAACGTAATCTTGCAAAATAATACGCAAGAGCTTATATTCGCCTTTACGCCGGGGCTTAATAGCGATGCGATTATGGCTTTTATCGAAGACAAATTAAGCGATTTGCGAATCAAATTTAGCAAGATAGCTCAAGGCGTTCCGACCGGAGTAAATCTAGAAAACATCGACCTTCTTTCGCTTATGAAAGCGTTAGAAAGCCGAACTGAAATTTAATTAGTTGTCTTGCCGCCCCGAAACGAGCGGCAAAGGGTTATTTCGTAGTTTTTTGGATATACGAGAACTCGGAAATTTTCGTCCACTCGCGAGCCTTAGCCAAAAACGCTCTTTGAGAGTCCAAAATCTCCTTAAATAGCGGATCTTTCGCCGCTTCTTCGTCTAGGATCTCGTCGCTTGCTTTTCTAAGCGCGTCCATGACGTCTTGCGGAAATGAGCGAACCTCGATATCGGGATATTCCGCTTTCATCTTCGCCCAGTACTCGGCGTTATCAAAGAACGATCGCGTATTTAGCATGCTAGCTACCTCGTTAGCCGCAGCCTCGATCACGGCCTGAAGGTCGGCAGGCAGCTTCTCGTAGGTCTTTTTATTTACGAAAAACTGAGTCTGGCCGCTCGGCTCTTGCCAGCCGGTGTAATAGTATTTAGCGATCTTGTGAAAGCCAAGGCCCATATCAAACGCAGGGCTCACCCACTCGACCGAGTCTATCGTACCCATCTCTAGCGCCATGTATAGCTCGCCGGTCGGGATCGTATTTATCGTCGCTCCCACGCGCGCCATAACCTCGCCGCCAAAGCCAGGGATCCTGATCTTTAGGCCTTTTAGATCATCTACGCTTTTGATCTCTTTTTTAAACCAACCGCCCATTTGAGTGCCGGTATCACCCGCAAGGAAAACTTTGATGTTGTATTTGTCGAATACCTTTTCCTCTAGCTGCTTGCCGCCGCCAAACTCATACCATGCGCGTAGCTCGGTCGCGGTCATACCAAAAGGCACGGCGGTAAAAAACATAGTATTTGCATCCTTGCCCTTGTAGTAGTAAGACGCCGTGTAGCCGATGTCGTACTGGCCGCCTTTTACAAAATCTAGGATACCAAACGGAGATTTGTGCTTAGAGGGATAGTCTATCCTAACCTCTAGCCTACCGTCGCTTAGCGTCTCGACGACGCGCTTAAATTCTTTCGCCGCATCGCCCAAAACAGGCGTAGTGCCCTCCCAAGTGCTAGCTAGCTTTAGTTTATAGGTTTTGTCCGCTGCGTTTGCGCTTAGCGCCAAGCCAAAAGCAGCCAAAACCGCTAAAAACTTTTTCATTTTTGCTCCTTAAAATAAATTGGCCGATTATACTTATTTTTTTTAAAAATTTGGTAAAATTGCGCAAAAAGGGACATCCATGAATAAAAAAACCAAAATCCTAGCCACGGTCGGACCGGCCAGCGAATCCATAGAGGTTATGGAGCAATTAGTTTTAGCCGGAGTCAATGCTTTTAGGCTAAATTTCAGCCACGGCACGCACGAATACCACAAATCAAATATCGATAAAATCAGGCAAGTAGAGGGTAAGCTTGGGCGCAAAATAGGCATATTTCAGGATATCTGCGGCCCTAAAATAAGAGTCGGCAAGCTAGACAGAAGCGAATTTAAACTAAAAATCGGAGATACGCTAATCTTCGTAAAAGAAGAAATACTCGGCGAGCAAATAGACGAAAATCGCTATAAGCTCTGCATAAACCAGCCTCAAATTTTAGCCGCGTTAAAAACGGGCGAGTACATATATCTATGCGACGGACAGATCCGCGCTAAGATCGTAAACGCAAGCGCTCAAAAAGTAGAAGCCGTAGTGGAAAACGACGGAATACTCCGCTCGAACAAGGGCGTAAATTTCCCAAATACCAAGCTTAATATCGAAGTTATCACGTCCAAGGATTTAAAGGATTTGGAATTCGGCGCCAAAAACGGCGTGCATTTCGTCGCGATCTCTTTCGTGCAAAACGCAAACGACATAAGAAAAGCTAGAGAAATCCTAAAGGGCTTTGGCTCTAAAGCTCAAATTTACGCCAAAATAGAAAAATTTGACGCCGTAGAAAATATCGACGAGATCATCGAGGTTAGCGACGGCGTGATGGTCGCTCGCGGAGATCTGGGTATCGAGGTGCCGTACTACAAGGTGCCGACGATCCAAAAGCTCATCATTAAAAAAGCAAACGAAGCCGTTAAACCCGTCATCACCGCTACGCAGATGATGCTAAGCATGGCCGAGCACGAAACGGCAACTAGAGCCGAGATCAGCGACGTAGCAAACGCCGTACTAGACGGCACCGACGTAGTCATGCTAAGCGAAGAAAGCGCGGTCGGTATAAATCCCGTCGCCGTAGTGGAAGCGATGAGCAACACCATAATCCAAACGCAGCAAATTTATCCTTTTAACAAATTTGACTTCGACCGCTACGACGATACTGACATGATGGCCTCTAGCACCGCCAGGCTCGCCTCGGCGCTAAAAGTAGACGGTATCATCGCGCTAACCTCATCTGGCGGCTCGGCGGCGAAACTAGCTAGATACCGCACGGATATAGAT
>CAUQJW010000105.1:0-5863 GCA_963518485.1 uncultured Campylobacter sp.
GTCTTGAGATGGCGGCTCGTATAAGGGGGCTGGATAAAGACGTGCCTATTATATTTCTTACTGCATACGGTAGCGACGAAAACATGCTTAGCGCGATAGAGCTAGGTAGCTTTGGCGTGCTAAAAAAGCCGTTTGAAAAGCGCGATCTAATCATGCAAATGAGCTTTGCGGCGAATAAATTTAAAAACGATTTTGCCCAGGTCGATTTAAAAAACGGCTTTAAATTTAACGCCTTTAGCAGACAGCTAACAAAGGACGGCCGGCCCGTGGCGCTAACTAAAAAAGAGCAAAATTTACTCCATCTTTTTCTAAAAAATCAGGGCCGAGTCGTGAGCTTTGAGATGATCGAGTCGTGCGTCTGGCAGGAGGGTAGTTGCAGCGCCGACGCGATACGAAGCTTTGTGTATAAACTACGCAAAAAACTTTACCCCGAACTCATCCAAAACGCGCAGGGCAGCGGATATGCGCTGATTTTGGACGGACAAGGCGGACGAACGGTGAGTAAAATCTGCTACGTTTGAAGCTCAAAAGCTTAAAGCTAAATTTAATTTTAAAGATTAAGCTTTTTGCGTTTTACGGCTTTAAAAATAAAATTCGGCGCATTTTTAGGATTGCCGACCCTTAGCAAGGCGGCGGCAAAATTTAAGCGCGTAAATTAAACGAGCGGCTCAAATTTAAAGCGATACAAGGCGCTTAAAATCCGTCTTTTATCGGCCGGCTTTGCGGTTACCGCACCCTGTGCGCCTAGTTTGCGGCTATTTTTTCTTGTTCGCGCCGATTTGCCTTGTGGTAAAATAAATAGTAATTTTTTTAATCCGTCCGTCAAAACGGCGATTTTGGCTTACTACTTAAAATTTTACGCGAAATTTGATCTAGCATTACTTGTTGATTAGTCGTAAAAAGTTTTTGATTTTTTGCGCTCTTACGCCCTCATCCTCGTTTTCGCCGAATTGATTGCCTCCGTGCGAGTAGGGCGGCAAATCCTTTATGAAGTCCAAAATTTCGCCGAATTCTAAAATTTTGCCGTGCAGGTCGTAGCCGACGTTTAGCGCCTTGCCCTTTATCTTCGCTACGTTTGCGTGGATATGTCCGTAGAGATGGATAGCGCCGTGATGGCCGCCGTTCCACTCGCAGACGGGATAGTGAAAAAGCGCGAGCCTAAAACTCTCGCCGCCGTGTTTTAGCGCTAACTCCTTGTAGTCGCAAATCTCTTCAAACAGCGCGTTGTTATCGTTTTTGCGTATCTCTAAAAGCTCGTCCGCGCGCTTGCGAATTTCTTGGTCGTGATTGCCTAAAATCAATACGTGCTTGCCGTTTAGGCGTTTTAAAATTTTAAGCGTCTGCTCAAAGTCCTTGTGAAAGCTGACGTCGCCTAGATTATAAACCTCGTCGCAGGGATTTACGCGCGAATTCCAAAGGCGGATTAGCGTATTATCCATACCGTTTATGTTTTGAAATTTCCTAAAATTTGGATGAAATTTCATGATATTTGCGTGTCCGAAATGTAAATCCGACGTAAAATAAGTCATTTTCGCCTCCTTAAACCTACCTCGAATTTTTCGCCGCTTTTTATTTCCATTATAACCAGCCGTCCGAAAAACACCGCGCCGCAGTCCATCGCAAACACGCCGTTTCCTTTATCATGGATTTCGTTGTCGCGATTTGGAGTGTGTCCGAAGTATATCTTTTTGCCCGCGTCGTTTTCTTGCCAAAACGGCGTCCTTCGCCACATCACGAAGTCCTCGTCTTGGCGTTCTAGCGAAATTTTAGGATTATAGGCGGCGTGAACGAATATGCTTTGCTCGGAGCTTATTATGTGAGGCATCTGCTCTATAAACTCTTTAACCGCCGGCGGAATGTCCGTAAATCCGTGAGCCCTTACGCTTTTTATCGTATCTTCGCCGCCGTTATTTATCCACGTGTAGTAACTCTGCGCGTCATCCTCAAAAATAGCTTTATAAAGCATATCTTCGTGATTGCCTCTAACGTGTAAAATTTGCCGTCCTTGCGCGATGAGTTCGGCGTAGCGCAGATATAGCCCGATGCTATCCTCGCCCCTGTCGCAGCTATCGCCTAGGATTACTATTAGGTCGTTTTTAGTTAAATTTATCTTTTCAAGCATCGCGTCGAATAGTCCAAGGCAGCCGTGAAGGTCGCCGAATACGAAAATCCGCTCGAAATCGCTTTCGTTTATATGTTTAATTTTTAACATTTTTACTCTTTCGAATTAAATTTGCGGAAATTTTGGGTTAATGTGAGAATAAAGGCGAGTTGATTTTACTCTATTTAGATAATAATGTGCTTAAAAATACGGCGCCCGTTCGCCGCCGCCCTAAAATTTAGGTATAATCGTGCTAAAATTTTAAGGAGAAAAAATGCAAATAAATTCGCAAGAAGTAACGCAGGCGCCTGGCAATAACACCGTCTTTCAAACTTGGCTGTTAAGCGGCGACGAAAACGCCTGTAAAAAAGGCTTTGAGAGGCTTTGCGCTTTGGTCGTAAATTTAAACAAAACGGCAAAAGTAAGGTTTGGCGCGGAGGCGAACGTAAACTGCGTAATCGCCGTCGGACGCGACGCGTGGCTAAAACTAGGACTCCCGCAACCGCTACCAAAAGAGCTTGTAAATTTTAAATCGATAAAAGGCGATAAGCACGAAGCCGTAAGCACCGCGGGCGATATCCACGTGCATATTAGGGCGCTTGATGCGGCGGACTGCTTTGATATGGCACAAAATGTAAAGGCCGAACTTTTTAAATTTGCCAAGCTCGCAGACGAAACTCAGGGATTTAAGTATCACGACGGCAGGGCGATCATCGGCTTTGTAGACGGTACGGAAAATCCAAACGGCGAGGATAGAGATTATTTTGCCAAAGTCGGCGACGAGGACGCGAAATTTAAGGGCGGAAGCTACGTATTCGTGCAAAAATATAAACACAAAATGAGAGAGTGGAATGCAACTAGCGTGAGCGAGCAAGAAAAGGTCATCGGCCGCACTAAGGCAGACGACATCGAGATGAGCGAGGATGAAAAGCCTAGCAACTCGCACTCCGCCGCGGCAAACGTAGGCGACGATAAAAAAGTCGTTCGCGGAAATATGCCTTTTGTCGAGGGAAGCGTGACGGGGACGTACTTTATCGCGTATGCTAGCACGTTTTCGACGGTTGAAGCGATGCTAAATAAGATGTTTATCGGCGAGCCGCGCGGCAACTCGGATAGACTACTTGATTTTAGCACGCCGATCACCGGAGCGCTCTTTTTCGCGCCTACTTTTGATATGCTCTCAAGCTATAGCGCGGAGTAGGATTTTTGGCTCGCGAACCCTCCTAAATTTCGGGCGTTTTGCGGGCTACCGCTTTAAATTTTGCTTTCAATAACCTTGCCCAATTCGCTTTTAAAATTTAAAACCGAGATTAGTATTTTTTCGTAAGCTTTTACCGCTAAATTTGCAAAATTTACTTGCAAATTTACGGCATGAACCGCGCAAATATAAAATTATATTTTCATAAAATCATACTTTCATCATACTTTTCTTATATAATCCTTTTACATTTTAAATTTAAGGGAGCAAAATGAAAAAAATCCTACTAACAAGCTTTCTCGCCTGTTCGCTCTTTGCAGCGGGCGAGGTGTATAGCCCATCGGTAAAAGACGTTTACGCCGATGCGACATCGCAAAAAAGCATAGGCAGGCTCTTGCCGACGAACGGGGTTAAAATTTTAGCCACGCAGGGCGACCGCGTGAAAATTTCCGTTAAAGGCTACCAAAATCCGGCCGTTAGCAACGTCGTTTACTTTAGCGACTCCGAGCGCGTCATCGCCGTTGCGTTTGCCAAAACCGCGACGCCCGAGATCAGGGTCGTAAAAAAGGGCGCTAACGGCAAATGGGACGAGGTTGAGACCGTGGTCTATGCGCAAAAAGACGGCTTCACGAGCGATCTAGGCGGGCTTTTTGCTAAGGGCGGCGAACTTTACAAAGAAAGCTGCGGAGTGTGCCATTCGTTACATCAAACCACGCACTACAAGGCAAATCAGTGGCCTAACCTGCTAAAATCGATGATCGCGCGAACGGCGATCGGCAAAGACGACGAATGGCTGGTGATACAGTACTTGCAAAAGCACTCTGCCGACGTGAACGTGGCGAAAAAGTAAAAAGCGGTGCGTAAATTTGACGAGGGTTTACGCCTAACGCGCCCGCAAATGGACGAGATTTGCGGGAGCTAAACCTATAAAAGTCGCGGCGAAGCGGCTGTTTTTAAAACGCCGAATTTGAAGGTTCGGCGGATAGTAAATTTAGCGTACAAAACGAGATATACGCTAAATTTGAGCGACTACTTTGCGGGCTAGGCTACGCGAACAAGGCTTTTAGCCGTCAAATTTGACTCCGTGCAAAAGACCGGCTTTGCCAACCTGCGAAGTAAATTTTATAGGGTACCCTACGCAGTAGGGACTTTAGGTGAGTGCAGGGAGCGCTTGCGCTTCCGCTCGGAGGTCGGACTTTGTTCGACCGAGAAATAAAAATAGGAGAGGAAAATGAACCTACAAAGACGAAATGTACTAAAAGGCGGAGCGGCGCTTGCGGCGGCTCCTTTGTTTTCTAGCGTAACGGCGTCAAATTTACTCGGCGCCGAGCTAAATACGGCAAACGTGCGTAGCGGCGAGGTGCTAACGGCCGCTCACTGGGGTATGCTAAAAGTTAGCGTCAAAGACGGCAAGATCGTAAAATCAGAGCCGTTTCAAAAAACGAGCGAAGTGCATAATCCGCTGCAACACTACACCGCCGATATGGTCTATAAATCGCGTATAAAATACCCTATGGTGCGCAAAAGCTACCTAGAAAATCCGGACTCGCCAAAACCCGAACTGCGAGGTAAAGACGGATGGGTCCGCGTACGCTACGAGGACGCGATAAAACTAGTAGCTAGAGAGCTAAAAAAGACGAGAAAACAAAAGGGGCTAGAGGGCGTGTTTGCGGGTAGCTACGGCTGGAAATCAAGCGGTAACGTGCACAACTCGCGAATTTTACTTCATAGATTTATGAACCTTAGCGGCGGATTTGTTGGCTCGCTAGGCGACTACTCGACGGGTGCTAGCCAGATCATCATGCCTCACGTCGTTGGTAGCATCGAGGTCTACGAGCAGCAAACCAGCTGGCCTGTAGTACTAGAAAACTCAAAAGTAGTCGTCATCTGGGGCGCAAACCCGATGGCAACCCTTCGTATAGCGTGGACTAGCACCGACGAGCAGGGCTTTAAGTACTTTGAAGAACTAAAAAAACGCAGCGACATAAAGGTCATAATAATCGACCCAATCAGAAGCGATACGGCGCAGTACTTTGATAAGGCCGAGTGGATCGCTCCGGTGCCAAACACCGACACCGCGATGATGCTAGGCATGATGCACTACCTATACGAGAGCGGCAAATACGATAAAAACTTCATCGAGACCTATACGAGCGGCTTTGATAAATTCCTGCCGTATCTGCTCGGTAAAACCGACGGCACGCCTAAAAATTTAGAGTGGGCGAGCAAAATTTGCGGCCTAAAAGCAAGCCTCATCAAAGAGCTTGCCGATACCTTCGCCGCTAACCGCACGATGATAATGAGCGGTTGGGGTATGCAGCGCGCGCATCACGGCGAGCAGCCGCACTGGGCGATGGTGACATTAGCGGCGATGCTAGGTCAGATCGGGCTTCCGGGCGGAGGTTTTGGCCTTAGCTACCACTACTCAAACGGCGGCGCTCCGACTTGCAAAGGCGCGGTCATCGGCGGCGTAAATAGCGCAAGCGTGGGTAAATTTAACGACGAGGGCGAGTTTATCGGTACCGATAGCGGAGAATTTGACGCAAACGGCCGCTTCGTTGCTA
>CAUQJW010000106.1:0-5824 GCA_963518485.1 uncultured Campylobacter sp.
GCCTTAGACTCTCTATCTTTTTCTACGTAGATTTTCATGCCGTTTTCAAGAGCGAATTTTAGATTCCCGATGGGATTTTCGGCAAGGTTGGAGTTTAAATTCGAAACGACGTAATGAAACTCGAGTTTTTTCATTTTTGCAAAGACGCTTAAGCTATACATAGCGTTTGATTGGTTTGAGCCGTAGCTAACGACGCGCTTTACGCCATTAAGATCGGCGTGCAGAAAATACTCGAGTTTTCTAGCTTTATTGCCGTTAAATTCGCCGCCGATCAAATCGTCTC
The DNA here is from genome assembly GCA_963518485.1 of uncultured Campylobacter sp. Classification (GTDB taxonomy): domain Bacteria; phylum Campylobacterota; class Campylobacteria; order Campylobacterales; family Campylobacteraceae; genus Campylobacter_A. Next base: position 284 of record CAUQJW010000106.1, read on the forward strand.
GCAATACGTAAAACTCAAATCCGTTAAATTTAGTTTTTTGAATACTTTTTATTTTGTAGCTCCAAGAAATTCTCTATCTCTTTTTTCGACTCTTTATCCGAAATCAAAAATCTAATTTCTATGCGCTTAGAGGCGTTCATGTCTTCTTCGCCGTCTTTATATACCAAATCGTTAAAGCTTCTACCGCTTGCCATAAGATACTTTTCAAGCCTTTTGTCCTTATTCCACGAGTGGATAAATTTAAGCACCTCGTAGGCTCTTTTTTGTGATAAATCTAGGTTATAAAGATAGCTTCCCATTGAGTTGGTATGACCTTCGATAACTATTTTATCGATATGCTTTAAGATTTCGTCGCTACTAAACACGGCGTCAAAATAGGTCTGTAAAATTTGTTTTAGCCGCTCCTTAGATTCTTCCTTTAGCTCCCATGATGCAAGGTCGAATAAAATAGAATCCGGAAGCGATATTACGCCCGAATTAGGATCTATCTTCGCTTTATCGCCGAGTTTATTTTCAAGCTCCCTTATTACGTTGCTTCTAACGGAATTTAGCGCGACGATTTTGCTTTTGGTGTCGTTGTAGTCTTTTTCTAGCGAATTAAAGGCCGAATTTTTAGCCGCCAAAGCCTCGTTTAGCCGCCTATTTTCATCGTCTTTCACTTTTAAATCTTCCGCCGTTTTTAGTAAATTCAAGCTTAATTCGCCGATAGTTTTATTAGCGTCGTACAGCATATTTTCAAAGCTATTTTTTTGCTCGTTTACGGCGTTTAGACGTTCGTTTATGGATTCGTTTGCGCCGACTAGCTGCTCGTTTTTGCTTTTAGCTTTATCCAAATTCGCAAAAGTTTCGCGTAAAATTTTTTCTTTATTTAAAAGCTCGTTTTGAGATCTCGTTATATTTTGCTCTTTTAGAGCTATATTTTCTTTGGCTTTAGTTAAATCGCTTTGAGTTAACACGTATTTTACGACGACCGCGCCGATAATAAGCAAAAAAACAAACATCAATCCCGCCATTAAATCGGCGTAAGATATCCAAAAGACGTTGTCGCCTCTATTTTTATTATCTACTTTCATCTTTATTCGTTTGCTCTATCGTTTGCAAAATTTCGTTCGCTTTTTCGTCTAGCTCGCGAACTTCTTCTTTAAGCTCGTTTATATCGATAGTCTGATCGGCAGTATAAGTAGCCGACCCCTCTTCGTCAAAAACTTCTCTAAAAGCGTGCATGCCGTTAACTAGACTGTTTTTAAAGCCCTCCATAGCTCGGTTTTGCTGCTCCATTATAGTAGAACTGAAATTCTGAAGCGAAAGATTAAATTTCTTAATACTTCCTTCGATATCCGAAACGCTGCGTTCAAGTCTAGTTATTCGCTCGCTTCCTACGTCGTATAGGCGATTATATTGCTCAGAGAATTTAACCTGCATATCCTTAAAACTATTATTAAATCTTCCGATGGCGTTTAAAATTTCCGCGTGAACTTTAACTAAATCTTTTTGATCTTTGGTTGATCGAAGTAGCGTATTCATAGTCTGTTTTATGTTTTCGCCGCTTATTTTTACCGCATCTCTTTCGTTTTGCATTATGTCGGTAAATACCCTAAATTTATTATTTATAGTCTTATCTAGTTCAGTGAAAAATTCTTGATTACAAACGTATTCGAAAATCGTCCCCATTTTTTCGAAGTATTTTAAATTTTCTTCGAAATGCTTCCTGTCTATCTCTTCTTGCGTCCAAAAAAAAGCGCTCGTAGAAGCTTTTTGTACGCTAACTAGACTTTCGAATCTGCTCGTTCCGTATTTCTCGAAAAATATCCACCAAAGCGCCAAAAAAATACCGTAAATCGAAACGTAAAATGCCGTAGCGACGCCGCCTAGCAAAGTAGCTATCTCGGCTTCAAGTCCTTGAACGCTTGAAGAATCAAAACTCGGCATAGAAATAGCTATACTTATGAATGTTCCTAAAATTCCTAGCATCGGAAATACGCCCGCGCCTACGGAAGCGAAATTTTCGTTACGTAAATTTCTGGTGTAATACGCGACGAAATCGTCGAAACTAGCATTTGATTTAGTATCTTTGCCGATAACCAAAAGATGAGCGATTATATACTCTTTTAGACTTCTTTTAAAATCCGAACCGCTCTGCTCGAAATAACAATACGCTAGTTCTGCGCTATTTCTCGCAAATACGAGCGCGACCAAAAGTATCGCGCCCATTAAAACGACCGTATGAAGTCCGACTTCAAACCCGTCTATATAGCCGAAATATCCGGCTACGACGGCAACGTAAATCAAAACCGGCAATGCGATAATTTTAGCATAGACTAAAGCGCCTTGCCTACTTTTCACCTCCGGCAAAACAAGTTCGGAAAAAGCGTCGCTACGTATATCCATAAAAAGCCTTAATTTCTATTTAAGCAGTTTAAGTCCCCAAACGCCGTTAGCAGGCGCTTTACCATCGACTCCTCGCCGGCGCGCAAAAATTTACGCGGATCGTAGTATTTTTTGTTAGGCTTATCTTCGCCTTCGGGGTTACCGATCTGACCTTGCAAATAAGCGCGATTTTTCGCCTCGTAGCCGCGTACGCCGTCCCAAAACGCCCACTGCGTATCCGTGTCGATATTCATCTTTACCACGCCGTAGCTAACGGCGTCTTTGATATCCTTTAGCTCGCTACCGCTACCGCCGTGAAATACGAAATTTACGGGTTTATCGGTTAGGGTTTGAAATTTATCCGCAACGTATGCTTGCGAGTTTTTCAAAATTTCCGGTCGAAGCACGACGTTGCCAGGCTTATACACGCCGTGGACGTTGCCGAAGCTTGCCGCTATGCTAAATCTATCGCTGATTTTACTTAGTCGCTCATATGCCCGCGCGACGTCTTCAGGCTGCGTATAAAGAAGCGCATTATCAACACCCGTGTTATCCACGCCGTCCTCTTCGCCGCCGGTTACGCCAAGCTCGATTTCTAGGCTGATGCCAAGCTCGCTAAGCTCTTTTAGATACTTCTCGCAAGTGCTTAAATTTTCCTCCAAGCTCTCCTCGCTAAGATCAAGCATATGCGAGCTAAAAAGCGGCACGCCGTGAGCTTTTTTGTATTCGCGGCTAAATTTAATGAGCTCGTCTATCCACGGCAGTAGCTTTCTAGCCGCGTGATCGGTGTGAAGGATTACCGGTATGCCGTAAGCCTTAGCTAGCAAGTGCACGTGCTGCGCTCCGGCTACCGCGCCTAGGACGTCTGCATCTTTACACGCTTTGCCGGCGTAAAAACCCGCTCCGCCGTTGCTAAACTGGATAATAACGGGTGAGTTAGCCGTCTTTGCCGCTTCTAGAACGGCGTTTACCGAGTCGCTTCCGACCACGTTTACCGCAGGCAAGGCAAAACCCTGCTCCTTTGCGTATTTATACAGCCTAGTTACGTCATCGCCGCTTAAAACGCCGGCTTTTACTACGTCTAAAACACCCATTTTATCGACCTTATTTATATTCTACTTTAGCTTTAGCGCGAAGCTCGTCGCCTCTTTTTTTGATATCGTTTCTAAATTTCTCCATCTTTATGCTACCTTCGATCTGAGGTTTTACCTCGTTTAGACCTACGGTACCGGCAGCCTTGCTATCCTCTTTTAGGATTACGTGGTAGCCGAAATTTGATTTAACAGGTTTTTGAGTTACTTCTCCTTTTTTAAGCGCGAATGCGGCGTCCGCAAAAGGTTTTACCATCTGAGATTGACCGAACCAGCCTAGCTCGCCGCCATTTACGGCTGAACCTTGGTCTGTAGATTTAGATTTAGCTAGCTCTTCGAATTTTTTAACCAGCGCATCGTCTTTTAGCCCTTTTAGCGCGGCTATTACGTCGTTTGCTTCTTTTTCGGTAGCTACTAGGATATGTTTAGCTCTTACTTGCGCAGGCACGGCAAATTCGGCTTTATTTTTGTTATAAAAGTCGCTGATTTCGCTATCGCTAACTTTGATATTGTCAAAAATTCTCTTCATCCAAAGATCGAGCGCAAGATTGTTTTTTAGCTCTTCAAGAGCGGCTTTGTATTCGTCGGTCTTATCTAGTCCGCTCTTTTTAGCCTCGTCTAGAAGCAGTTTTCTGTTGATTGTTTCGTCGATAACCTTTCTTTGCGTGTCTTTAGGTAGTTGCTCAAGAGTAACGCCAGGCATTGCAGCAAGCGTGAAAGCCACGTCCTTATCGGTTATGCTAGAACCGTTTACGGTGGCGTACTCCGCCGCATTTAGGCTTAAAGCCGCAGCCAAACTAAGAGATGCGAATAAAATTTTATTCATCTTTGTTCCTTAAATTTAGATTTTTGCGAGGGTAATTATAGCAGGAAAGTCATTAAATATAAGTTATAATTCATCGAAAATTTAAATAAAAACGGCTAAAATCGGCACTATGAGAACGAAAAAAGATATAAACGCTATCAAAAATTTATTTTTAGAAAATTTCAAAGACGCCGGCAGCGAGCTTAAATTTTGCAACCTCTACGAGTTGCTCGTGTGCGTGATGCTAAGCGCGCAGTGCACCGATAAGCGCGTAAATTTGATCACGCCCTCGCTTTTTGAGGCATACCCGGACGTCGCGAGCCTAGCGCATGCAAATCTAGCCAGCGTAAAAGCGCTCATCAGCTCCTGTAGCTTTTTTAACAACAAGGCCGAAAATTTGATCAAAATGGCAAAGAGCGTGATGAGCGAATTTGGCGGCGAGATACCGACTACCGAAAAAGAACTGATGAGCCTAGCCGGAGTCGGACAAAAGACCGCTCACGTCGTGCTGATCGAGCATTTTGGATCAAATTTGATGGCCGTAGATACGCACGTTTTTCGCGTGGCGCATAGGCTTGGCCTTAGCAGGGGCAAGACGCCCGAAGCCGTCGAGCTTGACCTAACCAAAGCCTTTAAAACGCAGCTAAATACGCTTCATCAAGCGATGGTACTTTTTGGCCGCTACACCTGTAAGGCGATAAAGCCAAGCTGCAAGGAGTGCTTTTTAAACGAGCTGTGCAACAGTAACGATAAAAAGATATAGACGAACTTTTTGCTCCAAAAAACGAAAGCAAAGGTCTATTTTTGACTTACGAACGCATTTTTTAGCACGTCTTCGATGACGTCCACGGGTAAAATTTGCATATCGTTTTTGACGTCTTGCGGGATATCGCCCAGATCGCGTTCATAGTTTTTGCGCGGTATCAGAGCGGTTTTGATACCGGCCTTATGCGCGGCGATGAGCTTTTCTTTTAGTCCGCCGATAGGCAGCACGCGGCCGCTTAGCGTGATCTCGCCCGTCATCGCTACGTCGCTTCGCACTTTGGTATCCGTTAGGATCGAGGCGATCGCCGTCACCATCGTGATACCCGCGCTCGGCCCGTCTTTTGGCGTAGCGCCCTCGGGCACGTGGATATGCAGATCGTAGCGGCGATAAACTTCGCTAGGGCTTAGCTCTTTTTTCACGCCGTCTTTGACGTCTTCCGGTAGACTCGGGATGATTTTAGAGGGCACTTTTATCTTTTTAGCGTCGATCAGCACTTTAACGAGGCTAAATGC
>CAUQJW010000107.1:0-5792 GCA_963518485.1 uncultured Campylobacter sp.
ATAATTAGAAAAAAACTGCTTTTATTGGCTAAACTTTTGGGAATTTTACAAAAATATAGAGGTAAAACGCTGCGGCTGGAACAATCAAAAAATAAAACGCCTCTATAATAAAAACATTACGTCGTATAATGAAAAAGACGTCCATGAAGATATCATAACCAATAGTCTTAGGGTAGAAAATTTGGATGGAAACGTAGAGCATTATAGTTACCAAAGCATCTCGCAATTTATCGCTAAAGCCGACGTTTATTCTACGCTTTTTGCTAAAAATAACGTAGGCAAAAAAGGCTCAAGCCCCGCAAAGGCGTTTTTTAACGCGACATATTCGTTCTTTAGGACTTACGTACTTAAAAAAGGCTTTTTAGACGGCTACGTCGGACTCGTTATCGCCGTTTCGCATGCCGTTACGAATTTTTATAAATACGTTAAGCTTTACGAGCTAAACAAAGAGTTAAAAAATGAATCTGCTAATCGCTAGACACGATAAAATCGGCGATTTTGTGCTAACCTTGCCGATGATAAAAGTCGCAAAAGAGCAAATCGAAGATGCAAAAATCATCGTTTTGGTTAGTAAGGTAAATTACGAATTTGCAAAAAATATAAGCTTTATAGACGAAGTAATTTTATACGATGAAAATATTTTTAAGCTTACAAAACGTATCAAAGAGTATAAAATCGATATCGCAGTTAGCGCCTTTACGGACACTACTCTTGCTATCGCATTATTTCTCGCCGGAATAAAGAAACGCGTTGCGCCCGCCACTAAAATAGCTCAATTTTTTGCGAATATCCGAGTAAAACAACGTCGAAGCCAGGTCAAAATGCGAGAATTTGAGTATAATATCGAGCTTTTAAAAACCGTTTTCCCTAATATTTCAATCAAATTTAAACGCCCGATTTTAGATTTCGGCGATAGCGACAAAAAGGCCGTTTTCGATAAATTTAAAAGAGAGTTCGGTATCAAGGGTGAATTTAAATTTATAGCTTTTCATGTCGGTTTCGGCGGTAGTAGCGAAGGAAATTTAAATTTAGACGATTACTTAGAGCTGGCCCGTATCGCCGGCAAGTCTCCAAATACGAAAGTAGTTTTCAGCTTTGGACCGGACGACGATAAGGCGTATATTTATATAACCGAAAATATAGACTTTGAAGCCATACTTTACCGTTCTAACTTAAACTTAGTCGATTTTTGCAAGTTGCTTACTAATTTTAGCCTTTTCGTTAGCACTTCTACAGGTCCGATGCATCTTGCCGCCGCCGTAAATACGCCAACTTTCTCATTTTTCGGAAATTCGCTTTTTGCAAGCGATAAACGCTGGGGCAGTATAAACGAAAGTCAAATAAATTTTTGTATCGATAGAAATTATTCGCAGCAAGATTTTAAAGAAATAAAAGAAAAATTCAAAGAGATAATTAATGATTAAAGAGCCGTTTATTTGGGATTTTTACTCTGATCAACCAAGCGTGATAAATGATAAAAGGTTTAAAAAAACGGTACGAAAAAAATTTATATTAGACTACTTTAAAATGCTTTTTGGCTCGATTTTAGTATTACCCATAGCTATGCTTTTAATGCCGTTTTTTAAAGGTAAAAAAATACCTAAAAATAGCGAATTTTACGGTATCGGCGTAAATTTAGACAAAGGGGATGTTCAGCAAAGCTTGGTAGATGAACTAGGCGTAAAAAATTTAATTATCAGAATACCCCTTTGGGAGATAAAAAAAATAGACGAATACGTAAAATTCGCAAAGAGTTTCGGCAAAAAAAATATCCTAATAAACGTAATACAAAATAGGCGAAATATCGAAAATAAAGAGCTTTTAAAGCAAAATTTAAGCCTTATTTTTAGCAAATTCGAAAATATAGCCAACGAGTTTCAAATAGGCACGGCCATAAACCGTATAAAATGGGGGTTTTTTGCGCCGTGCGAGTATTTAGATTTTTATAAGACGGCTTACGACTTACGAAACGAAAAATTTCCGTATATAAGGCTAATCGGACCGAGCGTAATCGACTTTGAATACCACCATAACGTAGCGACTATGTTTAATCTAAAAACAATAAAATTCGATTGCGTTTCGGCCCTACTCTACGTCGATCGCAGGGGAGATCCTGATAATACCCAATACGGCATTTTCAACTTAAAAAATAAGATAAATTTACTCTTTTCGCTTGTTAAAACGTCTCCGAAATCAAGCGATAAAATTTATATAACGGAGACAAACTATCCGCTAAAAAATACCGCTCCTTATGCGCCTACCAGCGAAAAAGAGTGCGTAAGCGAAGACGAATACGTTAAATTTATGCTTAAATATCATAAAATCGCAAGACAAAGCGGCAAAATAAGTAGAGTTTATTGGCATCAGCTAATCGCTCCAGGATACGGACTAGTAGACAATCGTAATGATAAAATCCGTAAAATGCCGCAATTTTACGCATATAAAGAGATGATAAATGAAAATATTTATTGAAGTGCCGATATGGTTAGGAGACGCCGTTATGGCTACGCCTGCGATACAAAATTTAATTAAAGCTTATCCAAACGCAAAAATCACGATACTCGGCTCGCTTGTTTCGGTTAAAATTTTTGAAGGCTATCCGAATATAGAGAAAATTATCATAAACGATAGCAAGAGCGGCGGAAATCGTTATAAAAACTTAATAAATTTAGCTAAAAGCGCAGGCGTTTTCGATATCGCCTTATCGTTTCGCAGAAGCTTTTCATCAAAATTTACGATTTTTTTTATAAAGGCTAAAAAAAAGCTGCAATATCGCCGTTTAAGCAAAAATGAAATCCATCTTTGCGTGCGCTACAACGATTTTATAAACAAATTTCTAAATCTTAAAACCAATGCCGGCAAGCTCAAGCTCTATCAAAAGCCGTTTGCTTACGAACGTCCGACTTTAGGCATAAATCCCGGAGCTACTTACGGAAGCGCCAAAAGATGGTATCCAAGCGAATTTGCCAAAGTCGCAATAGCAATGGCAAATAAACTTAATATCGTGATATTCGGCGGCGGCAACGAAGTACAAATCGCAGCCGATATAGAAAACGAGCTAATAAAAAACGGCATAAAGAACTATCGAAATTTAGCAGGTAAAACAAGCGTGGACGAGCTAATTTCTTATATCGGAGGACTTAGTATTTTTATTACGAACGATAGCGGTCCGATGCACGTAGCGGCGGCTTTTAAAATACCGACGATAGCGCTTTTCGGGCCTACGAAAATTAACGAAACCGGCCCTTGGCAAAACGAAAACGCGAGAATAATTACAAAAAATTTACCGTGCGCGCCCTGTATGAAAAGAGAATGTCCGCTAGTTCATCACGCTTGCATGAAGCAAATTACGGCAGGAGACGTATTAAAAGAAGCTAAAAATTTAGGTTTCTTTTAGTAAAATACTAACGCTTTATTACCGGGGAAAGAAATTGACAAAAAAAAGAGTTATAAAATATCGCATACTTTATTCCTTATATTGCATATTTAATTTTATATTCGCCGTTACTCCAAAGCCTATAATAAAAAGAATATTAGAGCTTTTTGCATTCTTAATATACAAACTAGACAGAAAACGTTATAAAACGGCATTAGCAAATCTTAATTTAGTCTTTAAAGAGACGAAAAGCGATACAGAAAAAAAAAGCATTATTTACGAATCTTACAAAACGCTAGCGTTTAATATTTACGAATTATTGGAAAATCAAAATCTAGATAAAGAAAAAATTTTTAGTAAAGCAAAAATCATTAATACAGACGTTATCCAAAACGCCCTAAACGAGAAAAGGAAAATTATATTTATAACGGCTCATTACGGCGGATGGGAATTGGTTCTGCCTTGTATAGCGTTAAAATTTAATATGAAAGTGGGCGTGGTAAGCAAAAAAATACAAAATATATATATACAAGAAAAATTTGCGCAAATGAGAGCAAAAAATAATATTACTCTAATAGATAAAAAAAATGCCGCCAAAGGTATGATAAAAACCTTAACGAACGACGATAAAGTCGCCATAGTAATAGATCAATATATAGACGGCGGTTGTGACGTAAATTTTCTAGGAATTAAAGATACCGCAACTGATGCTACGTCTCGCCTGGCTCTAAAATTTAATGCGCTTATAATACCTATTTTTGCGACTAAAAACGATTTTAGAAAATACGAAATAACGATATGTAATCCTATAGACGTTATGAAATTTAAGTTCGAAGCTCAAGATAAAGTCCGCGAGCTTACGCAGCTTCAAAACGATATAATTACGGAGCAAATTTTAAAAGAACCGAAGTATTGGCTATGGCAACATAAGCGTTTTAGAAAAAATCATAGCGAAATTTATAATTAAAGGATTTGATTTGTATTTTTTAGCTCTTTGTATAAATAGATTTAGTAAATTTTCAGGCACTATAGTTAAAGCCGTAGCCTACTGTATTTATTTTTTTCTTCCGAAATTACGTTTTACTATACCGCAATATAGTCCGGCCAAATTTAAACCGTCTAAAAATCAAACGATACCTAGAATAGTATGGCAAACAAATTATACGAATAAAGTCGCATTGCCGGTTTATATAAACTATCTTTTCAATAGGCTATTGTCTCTTGATTACGACTATAGATATATGAGCCACGAATCTAGAGAGGAATTTATAAAGCAAAATGCGACCGCAGACGTATACGAGGCCTTTTGCTCTCTAACGGACGGAGCGGCGCAGGCCGATTTTTGGCGAGTTTTTACTCTTAATTATACGGGGGGCGTATATCTTGACATAGACGCTAATTTTTGTCTACCGTTAAATAAACTAATAAAGCCGGAATTTAAAGAGCTATTTTTAATGACGAAGCATCGATACAGCAATTACTTTATGGCTAGCGCTCCCGACAACAAATATCTTAATAAAACGCTAGAATTAATCGTAGAAAATATAAAAAATAAAAATATAGGCGGCGGCGTATACGACTTAACCGGTCCGACGGTTTTAAATAAAGCCATAGGGGACGACGAGGTAAACCATCGCCATAATCGCTATACTTGCGTACAAGGAAGCTTTACCAACGAATACTTTCAGTACATAGATAAGCCGCGAGGCAAATGGACGCACGTCGATAAAGAATCTCTAATAAAAGATAAAGACTAGCGATTAAAACGCATCGTCGATGGCTTGGCAGATGATATGCCCTATCATTATGTGCATCTCTTGGATGCGCGGCGTGTCGTTTGACGGCACGACCAAATTTAGCTCGCAAAGCTCGTTCATAGCTCCCCCGGCGCGGCCGCTTAGCCCGATCGTCTTGATACCGATTTTTCGCGCTAGCTCGAGCGCTTTTAGCACGTTGCCGCTGTTTCCGCTAGTAGAGATCGCGATGAGCAGATCGCCCTCGCGGCCCAGAGCCTCTAGCTGACGCGAGAAAACGAATTCATATCCGTAGTCGTTGCCGATCGCCGTGAGCGCTGAGGTATCGGTCGTTAGAGCTATACCCGCTAGCGCGCCGCGCTCGGTTTTATAGCGACCCGTTAGCTCGGCTGCGATATGCTGCGCGTCTGCAGCGCTACCGCCGTTTCCGCAAAGCAAAATTTTACCGCCCGCCTTTAGCGTCGCTACCGCCGTTTCGCAGGCTTTTTTGATGTCCGCTTCCAGCGCAAATGTCGCCTTAATAGTGGCTAGATGTCCCTCTAGCTCGCTTTTTATCATGTCTTCAATCTTCACTTTTTATCCTTTTTATCGTCGCGCTCGTGCTTTTGCCCGCTACGAACTCCACTAGCCGCACGTCTTTTACGACGCTGCTGCCGACGACC
>CAUQJW010000108.1:0-5726 GCA_963518485.1 uncultured Campylobacter sp.
TCTATAAATTTAAAAATTAAATACCCTTTTTAAATGCGTTTAAAAGAAAAATTTATATATAATCCTAAGATAAAAAATTAATAATTATACTTAAGGAGCAAACGTGCAAATTCCTATTCGCTACGGCAAAGATGATATCATCGACCTAAGCGTTCCGGGAAAAAATTTACTAGGCGTTTTTAACCCCAACCCCGTGGCTAAATTCGACGAAACGGCGCTCATCGCAAAGGCTCTGGCAAATCCGATAAATCAAAAAAGTTTCGATGAGTTTATCGCGGGCGATGAAAAGATCGTAATTATCGTAAACGACGGCACGAGACCGACGCCGACGGCAAAAGTTTTAAAGCAAATTTACCCAAAGCTACGCGAGAAAAATAAAATTTTCATCATCGCCACGGGCTGCCACAGAGAGGGCACGCTAGAAGAGTACGAGATGATTTTCGGCAAAGAAATTTATGCTGAAATCAGCGCCAAAAACGAAGTTCACGATCACGACTCCAAGCACGACGAGATGGTCTTTTTAGGCGAGAGCAAAAACGGCACGCAGATGTATCTAAACAAAATCGTAGCGGAGGCTAAAAAAGTGATCGCTATAGGTTCGGTCGAGCCGCACTACTTCGCGGGCTACACGGGCGGACGAAAGGCGTTTTTACCCGGCGTCGCCAAATACGAAACCATCGAGCAAAACCACAAACTAGCCCTTAGCGCCGACGCTCAGGCGCTGCGCTTAGAGGGCAATCCCGTGCATGAGGATATGATCGACGCGATGAAGGTTCTCGCGCACATCGACGTTTTTTCGATCCAGACGGTGCTTGATAGCGAGCACGGCGTGTATTACGCGAGTGCTGGCGATCTAAACGACAGCTTTTACGACTGCGTGAAAAAGGCCGACGAGGTCTTTTGCGTAAATATCCCGCGCAAAGCGGATATCGTGATCTCGGTCGCGCCATATCCGATGGACGTCGATCTCTATCAAGCGCAAAAAGCCCTAGACAACGGCAAACTAGCACTTGCTAAGGACGGGATTTTGATAATGGTCGCAAAGTGCCGCACGGGCATCGGACCAAAGCCGTTTTTTAACCTAATGGCGTCCGCGCCGACTCCGCAAGAAGTGCTGGAAAAAATTTCAAACGAATTTCACCTAGGCTATCACAAGGCCGCTAAGATGGCTGAAATCTCGCTCTGGGCGCAGACCTGGGCGGTGAGCGAGCTTAGCGACGACGAGATGCGAGCCGTGCACCTAAAACCGTATTATGATTTGCAAAAGGCCCTAGACGACGCGCTCGCGCAAAAGGGCGCGGACGCCGGGATCATCATCTTGCCGTTTGGCTCGATGACGGTGCCTAAGGTTTAAGCTTGGCGAAATTTCTTTACTACGACGCAAGTGCGGGCATCAGCGGCGATATGAATTTAGGCGCGCTGGTGGATTTGGGCGCGGATTTTAGCCATCTTTGCGCCGAATTAGAGAAGCTAAATTTAGCTAGCGAGTTTTACCTACGCAAGCGCAAAGTGCTAAAATGCGGTATCTCCGCAACCAAAATAGACGTCGTCTGCGCGGCAAATCTGAGCCAAATTCCGCTTGCCCTCTTAGGCGCTAAATCTAGCCCGCGTCAAAATCTAAACGGCAAAATTCACGGCGCCGAATTTAGAGCGGATAAGCCTGCCCAAAACCGCCCGCATCCGCGAAATTTCACGCAAATTTTAGAGCTTATCGAGGGCTCTAGCCTAAGCGCTTTCGTAAAAAAAACGGCAAGCAAAATTTTTAGCGTTATCGCGCAGGCCGAGGCCAAAATCCACGGCACCAGCGCAGAGCAAGTACATTTCCACGAAGTGGGCGCCGCGGACAGCATCGCGGACGTAGTGGGCGCGGCTATTTGCTTGGAGGCCTTGGGTGCGCCGCAAATTTTTGCTTCGCCTATCGAGCTTGGCGGCGGTTTTGCGCACTGCGCTCACGGCAGGCTAGCCGTACCGGCGCCTGCGGTTTGCGAAATTTTAAAAGGCGCGCAAGTAAGCCTAGGGCGAGCGAATTTCGAGATGACTACGCCCACAGGAGCGGCGATTTTAAAGGCCTGCGCACTAAATTTAAGGGAGCAAGACCGCCGCGAGTCGCCGCGAAATTTTAAAATTTTAAGCACGGGCTACGGCGCTGGCGATAAAGACGTCGCAGATTTTGCCAACGCGCTTCGCGTGATACTTTGCGAAACGAGCGAGGATTTAGGCTTGAGAGATGAGCCAAATTTGAGCGTGCAGATCGGCTATGGCGAGCTTTGCGAGCGGATTTTAATCTCCACTAATATCGACGACATGGACGCCGAGAGCTTTGCCTTTGCGTGCGATATTTTGCGAGATAGCGGCGCGCTGGACGTATTTAGCAGGTCTATTTTTATGAAAAAGGGGCGCGCGGGCTTTGAGCTAAACGCGCTGTGCCGCAAGCAGGACGCCGCGCGGATAAAGGGGCTAATTTTCGCGCATACGACGGCGATCGGAGTTAGAGAGTGCGCCGTGAGGAAAACGGAGCTTGCGCGCGAGTTTTGCGAGGTAGAGACTAAATACGGCAAAATAAGGCTTAAAATTTCGCGTGGCCGAGTTTGCGATTTTAACGCCGAGCAAAATTTGACGGACGAAAATTTAGCCCGAAATTACCCCGAAATTTTAAAAATCAAGCCAGAATTCGAGGACTGCAAAAAAGCCGCGCAGAGATTTCAAACGACGATCCGCGAGGTCAGAAACGAGACTTTAAAAAAATATGACGAAACTAGAAATTCTAAAAAATGATATAAAAAAGCTGGAAAATTTAGCCGTAGCGTTTAGCGGCGGCGTGGATAGCTCGCTACTGCTGCGCGTTGCCGCCGATACGCTAGGCCGGCGCGCGGTAGCGATCACGCTAAAATCGCCCTATATGTCGGGGCGCGAGATAAAAGAAGCGGTGGAATTTACCCGTACTTACGGCATCAGGCACGAAATTTTAGAGCTAGAAGCGCCCGAAGCGGTAAAAAATAATCCGCAAGATCGCTGCTACGTCTGTAAAAAGGCGGTTTTTACGCGGCTAATCGAGCTAGCAAAACATCTAGGCTTTACAAACGTCGCCGACGGCACGAACCTAGACGATCTTGGCGAATACCGCCCCGGGCTTAAAGCAAAAGACGAGCTTGGCGTACTTTCGCCGCTTAAAGGCCTCAAAAAATCAGAGATTAGAGAGCTTAGCCGCGAGCTTGGATTGCCGACCGCGGACAAGCCAAGCTACGCGTGCCTTCTGACGCGTTTGCCGCACGATAGGGAGTTTTCCGCGGAGGAAATTTCGCTCGTGGAGAGAGTCGAAAATCTGCTAATCTCGCATGGATTTTTAAACGTTCGCGCGCGATTTGACGGCAAAGCCTTTAAGCTGCAAATGGGAGCGAGCGAGACGAGGCGCTTTTGCGCGGGAGATTTTAGCGGTATCGTACGCGAGATCGCCGCGCTTGGCGAGTATGAAATTTTGCTTGATTTAAAGGGGCTTCGCGGGGAGATTTTAAATGACGAATGATGAGGCTTTAAATTTCATCCGAGCCGTAAAATCGGGCGAAAAAAGCGAGCGCGAGGCGATAGAGTTTTTACGGGATTTTCCTTTTAGCGACGCGGGCTGCGCTAAAATCGACACTCAGCGCGCATTGCGAAACGGTGCGGGCGAGGTGATCTACGGCGAGGGTAAAACGGATGATGAAATTTTACGCATCGCAGAGGCGATCGGTGCGAGAGGGCAAAATATCCTGATCACGCGCACGAACGAGCGGGTTTTTGGGCTAGTGCGCGAGGCACTGCCGCAGGCGGAGTTTAACGCTCGCGGCCGCGTCATCAGCGTCAAATTTAAAGAGCCCGCGCTCACGCAAAGCTACATCGCGATAGTCTCCGCGGGCACCGCAGACGGCGCGGTCGTGGAGGAGGCGTACGAGACGGCGAGATTTCTAGGCAACGACGCGCGTAAATTTAGCGACGCGGGCGTGGCGGGGCTACATAGGCTGATCGCAAATTTAGAGCAGATACGCGGCGCAAAGGTCGTGATCGCGGTTGCGGGCATGGAGGGCGCGCTAGCTAGCGTGCTGGCTGGTCTTGTTAGCGTGCCGGTGATCGCAGTGCCTACCAGCGTGGGATACGGCGCGAGTTTCGGCGGGCTGGCGGCGCTGCTAGCGATGCTAAACAGCTGCGCAAACGGCGTTAGCGTCGTAAATATCGACAACGGCTTCGGCGCCGCGTATAACGCGAGCCTGATAAATCATCTCTAAATTTACGTCCGCCGCGCTGGTCAAATTAAAAGCCAAATTTAAAAGGAAAGCGTTGCGAGAGGAAAATTTAAGCGAGCAAAAAAGTGCCGCGAAGCGCGTGCAAAATACGCAAATAAGACAAAGCGCGAGAACGAGGCTATCGTTTTTAGCCGCGGCGGTTTTGATTTTGTCGATCGAAATTTACATCGCGATCTGCGTAAAGGGCGGTTTCGTGCGCCACTACGCGGGCGACGTTTTGGCCGTTATCTTGCTTTATGCGTTGGTGCGGGCTACATTTAGCGCGCCGCCTTTAAATTTGCCGTTTAAAATTTTCGCGTTCGCAGCAGCCTTGGAGCTCGCGCAGTATCTGGGCGCGGTGCAAATTTTAGGCATAGAAAATAAAATTTTAAAAGTAATGATCGGCGGGACGTTTGATTTAGCCGATCTGCTCTGCTACGCTGCGGGCTGCGTCCTAGCGGGCGTGTATGAAAAATTTGAAAGTAAAATTTGACAAAGGAGAAGCGATGGATAAAGAAAAAGCCGTGCAAAAGATGACTGAGGTCATGGCGAAATTCGTCGGCTACACGGGCAAGGTGCTGCCTGACGACGTGACGGCGAAGCTGCTGGAACTTAGTGAGCGCGAGACGCAGCCGCTGGCAAAGGAGATCTACAAAACGATGTTTGAAAACCAGCGCCTAGCCAAGGAGCTAGACCGTCCGTCTTGTCAGGATACGGGCGTGATCCAGTTTTTCGTCCGTTGCGGAGCGAACTTCCCGCTCATCGGCGAGCTTGAGGAGCTACTGCGAGAGGCCGTAGTGCGAGCGACGCGCGAGGCTCCTCTGCGCCACAACAGCGTCGAGACGTTTGACGAGTACAACACCGGCAAAAACGTCGGCAAGGGCACGCCGAGCGTCTTTTGGGATATCGTGCCGGGTAGCAGCGAGTGCGAGATACACACCTATATGGCGGGCGGCGGCTGTAGCCTACCCGGCAAAGCGACCGTGCTGATGCCGGGCATGGGCTACGAGGGAGTCGTGAAATTCGTCATGGACATAATGACCAGCTACGGCATAAACGCCTGTCCGCCGCTGCTAGTGGGCGTAGGCGTGGGTACCTCGATCGACGTGGCATCCTTGCTATCCAAAAAAGCACTGATGAGGCCGCTTGGCTCGCGCAATCCAAACGACCGCGCGGCTCTAACCGAAAAACTGCTCGAAGAGGGTATCAATAAAATAGGCCTGGGCCCGCAAGGCATGAGCGGCGCAAGCTCCGTGATGGGCGTGCATATCAAAAACTGCGCCCGCCATCCAAGCGTCATCGCCGTCGCCGTAAACGTAGGCTGCTGGTCGCACCGCAAAGGCCATATCGTCTGGAATGAGCAGCTAAGCTTTGCCGTAAAATCGCACAAGGAGTTCGCGCTATGAGTAAGAAAATTTTAACCACGCCGATCGCGCCCGAGGATCTAGCGGATATCAAGATCGGCGACGT
>CAUQJW010000109.1:0-5596 GCA_963518485.1 uncultured Campylobacter sp.
GGTTAAAGACGAGCAAGGCAGAAAAATGAGTAAGAGCCTGGGCAACGTCATCGACCCGCTCGTTAGTATCGAGGAGTATAGCGCCGACGTCCTGCGCTTTACGCTTGCGCTACTTGCCGTGCAGGGACGCGATATAAAGCTAAGCGACGAAAAGATGAAGCTCGTGAGAAATTTTACGAACAAGCTTTACAACGCGAGCAAATACCTGCTGCTAAACGAGCCTAAATTTGCAAATTTAAGCGACGCCAAAATCGAAACGAAGCTTGGCAAATACATGCTAAGCCGCTTTAACGAGTGCGTGCGCGAAGTGCGAGAGAACATCGACGCCTACCGCTTTAACGACGCGGCAAACGCGATTTATAAATTTTTATGGGACGAGTTTTGCGACTGGGGCATCGAGCTTAGCAAAGCCGATAAAGGTAGCGTAAGGGAGCTTGGAACGATATTTAAAGAGGCTATGAGGCTGCTAAGTCCCTTTATGCCGTTTATCTCAGAATTCCTTTTCCACGAGCTTAGCGGATCAAATTTGCAAAGCGCGAGCTCGATCATGATAGAGGCGTATCCGCAGGCTAACGAGCGCGACTTGCAGATAGAAAAGACCTTTGAGCTGGTGATCGAAGCCATCGTCGCGATCCGCCGCGCAAAGGCGACCATCGAGCAAGGCAACTCAAAGATCGCAAAAGCCTTCATCAAGCTAAACGGAAACGAAAATTTGACCGAGGCGACAAACTACGTCTTGTTGCTAGCTAAATGCGAACAGATCGAGTTTTGCGACGCCAAAATCGAAAACGCAGCGCGCGACGTGAGCGAAAATTTAGAAGTCTTCGTGCCGCTTGAAGGCGTGGATATGAGCGCGGTGATCATGCGACTGCGGTCGCAAAAAACCAAACTAGAAAAAGAGATAGCAAAGCTCTCAAGCATGCTAAATAACGAGAAATTCGTAGCCTCCGCCCCGCAAGCCGTAGTCGAAGCCAACCGCGAAGGGTTAGCTAACGCGACGCAAAAGCTAGAAAAGGTAGATAGCGAGCTGGCAAATTTGGGAGCGGTCGATTGATATTTTTTGGTTTTTGCGTTAGGACTTGGCAGATCCAAACAGTGCCTTGAGCGGTTAAATTTAAACTGCGGCGCACTGTTTAATGCGCAAAAATTTAAAAATAAAAGGATAAGAAATGAACGAAAAAATAAAAATAGCGGTTTTAGGATATGGAAATTTAGGTCGCGGCGTAGAGCTTGCCGCAAGGAATAGCAAGGATTTAGAGCTTTCGGCAGTATTTTCTCGCCGCGAGCCGCACAGCGTGCAAACATGCGGTGCGCCGGTGTTTAGTGCGGACGAAATTTTATCGCACAAGGGCAAATTTGACGTTTTAGTTCTTTGCGGCGGTAGCGCGACGGATCTGCCGACGCAGACGCCTGAGTTTGCGCTAAATTTCAATGTCGTCGATAGCTTTGATACGCACGCGAAAATCCCCGAGCACTTCGCCGCAGTGGACGCCGCAGCCAAAAAGGGCGGAAACGTAGGCATCATCGCCGTTGGCTGGGATCCGGGGCTGTTTTCGCTAAATAGACTATTTGGCGAGAGCGTGCTAGAAAACGGCAGCAGTTATACGTTTTGGGGTAAAGGCGTGAGCCAAGGCCACTCAGACGCTATCCGCAGGATCGAGGGCGTCGTGGACGCGCGCCAATACACCGTGCCGATAGAAAGCGCCTTAGAGCGAGTTCGCGCGGGCGAAAACCCAAATTTAACTACGCGCGAAAAACACCTGCGCGAGTGCTACGTCGTAGCCGAGGATGGCGCCGATAAAGCGCGCATCGAAAAAGAGATAAAAACGATGCCAAACTACTTTGCCGACTACGACACGAGCGTGCATTTCGTGGGTCTTGAAACGCTTAAAAAAGAGCATGGCGGCATCCCTCACGGAGGATTTGTTTTGCAAAGCGGAGCGACGGGCGAGCGCGGAGAAAATAAACATCTGATCGAGTTTTCGCTAAAGCTTGACTCGAATCCGGAATTTACCGCAAGCGTGCTCGTAGCCTACGCCCGCGCGGCGTATCGTTTGGCACAAAGTGGCCAAAGCGGCGCGTTTAGCGTATTTGACATCGCTCCGGCGCTTCTTTCGCCAAAGAGCGCAGACGAGCTAAGGCGCGAAATTTTATAAATTTTAGTAGCGCTTCGGCGGAATTATGAACGAGGAAATTTGAGTGATAAAAATAAAAAATTTAAAGAAATTTTACGGAGCGACGCAGATCATAGACGACGTCAGCCTAACCGTAGAAAAAGGCGAAATTTTCGCCATCGTAGGCCACAGTGGCGCGGGTAAATCTACCCTGCTTCGCTGCATAAACGGCCTAGAGGACTATCAAGGCGGTAGCCTAAAGGTATTTGACAAAGAAATCTCGGCGCTAAAAGACAGAGAGCTAAGAGAACTTAGGCGAGATGTGGCGATGATATTTCAGCACTTCGCGCTAATGGCGAGGAAAACGGCGTTTGAAAACGTCGCTACTCCGCTTAAATTTTGGGGTTACTCAGACGGCGATATCAAAAAAAGAGTGAGCGAGCTACTAGAGCTAGTCGGCCTTGCAAACAAAGCCGCAAGCTACCCCGGCGAGCTAAGCGGCGGACAAAAACAGCGCGTCGCCATCGCTCGCGCCCTTGCGCTAAGTCCAAAAATTTTACTCTCCGACGAGGCGACCTCGGCGCTTGATCCAAATACGACAAATTCGATACTCGAGCTTTTAAAACAGATCAACCAAACGCTAAATATCAGCGTCGTTTTAGTCACGCACGAGATGGAAGTCGTAAAAAGCATCGCGCGCCGCGCAGTACTGCTAGAAAGCGGCAAGATAATCGGCAGCGGCACGATCGAGGAGCTATTTTTAAAACCCGACGAAAAGATGAAGGAATTCCTCGGCGAGGATGAAATTTTGCCGAGCGAGGGCGTAAATATCAGGCTCTTTTTCCCGAAAGAAGTCGCTCAAAACAGCGTCATCACGCACATGGCGCGCACGCTAAATATCGACTTTAACATCGTCTGGGGCAAGCTTGAGAAACTAAACGAAAACGTGCTTGGCTCGCTCGTCATAAACGTCGATCCTAAAGACGAGGCGTGCGTGACCGAGTACATCAAGCAAAGCGGCGTATTATGGGAGGTGGCGTGATGTTTGACATAGATTTTTCTAAATTTCCCGACGTTTTCGAGCGTATTTTGCTCCCGGCCATCGGCGAGACGCTTTATATGAGCGTGGTTTCGACGCTTTTAGCGTTTTTAATAGGCTTAGTGCCTGCTATATTGCTCGTGCTTTCGGCGCAGGACGGCCTAAAGCCGAACAAACCGCTATTTATCGCGCTTGATATCACGGTAAATACGTTAAGAAGCTTTCCGTTTATCATCCTCATCATCGTTCTTTTCCCGCTCACGCGCCTGATCGTGGGCACCAGTATCGGCACTACCGCGGCTATCGTTCCGCTTACTATCGGCGCGGCGCCGTTTATCGCTAGGCTCATAGAAAGCGCGCTAAAAGAGGTTGATAAAGGCATCATCGAGGCCGCTAGAAGCTTCGGTAGCTCAAATTTTCAGATCATTTTTAAGGTGATGTTCGTTGAGGCGCTACCCGGCATCGTAGCCTCCATCACGCTCACGCTTATTGTTATTATCGGCTTTTCGGCGATGGCTGGCGCAGTCGGCGGCGGCGGGCTAGGATCTGTTGCGATAAACTACGGCTATCAGAGATTTCGTCCCGATATCATGCTCTACACCGTCGTGATCTTAATCATAATGGTTCAAATTTTCCAATCATTAGGAAATTTTATTTATAAGATCACAAAAAAATGATTTTTACGTCTGATTTTATTTTCTTTTAAACTTTTTTTGCATAAAATCCCGGAATTAATTTTACAGAGAAAGGATAGAAAATGAAATCAGATATGTGCGAAATGCGTCGCTTCACTCAACTTAAGTCGTCGAAAGACTAACGCTAAGCGCAAAATTTCTTTTTAAGCGCTTAGTCTTGCTAAGCATTTAAAAAGAAATTTAAGCCTCCGCTCATATCCTTTTTTAAATGCTAGCCAAATTTTAAAAAGGATATAAAATGAAAAATCTACTCAAATACTCTCTAGTCGCTCTAAGCCTAACAGTCGCAGCAAATGCCGCCGAGAAAATCGTCGTAGGCGCTACTCCGGTTCCGCACGCTGAAATTTTAGAAGTCGTAAAACCAATCCTTGCAAAAGACGGCTTTACTCTTGAGATCAAAGAATTTAACGACTACTCTACTCCAAATTTGGCTACCGAGGACGGCGATCTAGACGCTAATTACTTCCAGCACCTACCGTATCTTGAGGAATTTAATAAAAACAAAGGCACTCATCTAGTTAAAACCGTGGGCGTCCACCTCGAGCCTATGGGGGTTTACTCTAAAAAGATAAAAGATATCAAAGAGCTAAAAGACGGCAGCACCGTAGCGATACCAAACGACCCGACAAACGAGAGTCGCGCGCTTGACGTGCTAGCTAGCACAGGTCTGATCAAACTAAACGACAACCCTCTAAAAACTCCGCTTGATATCACGGAAAACCCGAAAAAGCTAAAATTTGAAGAGATAGAGACCGCTCAAGTACCTCGCACGCTTGATGACGTTACTATCGCAGTTATCAACACGAACTACGCTCTAAACGCCAACTTAAATCCAACCAAAGACGCGCTCGTGCTTGAGAGCAAAGATAGCCCGTACACAAACTACGTCGTGGTCAAAGTCGGCAACGAAAATAGCCCGAAAATCAAAGCTCTAGACAAAGCCGTCACGAGCCCCGAGGTAAAGAAATTTATCGAGGAAAAATATAAAGGCGCGATAATCCCGACGTTTTAATCAAGTTTAGCCCCGCCCGCTCAAATTTAGCGGCGCGGGCAAATTTAACGAAACGACGAATCCAAATTTAGTTTAGAGACCGCTCTTAAAATAAAACGGCGTAAAAGCTTTTACCTTTTTAGCGCCGTTTTTTTATTAAAAAAAGGAATGATAATGCAATTTTCAAAAATACTTCTTGGCGCGCTTCTAGCTAGCGGCCTGTATGCTAGCGACAAAACCATCACCGTAGGCGCATCTCCCGTGCCTCACGCTGAGATTTTAGAAGAGGTCGTAAAGCCGATCCTGGAAAAAGAAGGCTACAAGCTCGACGTTAAAATCTTTAACGACTACGTGATCCCAAACATCGCCGTCGAAAACGGCGAACTCGATGCCAACTACTTCCAAGGCCTGCCGTATATGAAGTCGTTTAACAAAGACAAAGGCACTCACATCGTGCCGACCGTCGGCGTACACGTCGAACCTATGGGCGCGTATTCTAAAAAGATAAAAAGCCTAGACGAGCTAAAAGACGGCGATATCATCGCTATCTCAAACAACGCCGCAGACTCGACGCGCTCGATAAATTTGCTCGAAAAAGCGGGCATAATCAAAGCCAAAGAGGGCGAATACAAATCCCCGCTTGATATCATAGAAAATCCGAAAAATCTCAAATTTAAAGAGATGGAGTCCGCACAGACGCCACGCTCTTTAGATGACGTCGCGTTAGCCTTTATCAACGTAAACTACGCTCTGGACG
>CAUQJW010000110.1:0-5567 GCA_963518485.1 uncultured Campylobacter sp.
GCGGCGGCGGTAAAAAGCCATGGAGGCAAAAAGGTCGCGGCGGCGCTAGAGCGGGTTCGACTAGAACTAACGTTTGGGTAGGCGGCGCGGTAGCTTTCGGCCCTACTAATAACAGGAACTACTTCCAAAAAGTCAACAAAAAGCAAAAGAGATTGGCTCTTGAATTTGCATTAAATGAAAAGGCTGCGGCCGGTAAACTTTTTGCGGTAGATAGCGTATCTATCGAGAGCGGAAAGACTAAAGACGCGGCTAAAATTATCGATACGCTAAAATTAAGAGACGCTCTAATCGTTAAAGACTTACTTGACGATAATACGCTATTGGCGTTTAGAAACTTAGCAAATTGCTATTTGATAGACGTTAGCGAAATAAATGCTTATTTAGTATCGACCTATAGTGCTGTTATTATAGAAAAAGCCGCACTTGAATCTATAACAAAAGAGGGCTAAAATGGCAGATATAACTGATATCAAAACGATTTTATATACGGAAAAAACCCTTGGCCTTCAAGAACAAGGCGTGGTAGTTATACAAACGACGCCAAAGATGACCAAAAATAGGCTAAAGGAAATTTTAAAAGAATATTTCGGAGTAACGCCGCTTCGCGTAAATTCTTTAAGAATCGACGGGAAAGTTAAGCGTTTCAAAGGAAGAGAAGGACAACGAAGCGAGATAAAGAAATTTTACGTTAAGTTGCCTGAAGGCTCTAGCCTAGAAAGTACGGAGGCATAATATGGCTATAAAATCTTATAAACCTTATACGCCTAGTCGTAGATTTATGACTGGCCTGGCTAGCGACGACGTAACGGCTAAGCCTAGCGTAAGAAGCTTGCTTGTCAAAATTCCGGCTACGGGCGGTAGAAATAGTAATGGCCGCATAACTTCGAGACATAAAGAAGCCGGCGCAAAGAAGCTTTATAGAATCATCGACTTTAAACGCCGAAAATTAGGTATCGAAGGTAAAGTCGAAGCTATCGAGTACGATCCGAACAGAAACTGCCGCATCGCGCTTATCGCTTATAAAGACGGCGAAAAACGCTACATTATTAGACCGAACGGTCTAAACGTCGGTGACGTTATAGCTGCAGCGGAAGCAGGCCTGGATGTAAAACCGGGCAATGCGATGAAGCTAAGAAATATCCCTGTGGGTACTATCGTACACAATGTGGAGCTAAAACCCGGCAAGGGCGCTCAGATGGCTCGTTCGGCCGGCGGTTACGCTCAGCTAATGGGTAAAGAGGAAAAATACGTAATGCTTCGCTTACCGAGCGGAGAGATGAGACAAGTGCTTGCAGAGTGCATGGCTAGTATCGGCGTAGTAGGAAACGAAGATTGGGCGAACGTAACTATCGGTAAGGCTGGACGCAATCGTCACAGAGGTATCCGTCCGCAAACTCGCGGTTCTGCGATGAACCCGGTAGATCATCCGCACGGCGGCGGTGAAGGTAAGAAAAATTCAGGCCGTCACCCAGTTACTCCATGGGGTAAACCGACCAAAGGCGCCAAGACTCGCCGCAAGAAGGCTAGCGATAAGCTTATAATTTCAAGAAGGAAAGGAAAATAGAGATGGCTAGATCACTCAAAAAAGGTCCTTTCGTAGATGATCACGTTATGAAAAAAGTCGTTGCCGCTAAAAAAGCCGGCGACAATAAACCGATTAAAACATGGTCAAGACGAAGCACGATCGTGCCGGAAATGATTGGACTAACATTTAACGTTCATAACGGTAAAAGTTTTATTCCGGTATACGTAACCGAAAACCACATCGGATATAAGTTAGGCGAATTTGCCCCTACGCGCACTTTTAAAGGCCACAAAGGCTCAGTGCAAAAGAAAATCGGTAAGTAAGGGGATAAGATGAGCAAATCAATTATTAAATTCGTAAGACTATCTCCGACCAAAGCCAGACTAATCGCAAGAGAAGTACAAGGCATGAACGCAGAATTTGCGCTAGCTAGCCTTAGCTTTATGCCAAACCGCGGCGCCAAATTTATCGCTACGGCCATTAGCTCTGCGGTAGCCAACGGCGGATTCGAGCCTGAAGAGGTTATCGTAAAAAGCTGCCGCGTGGATGCGGGTCCGGTATTAAAAAGATTTAGACCGCGAGCGAGAGGAAGCGCAAGCAGAATCCGCAAACCGACTTCTCATATCTTAGTAGAAGTATCTAAACCTGAAAAGAAGGAAGCGTAATATGGGTCAGAAAGTAAATCCGATAGGTCTAAGGCTAGGAATAAACCGTAACTGGGAGTCAAGATGGTTTCCGGCTAAAGCAAATTTAGTAGAAAACATCGGCGAAGACTACAAAATTCGCGCTTTCTTGAAAAAGAAACTTTACTATGCGGGCGTTTCTCAAATTTTAATCGAGAGAACCGCTAAAAAAATCCGCGTAACCGTCGTAGCGGCTCGCCCGGGTATAATCATCGGCAAAAAGGGCTCCGACGTAGAGAAGCTTAAAGAGGATATCCAAAAGCTAATCAATAAAGAAGTAAACGTAAATATTAAAGAAGAAAGAAAAGCTCAAGCTTCAGCTCAACTAGCCGCTGAAAGCGTTGCCACTCAACTTGAGAAACGCGTTGCGTTTAGACGCGCGATGAAAAAAGTTATCCAAGGCGCTCAGAAATCAGGCGCTAAAGGTATCAAAATTTCGGTCGCGGGGCGTCTTGGTGGCGCTGAAATGGCTAGAACCGAGTGGTATTTAGAGGGTCGCGTTCCGCTTCACACTCTAAGAGCTAAAATCGATTACGGCGTTGCCGAAGCGCATACGACCTATGGAAACATAGGTATAAAAGTGTGGATATTTAAAGGCGAGGTTCTTCAAAAAGGCGTTCAACCTGAAAAGAACGAAGAAGAAAAAGCCGATAAAAAACCGCGCAGAGCAAGAAGAGGTAAATAATCATGTTGATGCCAAAACGAACTAAATTTCGCAAACAGATGAAAGGCAGAAACCGCGGTAAAGCTACTCGCGGCGCTGATCTTGCTATGGGCGAGATCGGAATAAAAGCCGTAGAAGCAGGCCGCGTAAATTCGCGCCAGATCGAAGCGGCTCGTGTGGCTCTAACCCGCCATGTAAAACGCCAGGCTAAAACTTGGATCAGAGTTTTCCCAGATAAGCCGCTAACCAAAAAACCTCTACAAACTCGTATGGGTAAAGGTAAAGCCGGAGTCGAAGAGTGGGTTATGAATATAAAACCGGGTCGTATAATAGTCGAAATGGCGGGCGTAGATGAGGAATTAGCGCGCGAAGCTCTAACTCTAGCGATCCACAAACTTCCGTTTAAGACTAAAATCGTAACGCGAGAGAGTGAAAATGAAATATACTGATATTAAAGACAAAAGCGTTGCAGAACTTAACGCGTTATTGAAAGAGAAAAAGGTGCTTTTATTTACTTTAAGACAAAAGCTAAAAACCATGCAGCTAAGCAACCCTAACGAGATTCGCGCCGTCCGCAAGGAAATAGCGCAAATCAACACTGCAATTAGCGCTTCAAAGTAAGGGGTGAGAAATGGCATTAAAAAGAGAAATTCAAGGTGTCGTTTTACAAAAGGCCGGCGATAAGACGGCTACGATTTTGGTTGAGAGACGCGTTATGCACCCAAGATACCACAAATTCGTAAAACGCTTTAAAAAATATATGATTCACGACGAAAAGAACGAGACAAAAGCGGGTGATACGGTCGTAGCTATCGAATGCAGACCGCTAAGCGCGAGAAAATCTTTCCGCTTAAAGACTATTTTAGCGACGGGGGTTGAGTAATGATACAATCTTTTACGAGGCTTACGGTCGCCGACAATAGCGGCGCGAAAGAGCTAATGTGTATTAAAGTTTTGGGCGGCAGCAAGAGAAGATATGCGACGCTTGGCGACGTTATCATCTGCTCGGTCAAAAAGGCGCTTCCAAACGGTAAGATTAAAAAGGGTCAAGTGGTAAAAGCAGTCGTCGTTAGAACTAAAAAAGAGGTTCAAAGAGATAACGGCTCGCTAATCCGCTTCGACGAAAACGCAGCCGTCATCCTAGATAACAAACGCGAGCCTATCGGTACTCGTATCTTTGGACCGGTCGGCCGTGAGGTTAGATACGCTAACTTTATGAAAATCGTTTCGCTTGCTCCGGAGGTGTTATAATGGCTAACGTTAAATTTAAAGTAAAAAAAGGCGATACCGTTAAGATCATCGCAGGCGACGACAAAGGTAAAACAGGTAAAATTTTATCCGTCCTAGCCAAAAAAGGACAAGTCATCGTCGAGGGCTGCAAGGTAGCTAAAAAAGCTATAAAACCTAGCGAAAAGACCCCAAACGGCGGCTTTATCAATAAAGAGATGCCTATTGATATCTCAAACGTTGCAAAAGTTGAGGGCTGAAAATGAATAGATTAAAAGCTAAATATAACGAGGTCGTAAAGCCTGCTTTGGCTAAAGAATTCGACATCAAAAATCCTATGCTAATCCCTGCGATCGAAAAGATCGTGATAAGCGTGGGCGCTGGCGAATCGGCTAAAGATCAAAAGCAACTTCAAAACATCGCCGATACTATTTCGCTAATCGCCGGACAAAAAGCCGTAGTTACCGACGCTAAAAAATCGGTTGCTGGCTTTAAAGTGCGCGAGGGTTTCCCTGTCGGCGTAAAAGTAACGCTTAGAAAAGAGAATATGTTTGCGTTTTTAGACAAACTAATCTCTATCGCGCTACCGAGAGTTAAGGACTTTAGAGGCCTTCCAAAAGACGGTTTTGACGGACGCGGAAACTACAACTTCGGCCTTAATGAGCAGCTAATGTTCCCGGAGGTCGAGTACGATAAGATTTTACGCACTCACGGTATGAATATAGTTATAGTCACGACGACAAACAGCGACAAAGAGGCATTCAAATTGCTTGAGCTATTTGGTTTGCCGTTTGCGAAAGGAAAGTAATATGGCGAAAAAATCAATGATAGCAAAGGCTGCCAGAAAGCCTAAATTTGTGGTTCGCGGCTATACGAGATGCCAAATTTGCGGACGCCCGCATTCGGTTTATAAAGATTTTGGAATTTGCCGCGTATGCCTAAGAAAAATGGCTAACGAGGGACTAATCCCGGGTCTAAAAAAAGCAAGCTGGTAAGGAAGAGAAATGTTAAACGACTTAATTTCAGACGGACTAACTCGCATTAGAAACGCCGCAATGAGAAGACTCGAAACTACGAAGCTTCTTCATTCAAACGTCGTCGAGGCTACTTTATCTATCCTTGCGGCTAAAGGCTATATCGAGAGCTACAACGTCGTAGAAGAAGATAAAAAGAAATTTATAAACGTAGTTTTAAAATACGACGAGCACGGCAGAAGCGTGATTAACGAGCTTAAGCGCGTATCAAGCCCAGGCCGCCGCGTTTATAAGGGAAAAGACGAGATCAAGAGATTTAAAAACGGCTACGGAACGATCATCGTTAGCACTAGCAAGGGCGTTTTAAGCAACGAAGACGCTCACAAAGCTGGCGTAGGCGGCGAAATCCTCTGCTCTGTTTGGTAATCGCCCGGCGCGTTAGGGCGCCGCTACCGCGCTCTTAAAACGGCGCTAGGATGTAAGGCTCGGTAAAT
>CAUQJW010000111.1:0-5553 GCA_963518485.1 uncultured Campylobacter sp.
CACTATATACGCTCATTTAAGCCAGATAGCGCCGACGGTAAAAGTGGGCGCGAAGGTACAGCAAGGCTACGTCATAGGGCGCGTGGCTAGGGATTTGACTTTTGAAGTTACGCAAAAAAACTACCACATAGATCCCCTTGAAATGATTAGCCTAAAATAGCCCGTTTTGCCCGGCGTTAGCAAAATTTAATCACTTTTTGGATATTATGCGAAAATTTTAAGGAGACGAAATGGAACGTAAAAAACGCGTATTGGTAAAATTTTCGGGTGAAGCGTTAGCCGGCGAAAGCGGCTTCGGCATAGATAATTCGGTTTTAAAATTTATAGCCGGACAGATAAAAGAGCTGATAGAAAATAATATAGAAGTAGGTATAGTTATCGGCGGTGGGAATATTATAAGGGGCGTTTCCGCGGCTAAAGACGGCGTGATAAATCGTACTAGCGGCGATCACATGGGAATGCTAGCGACCGTAATAAATTCTATCGCTATGCGCGAAGCCTTAGAAAAAAGCGGAGTTAGCGTGCGGGTGCAAAGCGCGATAAAAATGGAATCTATCTGCGAGACCTTTATTGTCGGTCGCGCCAACAGGCACTTAGAAAAAGGTCGCGTAGTAATATTTGCCGCGGGTACGGGAAATCCGTTTTTCACGACGGATACGGCGGCTACTCTTAGGGCGATAGAGATTAACTCCGATATGATTATTAAGGCTACGAAAGTGGACGGCGTATTCGACAAAGACCCGGTTAAATTTAACGATGCGAGTTTGCTTAGAGAGCTTAGCTACGAACTTGCGATGAGCGACGATATAAAGGTACTGGACGATACGGCTATCGCTCTAGCTAAAGACAACCGACTGCCGATTTTGGTTTGCAATATGTTTAAAGACGGCAATTTGCTAAAGATTGTTCAGGGCGACGAAAGCGCGCTTTGCTCAATAGTTAAAAATTAAATTTAGGAGAAAAAATGAGAACCGAAGAAATAGCCGCAAAAGCCCTAAAGCTACTAGGCGACGATAGATATAAGCTAGCTTTGGCGGTTTCTAAAAGAGCTGAAGCGCTAGCTAGCGGAGCTAAAAATTTACTCAGTATCGATACTAGCAAAATGAAATTCGCCGATATAGCCCTTATGGAGATAGCCGAGGGCAAAATAGGGCTAGAGGGAATAGTTGAAGCAGCTAAATAACGGACTTTTTTTAGAGCAGATAATCGAAAGCGTAATATCGTGCAAAGACGTTAGCGAAGCGGTTTTGTTACTAAGAAGCCTTGTCGACGTTAGCGAGAATTTACAAAGCGCTATCGATCTTTGCATTAGCTCGCATGCGGGGCAGTTTAGAAAAAGCGGCGAACCGTACGCCATACATCCGGTTTTGGTCGCTTGTATAGTGGCTCATATGGGCGGCGACGAAAATATGGTAATAGCGGCGCTCTTGCACGACGTAGTCGAGGATACGGACTGTCCGATAGAGTGCCTAAAGGAAAAATTCGGCGGAGAGGTAACTAATCTAGTCGAAGGTTTAACTAAAATCGTAGCCATAAGAGAAGATAAACTGGCTAGCTCCGATTCTAACGAGCGTTTGGCGAATTCCGCGCTAACGTTTAGGAAGATGCTTTTGGTTTCTATCCAAGACGTCAGGGTTTTGGTCGTGAAACTTTGCGATAGGCTCCATAATATGCTAACTTTAGATGTTTTAAAGCCTGAAAAGCAAAAACGAATAGCTGAAGAAACGCTTATGGTTTATGCGCCGATAGCCCATAGGTTGGGAATTTCGTCGATTAAAAATATTTTAGAGGATTTGAGTTTCAAGTATGTTCTGCCCGACGAATATAAAAAAATCGACGGCTATCTAAACGAACACAAGCAGCAGCTTCAACTTAAGTTAAATTCTTTTACCGAGAAAATAAATAATTTACTGATAAAAAACGGCTTTAACGAAGATAACTTTGAAATCCAAAGTCGCATGAAGCATCACTACTCTATCTATTTAAAAATGCAACGTAAGGGCATTTCGATCGAGGAAGTGCTTGATTTGCTCGCGGCTAGGATTTTGGTGCGAGATTCTAACGAGTGTTATCTCGCGCTGGGGATCTTGCACGTGAATTTTAATCCTCTTATCTCGCGTTTTAAGGATTATATCGCGCTTCCGAAACAAAACGGCTATCAGACGATACACACGACGATATTCGATAATAAAAGTATATTCGAGGTTCAAATTCGAACGTTTGATATGCATAAGACCGCCGAATACGGAGTTGCCGCGCACTGGAAATATAAAAGCGGCGGTTTTTTAAATCCTAGATTAGATTGGCTAAACGACATTAGCGGTATAGAAAACGAAGCCGAAAATAATCCCGAAGAGCTTTACGAATACGCAAAAGATAGTCTTTATATCGAAGATATCGCCGTTTATTCGCCTAAAGGCGACATCTTTACGCTTCCGCGCGGAGCTACGGCGCTTGATTATGCTTACGAGATACATACTCAGGTCGGGCTTTGCGCGCAGGAAGCTTACGTGAACCGCGTTAAAGTACCGCTTCTAACGGAGTTAAAAAACGGCGATATCGTAAATATCATAACGGGCGACGAGCCAATATATCGTTGTTCGTGGCTAGGTAACGTAAAAACCGGTAAGGCTAGAGCTACGATACGCAGTCTATGCCGTCAAAAGAAAAAAGAGACTAATCATAGAGTCGCGCTTGAAATTTTATCCGCGATTTTTAACGTAGACGTCGGCAAAATAAGCGTCTGGATCGAAGCCGAAAAGCTAACTAAAAGAATTTCTAAAGCGGCGATAGATTCGGTGTTTTTGCAAGACGTGACGAATATGCTAAAAAAGCACGTGAGAAAAAATAGCCGACCGTTTAGCTTAATGCTGCCCGATCGCTATACGGTAAAGAAGCAAAAATTCGAAAATATCGTAGTTTATTCTAATTACAAAGTCGATTCCGTCGAGCTTGATTATTGTTGCAACCCAAAACGCGGAGACGATATAGTGGGTTTTAGAGATGCCCACCACGTGACCGTTCATCATAAATTTTGCGAGCGAGCCGCAAAGTTAATGGACGAAAAAGAGGAGATGATTTTCGTTAAATGGTCGAGAAACGCGCCGCATAGATACAAGATTATGTTAAGTCTAGAGAACCGTAGAGGTTCGTTGGCGGAGTTTTTAACGTATATGGCTAAAATGCAAATAGATTTATCGACGATTTGCCTAAACGAAACCGACGAAGGAATGTCGGATTTTTTTGAAATGACGATAGAGTTAAACGAAAATATAAACGCCAACGAGATAAAAGAGCGGCTAAAAGATAGATATAAGATAATAGATTTTATATCGCTCGACGACGCTTATCAACAAAATTAAGGAGAAACAGTGAATTTGCAAAACGCGATTGCCGATCTAAAAAAAGGCGTAGCGGAAATAATCGATGAAGAACGCATAATAAATTTAGTAAAAAACTACTACGAAAAAGGCGAAAATTTCTACGTTAAAGCAGGCTTTGACCCGACGGCTCCCGATCTGCACCTAGGACACTCCGTGGTGCTTCAAAAGATGGCCTTTTTACAAAAGCACGGCGCGATAGTGCAGTTTTTGATAGGCGACTTTACCGGGCAAATCGGCGATCCTAGCGGCAAATCGGCGACTAGAAAAAAACTTGATGCGGATACCGTTAAGAAAAACGCCAAAACCTACGAGGAGCAGGTGTTTAAAATTTTAGATCCGAGCAAAACGCGCATAATGTTTAACTCAAAATGGTGTAACGAGCTGGGGGCTGCGGGTATCGTGGAGCTAACTAGCACCTTCCCCGTGGCTAGGATGCTTGAGCGCGACGACTTTGAAAAGCGTCTAAACGCCGGCAGTCCGATATCTATCAGCGAGTTTTTGTATCCGCTTTTGCAGGGTTACGATAGCGTCGCGATGAAGTGCGATATCGAAATGGGCGGCACGGATCAGAAATTTAACCTTCTAATGGGACGAACCTTGCAGCGAGTTTATAACGTCGGCAAAGAACAAGCCGTCATCATGATGCCGCTTTTAGAGGGGCTTGACGGCGTAAATAAAATGAGCAAGAGCCTAGGAAACTATATCGGCGTAACCGACGCGCCAAACGATATGTTTGCTAAAACGCTAAGTATCAGCGACGAGCTGATGTGGCGCTGGTACGAGCTTTTAAGCGAGAAAAGTATCGAGGAAATCGCAAATTTAAAATCAGACGTAGCTAGCGGCAAAGCTCACCCAAAAGCCGTAAAAGAAGCCCTCGCGCTAGAAATCACGGCCAGATATAACGGCGAAGCGGCGGCAAAAGAGGCAAAGGCCGAATTTGACCGCGTTCACTCGCAAAATCAAATTCCTACCGAAATAGCCGAATTTGAGCTAAAAGCGGGCGTTTGGGTGGTAGAAGCTCTAACGGCGTGCGGGCTAGCTAGCTCAAACTCGCAGGCGCGCCGCGATATCGCCGCAAACGCCGTCAGCATAAATCAAAAAAAGCTAATCGATGAGCAGTTAAAGCTAGAAGCGGGCGAATATATCTTGCAGGTAGGCAAGCGAAAATTTGCCAAATTAAAGGTGGTTTGATGGAATTTAAATCTATAAAAATAGGCGAATACGAGATAAAATATCCGATAATACAAGGCGGAATGGGACTAGGCATTAGCTGGGATCGCTTAGCCGGAAACGTGAGCCTAGAAGGCGGCCTGGGCGTGATAAGTTCGGTAGGAACGGGATACTATAAAAACCGCGCCTATATAACCAAGGAGCTAAACGCAAAACCATTTGGGAGCGAGAATTTTTACTCGCGCGAAGGACTAAAAGCGGTAATCGACAATGCGCGTAAAATTTGCGGAGATTTGCCTTTAGCCGTTAATATTTTGCATGCAAGCAACGACTACGCCAGGATAGTAAAAGATGCCTGCGAACACGGTATAAATATTATAATTACGGGCGCCGGGCTCCCTACTAATTTACCCGAATTCACGCAAAATTTTAAAAACGTGGCTCTCGTGCCGATTATTTCGTCGGCAAAAGCTCTAAAAATAATTTGTAAAAGATGGCTTGGCAGATACGATCGTTTGCCGGATGCCGTAATACTAGAAGGTCCGCTAAGCGGCGGTCACCAGGGCTTTACATACGAGCAGTGCATGGATCCGGCATATAAGCTTGAAAATTTAATAAAGCCTGTAAAAGAGGAGATAAAAGAGTGGGGGGATTTTCCTTTGATAGCAGCCGGCGGTATCTGGGATAAAAACGATATCCAAAGAGTAATGGAGCTAGGCGCTAACGGCGTTCAAATGGGAACTAGATTTATCGGCACCCACGAATGCGACGCATCCGATCAGTTTAAAGAAGTACTTCTAAACGCCAAAAAAGAGGATATAAAACTTATAAAAAGCCCGGTGGGCTACCCTGCGCGCGGAGTAATTACGAATTTGTTCGATATGATCGCAAATAAAACCGCTCCCAAAATAAACTGCTTTATCAATTGATTAAGTCCGTGCCAGCGCGGTAAGGAGGCTAAAGAGGTAGTTTTTTTTATAGACTATTGTCTATACGATGG
>CAUQJW010000112.1:0-5539 GCA_963518485.1 uncultured Campylobacter sp.
CTTCAAGGGTGATAAGGGCGGTTATTTCCGTGCCTACCGCCCCATTTTCATAGATCACTTTTGAATTTGCGTTAAAATGGCATTTGATGAGCTTGTCCGTCCTTATGCATTTCAAATTTATGCTAAAGCTTTGATTTAAGATGCCCTTGACGTCGCTTCTCACCATATCTATATCAATCATTTATATTGCCGTTTTCGTCAAGTCCTTTGGTATTAGCGTCCTTGTCGTCCTCGGGCGGTTTTTTATCGTCTTTCTTGGCCTCTTTGCTTTTATCGGATGCTGCTTTCTTATTCTCTTTAGCATCGTTTTTTACGTCTTTATTACTTGGCGGTACATCGTTTTTGCCCTCATAGGGTGCGATCGCTCCGATAGTTTGCATGCGTGCGATAAAATTTCTATCCGTTCCATCCGGCAGCTCGATGATGTCGCCCTCTTCGCAAAAATCAACGCCGATTAACGTGGCGTATAAAACTATATATTTGCTCATTTTTTACCTTTCTTTTTTTATTTCGTAGGCGAGCCGAGCCCGCCTTTACGATGAAGGGCTGCGCCCTTTCAAAACCCCTAAAGCCCTGCTTCGCGGGTTCCCATTTTGCAGGCGAGCCGAGCCCGCCTTTACGCTAAATTTAAACAGATGTTTTTGAGATGGCAAAGCTCTTCTCGCGTGCTAGCTTCGCGTCGATGTCGTAAAATGCCTGGAGCAAGACGTTTCCGCCCTCTTGCATTAGCGGCAGGATCTCAAGCGATCCAAACGCTCCGATCCAAATATCCTCAAAGTTTCCAAATATCACGTCGCCCGCTTTTAGGTTGTTGTTTTTGTAGTAGGCGTATCCTTGAAGGTCATTGTCTCCGACGTCGATTAGCATGCGCTCGGTGCTGTTGCCGCGCTTCGTGTTTCGTAGCTTGCTGATGTCCGTTCCGTTGATGAAAAACTTCGAGTGCTCGGTATCAAGCTCCGCCGCGTCTAGCTTATCGCCAAAGGCCAAGGTAAGCTCTAAAGTAGGCGCAGTCATGTAACCGGCGACGGTCGGCACTCCGCTTGTGGCAAATAGCCCCTTTACGACTCCGTTGCCGTAAAGCAGTGTCTGCTCTATCTTTTTGCGGATCGCGCCTTTTAGCTTTTTAAACGCAAAGCTCTCAAGCTCAAACGCGTTCATGTTTAGCATCGTTCTAGTGATGATGATATTTGCGTTTAGGGTGTGAGGGCTTAGCAAGATGTTGTCAAACGTCATCTTTTCAGCGTCGCGTCTTTTGCCTTCCTCGACGAAGTCTGCGGTGATGCTAGACGTATCGCGCGGGATAGTCAAATTTGTGCTTATGATCGGTAGCCATGTGCAAAAATTTAGCAGTTTGCTATCTTGTTTTAGTTGCTCGATAAGTAGATCACCGCGGTATTCTTTATTTACGGCGTCGGCTGCCGTCGTCGTGCTTGTTACGCCGTCGGCGAAATTTGCTATAAACTCGTCCGGCAGTGCAAAACGTCCGATCTCTTTGCCTCTGTATTCCATCTCGCGCGACAAATCGACGTTTCTATCTACGGCCGATTTAATGACGTTTGCGAGGCTAAAGCACGCGCTATTATCTCTTTTTGAGAGGATATTTACGGTTTTTATCTCGCTTTTGGCATTTAGCTCGGCCATTTCTTTGCTAAATTCAGCGTAGCTCTTGCCTGCGCTTATCGCAGCGAGCGCCTCTTTTTCGCGCCCTAAAATGTGAGCTAGCTCGATAATATTTGCTCTAGTCTCTTCGCTTGATCTTACTTGCTCGTTTAGTTTGGCAAGCTCGCCGGCGCTTGGCGTTGCGGCTAGTTTTGCGCTCTCTTGCGGCACTGCTTGTTCGTTCATTGGCATTTTTTCTCCTTTTGGTTGATTAAATTTTGATATTTTTGCGTTAGGGTCGGCTCCTTGCCAAACGGCTGAGAGTTCGACGATCTCGCCCTCGTAAATTTGGTAATGCTCCACCCCTTCTATTTTGTCCATTTCTTTTACTTTGTAGTTTCCAAATCCAACGCTCACGCTATCGCTCAGCCCGGCTTTGTATTTCGCGTAAGCTTCTTTTGAGCTAGCTACCTCATCGCTAAATTTAACCTTGGCTTTAAAATCTCCGTTTTCAAATTTAGTCTCGATTATCGAGCCGATTGCATTAGCAAACGTCGGATCATGATCCAAATAAAGCGTTTTGGCGTTAAATTTAACCCCGCTAGTATCTACGCTCAGATAATACTCGTCGCCCCAAAATCCAACTCTTTTATGTAGATTGTTTTTTGAGAGCGCGATAAAGCTAATTGTTTTTGCTTCGTCGTCAAACGCCGCATCTTTGCCTAAATTTACGCTAAAATTGCGTGCGTCTTTTAAAATATTCTCATTCACGGCCGCTATTTCCTTTCTTGATTTTTTCTATTTCTTGCAGTTTTTGCACGATTTGCTTCTCCTTTTCCAGCTCGTCGAGGTAGGTGTCGTATTCGATCCCCTTTTCTCTCAAAACTTCAATGCGCGTTTTAAATCCGCACTCGATCGCTTTGGCATTAGCGCTCACTTCTTTATTTGGATCGATATATTCCCATCCTTGAGGTTTAAAGCTAAAATGATCTAAAATTTCGCCGTATTCTTTGGGCGATATTCTGTTCATTAAAAGCTCTATTTTTAGCCACTCTTTAAAGATGGCGTTGTGCATTTTGCGGCGGAGGAAATTTTGCACGCGTTTAAAGCCCCTTCGCTCGCTCGTCGTGCCTTGACGGATCGAGCTGTAATTTACCTCGCGCAAATCGCCCGTAAGCGTGGCGTAGCTGATGCCTAGCGATCGCGCCACTTCTTGGTTGGTGCTTTTTAGGAAAAACTCGATATTGGTCGGGTTGTGCGGATCGACAAATTTAGGCTCGATGCCCGCGTCCAAATACCTCATAGTGCCCGTTTCTACGTTTTCGGGCAGGTCTATTTTGGCGCTTTCGTTCGTTAGCTCGCCCGTGTCTTCATCAAATTCCGGGGCGATCCCGCCTATAACGCCCTCGTCTTTTTGCGTATAAAATCCCGTCATTTCGCTAGCAAGGCGCGCGCGGTTTAGCTCGGCTTTTTTAAATTTATCTTTTTGGTGTATGTCAAAAATCGCCGTGGCTAGCTTTGAGTTGCCGCGCGTTTGTTCGGCGATCATAGGTTTTCTTATGTGGATTATGTCTTTTGCTTCGATACCCAGACGCTCGTTATGATCTCTTTTTACGAAATACCTCACCGGCGTAAGGCTAAATTTGCTCTGTTTTTCTATGCCGTAAAATATAAATTTACTCTCGTCGGTGTAGTCGCTATCGATACTCTCGGCGCTTATTAGCTCCATTTTGAGCGTGTCGCCGCGCACGAGCCTAATAAAAGCCTCGCCGTCTCTGTAAAGCGCATTTAGCGTAAGCTCTTCGTAGTCCTCAAAATCATAAACGCCGTAAATGCAGCAATCCTCCTGCCATCTCCAAAATGAGTTTTGAATTTTGGTATTTAGGTCTTTGTTTTTCGTTGCGATGTCGAGAATAAAGCCCTGCTCGCCCAAAACCTCGCTATCTATCATGTCGAAAAACCCGCTGGCAAGGCTCACGGCGGTGCTGATACTGCGCGCTTGATGGCGTAAAATTTTATTAGCGCGATCGGGCTCGATGTTTCTGACTAGCCGGCTAAGCTCGCCCTGGTTAATCTCAGGGGCTTCCATGCTAGGGTATCTAAACATCTGCACTTTGACCTGCGGCTTAAAAAAGCCGCTTTTACTTTTGGGTTGCTTTTTAGAAAAAAGGTTAAAAAATTTCATCAATATTTACCGCCAAAAACGTATTTAACGTTTGTTTTGCTTGCCCTCATATCTTTTATTAAAAGCGACTTTATGCGCCTTAGCTCGTCTATTAGTTCAAGAGGCGAGCGCTTTACTATTCTTACGTTGTCGATTTCGTATTCTTTGATTTCGACGCCGTTGCTTAAATTTAATATGACCGCATCGATCGCTTCGTTTATTTTTACGATTTTCTCTCTCGGTTTTATGGCGTGCTCCTTGTCAGTTGCAAAGCCGAGCCGAGATGCGGCAGGGCGTTTGCATAAGCGCCATATTATCAAAACGTCTTTTTTGGTTTATACAAGGGATTTTTAGTGAGATTTAACGCATTAGGCGTATTGTTTGTAAATTTTAGATTCTTTAAGCTCTTTTAGCGTTTCTTCTATTTCGTAGTTTAGCGCGGTTTGCGTCTCGTCGCTCAAATTTACGCGCATTTTTATTTTATTAGGGAGATTATAAAGCCTATTTGATAGCGTCGAGGCTATATCGCTAAGATCCTTTTCGAGCTTAAAAATAGGCACCACTTCGCCCTTTTTCTCGGCCAAAATCAGCTTTTTTATCTCAGCGTCGGCAAATTCCTTCTGCGCCCTAGCTTCGGTTAGCCCGTAGGTGCTCGTGGCGTTTGCTATTTTATACTCGATATAACTTTGGACGCACTCTTTTAGATCCCATTTGTTGCGCCCGATCTTGGTTATCACGCCCTCGTTTTCTAGGTCTTGGATACGCCGCTGAGTAAGGGATAATATATCGCTTAGCTCTTTAGTCGTCACGTCCATTTTTACTCCTTAGCGCATGGTAGCGACATAAATGTCGTCAGCATGCGTCGTCCTATTTTGTAAAAAGCGATAGTTCGCTTTCGCATTTTGCTTTTAACGCGCGTTTTTGCTCGGCGATGCTTTGAATGTGGTGCTTTAGTTTGAGGTTACCTTTGGCGAAATTCTCTATGATGAGATCTATCATGTCGCTCTTTTTCATCTCGTAAGCTTCGCAAAGTAGCTCAAAAGTAGATGCGTTGTCGATGCTGATCGTAAAATCGTATCGCGTTTTTTTGATTTTTAGATTGTCATGAATTTTTATCATCTCTTGCCCTTTAACGCCAAATTTAGCATTTTTGCGCCGGCATAAGCTAAAAGCGTAATGTCTAGCGCTTCGTTTCTATCTCTAGTTTTTACCCATCGCAGTTTTAAATATCCGTTTTTGTCTTTGGTTTTTTCTATTTTTTCAGACGTAAGCTGTTTAAAAAACTCCTCTTTATAGCTCTCGCTAAAGTGAAAATAACCCGGCCCCGCCTCGTCGATGCGTAGCAATCGGTAGAGCTCGCTTTTGCCTACATACGTTCCAACCGGCATAAATTTAACGCCCCTTTGGATGATTTTGATCTTATTTAAAAATGCAGCTTTGCCGCTTTGCTCGCTTAGGCCTTTTGTGGCGATGAAATTTTTATTTAAGCTTACTAGGCGATAAACTTGCTCGGTATTAAAGCCGCTATCGATCAGGGCGAGCGAAATAACAAGACTCCTGCCGTCCTCTTTTTTAAATTTCTTACAAAGATATTTATACGTATCCGCCCAAACTTTATCCTGGTCGGTATTGCCCCAAATTTGAACGTGCTCGATACAATACGCCTCTAGTCCTCTGCCCCAGCCGATGAAGTTTATCTCGGTGCGGTTGTCTTGAATATCTACGCCGGCGGTGATAAATTTAACCTCAGCCGGTAGGCTTTGATCGCTATAGCTC
>CAUQJW010000113.1:0-5427 GCA_963518485.1 uncultured Campylobacter sp.
GCGTTCGATCATTTTTTCCACGTATTTACCGACGCCTTTAACCTCTGCTACCTTAGCCAGGATAACTACCAAATGCGAGCAAGTCGTAATCTGAGGCTGATCCCACGAGACGGCGCGGATCTTTTGCCTTAGCTGCGGATTTTGCACGACGAGGAAATCCCACTGCTCTAGCCCCGTAGAACTCGGGCTTAGTCTGCCTGCTTCCAAGATAAAATCAAACTCGCCCGCGCTGATTTTTTTATTTTCGTCAAAAATCTTGCACGCGTGGCGAAATTTCATCGCTTCTAAAAAATTCATATTTTCTCCTTTTATTAAAGTCGGGTAATTATACGATTTTAGCCAGAAATTTAACTTAACCGAGGGTTTTTACGCTTTAACTTGTGGCTCTAGTTAAATTTGATGCGGCGAGCAAGACCGTCCCGCGCCTAGCCAAAGATAGCTTGAGCCTATTTAGATGCGGCGGCTATTTTGCATTTATTGGGCTATTTATGCCAAGGATATTTGCGATTTTTAAATTAAATTTTAAAACGATGGGGATATTAGGACGGCTTTTATATCAAATATGCAGAACCGGCATACGAGGCGGCAAATTTTAAGTAAATGATAAAAGTAACGATTGCTCGGTTTGGCGCCGTTTTTGCGATTTACGCGCTAGATAGCCGAGTATATTTGGCGATAATTTAAACATGGTTTAATAAGCTAGATTTTTAAACTAAAGGCTTACCGGCTAAGCCAACAAAATTTGTCGTAAACGCTAAATCAAATTTATCCCAAACTCCGTCTTTGCCGTAGCTGCGCCCACTACGGCGCTGTTTTCGTAACCGGCGTCCTTTAGGCGAGATAGAGCCGAATTTGCCTCGCTTTGCGGTACTGCTAGCAGTAATCCGCCTGAAGTCTGCGCGTCGTAAAGCAAGATATCGGCCTCGCCACGGACGAATTTACTCGCAAATTCGCGGTTTTTATAGCTGCCCTCGGGGATGATACCCATATCGGCAAACTCGCGCGCGACCGCTATCACGGGCACGTTACCCGCGTAAATTTCAAAGCTGATTTTATCGTTTAGCATTTCGCTTAAATGCCCCAAAAAGCCAAATCCCGTGACGTCGGTCGCCGCCGTTACGTTGATACCTTTTAGCGCGTCTACGGCATAAAAATTTAGCTGCCGCATCGTCTCTACCGCCTGCTTTATCTGCGCCGAATTTAGTAGATCGGCCTTGATCGCCGTGCTTAAAACGCCCGTTCCTAGCGGCTTTGTGAGTATTAGCGCGTCGCCCTCGCGCGCGGAGTTATTAGACCAAAAGCGGCTTGGCGAAACGACGCCCGTGACGCTAAGACCGTAATACATCTGCTGCGTCTCTATCGTGTGTCCGCCTACGATCACGCCGCCGCACTCGGCGACCTTATCCCGTCCGCCGTGCAAAATTTCGCCCAAAATTTCGCCGCTTAGGTTGCAGCTGTCAAAACCGACGATATTTAGCGCGTTTAGCACCTTGCCGCCCATCGCAAACACGTCGCTTAGGCTGTTTGCGGCCGCGATCTGGCCGAATATAAACGGATCGTCTACCACCGGTGTGATAAAGTCTAGCGTCTGCACGAGCGCGATATCGTTCGTGATCTTAAATACGCTCGCATCCTCGTTCGTGCCGATGTTTGAGAGCAAATTCGGGTGAGCTAAATTTAAATCGCCGATAGTTTTGTGTAGACCCGACGGGTCAAGCTTGGCCGCTCAACCCGCCGCTTTGACGAATTTGGTTAGACGTTTGTCGTTATAAATCATAGCTTGATTTGCTCGTGAGAAGTTAAAATTTGCATGATTTCGTAGGCATTTGATATCTCTCCGACGCTTAAATCGCCGACGAGTTTATACGCCTCTAGGCAGCTGCCGCAGCTTAAAATTTTAACGCCCGCAGCCTCTAAATCCTTAAGCGGTTTAAAGCCAGCATGCGCGCGGTTCGTAGTCATTTTAACGGCATTATTTACGCAGATTACGTATTCGGGTTTATTTTCTACCTGCAAAAGCGCTCCTAAAAATTTAGCCAGCAAATTAACGCCTACGTCGCCGCTACCGGCGCGCTCTTCATTTAGATAAAGGGCTATTTTTTCAGCCTTTGGCGTGATCTCGCAGACGAATTCGTCAAAATTTGTTAGCTCAAGCTTTGATTCGCCCTTAACGGCGGTGATTTTTGTCTCGGCGCCGTTTTGTTCTACGCTAAATTCGACGTTTTGATTTTTTAAAAAACGACTAATGTTTTCTTTTGGAGCGATAGAATTTACTAAAATCTCGAGCTTTTCGCCGACTTTTAGGCTCTCGAGCACATTTTTCGTCCTGATGACGGGTTCCGGACAAGCCAAATTTCTACAATCGATTTGCATTGATTTTTCCTTAAATTTATTACTCTTCAACCTGAAGTCTAGGGGGAATTTTATCTAAAAGATTTTAAATTTTGTATAAAAAGGCGGATTTCAGCCTAGGCTTTAAAATAAAAAAGGAGAAAAACTTCTCCTTTTTTATTATTTTAATTTCACGTAAGTTTTTTCGTAATCAGATACGGGGATTTTGTTTTTAGAGATGAGTTCCTGATACCAGTAGTGGTGAAGTACGTAAACCTCTTCTTCTTCTTTATATCCCGTTACCATCGACCAGATAGCGCCGTGTATCGCGATAGCCGCCATATATATGTGTACTAGGAAAAATACGGCGCAAACTATACCAAGTACATTGTGAACTAGCGCAGAAGCTCTTAAAACTTCGATTTGCGATACGCCTAGCCAAGTAGCGACGTCAGGCGTTTTAAAATCCAAGAAGAACATCGCTGCGCCGGTTAGTATCATCACGATACCACCGGGGATAGCAACCCAGTACCATGCTTTTTGACCGGCGTTAAATTTACCTGCAGGCACCGGTCGCTTAACTTTTGAAAGATAACCGCCTACAATAAGCATCCATCTGATGTCGTAGATCGTCGGTAGCATTCTTTTCGTCCAAGCTATCAGCATCGGCAGTACGGATACCGCAAATATAATAGTAGCTAACCCGTGGATGTTTTTACAAAATCTAACGAAAGCCCCGCCGCCAAGCTCCGCGCCCCACATCATGATGATACCGGTCGGTACCAGCACTATCCACGAGATCGCGGCTAGCCCGTGAGCTACGCGCTCTATTACGCTAAATGCATAGACTTTGTTCCCGTCGTGACTAAAATGCTTTGGCCCGATAATCAAAAAATGCAAAGCAAATGCACCAATCACGGCTAAAATCAGCGACAAAACGGCTATAGCGAAGTAGTCGTTACCTTGAATAAACGTAAAAATCGGCCCCAAACCGTCTTCATAAGGCTTAATGTTTTCGATTCTACCCGCAGCCCAGATATTGCTCTGGTATTGGTTAGTGCCAGGGCTCGCCTCGATAGCGAAGGCCCAACAGGCGAAAACCGAAAGCAAACTAAAAATTCTCGTCATGCTATCTCCCTTTGGTTTTGTTTTCCGCCTTAAAAAGCTCGTCGTGGTCGGCATCCAGCCAAAGGCTAAATTTTCGCGGATTTTCGTGAAATTATATCAAAAAATAACGTAATGCAAGCTTAGCGCCGAAACACCGCTTTTTTAGGCTGTTACGGCGTATTTTTATCAAAATAGGGGGCAAATTTATAATCTGCTATACTAATTCATTTATATAAGCTGGATTTTATTTATCTTAAATTTAACTTCGTTTGGGATTAAATTTGCGCCGAATTTGGCAAGCGATAATCCAAATTTTAAATTTGGCGCTAAAAAAGCGCAGGTTTGGCAAGCCCTCACGCCAAGCGCAAGTTAAATAAAAGATCGCCGTAAAATGTCAGACTTACATCATAAAGGGCGCAGTTTCCGGCATC
Organism: uncultured Campylobacter sp.; assembly: GCA_963518485.1. Classification (GTDB taxonomy): domain Bacteria; phylum Campylobacterota; class Campylobacteria; order Campylobacterales; family Campylobacteraceae; genus Campylobacter_A. The sequence goes on from CAUQJW010000113.1 coordinate 3,870, forward strand.
AAATTTAGTTTCGCCTCTCGTACTCTTCAAAGCCGAATTCCCGCACAGTTGCAAGCTCGCCGTTTTCTTTTAAAAGTAGCAAATCAGGCAGCTTGATGCCGTTAAAGGTCGTATTTTTCACGATCGTATAGTGGATCTGATCCTCAAAGATCACCTTGTCGCCCACGCTTAGCGGCGCGTCAAATTTATACTCGGGCTCGCCGGCGTCAAGCCCTACGATATCGCCCGCTAGACAGGTATTTCCGCCGAAACGGTAGCTAAATTTACCGCCTTTGCTCTCGCCTCGCACCGCCGGTCGGTACGGCATCAGCACGGTATCTGGCATATGCGCCTCAGCCGAGACGTCTAGGATGGCTATGGTTTTTTCGTTTTGCACGAAATCAAGCACCGAAGCAGCTAAAAATCCTGTCTGCCAGCCAACCGCTTCGCCGGGCTCTATATAGACCTCGACGCCGTATTTTTCGCGGAAGTTTTTGATCAAATTTATGAGCAGATCTACGTCGTAGCCCTCTTTGGTTACGTGATGTCCGCCGCCGAAATTTACCGACTTCATGCGCGGGATAAACTCGCTGAATTTCTCCTCAAACGCCATCAATACGGTCTCCAAACTCTGCGCGCTCTCCTCGCAAAGCGCGTGGAAATGCAGCCCCGTAATGCCATCAAGCACGCTCGCATCGAAATTTGCGCGAGTGATGCCTAGGCGGCTATACCTGCCGCACGGGTTATAAGCGTCAGTCGGCGCGACGGATAGCTCGGGATTTACGCGAAGCCCGCAGGTAACGCCTGCGGCTAGGGCTTTTTCTTTAAATTTCGCCCACTGCGCAAAGGAGTTAAAAATCACGTGTTTTGAGAGCGCGAGCACCTCATCTATGTCCTCGTCTTTAAATGCCGGAGAATACGTATGTATCTCGCCGCGAGCGTATTTTGCGGCAAATTTAGCCTCGTGCAAGCCGCTGCACGTCGTGCCGTCTAGATACTCGCCGACAAGCCCCATCACGCCGCTAAATGCAAAGCCTTTTAGGGCGACTAGCACCTTCGCGCCGCTTTCATCCTTGACGCGTTTTAAAATTTCGAGATTTGCGCGCACCTTGGCCTCTTCGCAGACGTAGGCGGGCGTTTTGATTTTGCTTATGATTTCGTTCATTACGGCTCTTTCGTTTAAAATTTGGCGTAAGTATATCTAAATATTTTTTTAAGTAAAATCAAGAAAAAAATTTAATTTCAAAGGCGAATTTATGGTAGAAATCGAGTTTTTGGGTCCGATAAAGATGCATAATTTAAAGCTGGAAGCGGCAAATTTAAGCGAAGTAAAAGAAAAACTAGGCGAATACGAGGAGCTCGGCGAGTGGCTAAAAATCTGCGCCGTCGCCGTGAACGACGAGATCGCAAGCTCTCTTGATGCGCCGCTAAAAGACGGGGATAAAATTTCTATTTTACCGCCGGTTTGCGGAGGTTAAGATGCAGATTTTTGAAGGAAGCCTCGACGCCAAGGCGATCACAAACTCCTGGTACGACGAGTTTAAGGACAAAAACTGCGGCGCGCTCATCACGTTTACCG
>CAUQJW010000114.1:0-5412 GCA_963518485.1 uncultured Campylobacter sp.
GATATAGATATCATCGCCATAACGCACAACGAACAGGCCGCGTATAGGCTGACTCTTTGCTGGGGTATCACCGCGGCATTCGTGATAGAAAAGGAAGAAAGGCTGCATACGCTGATGGCCAAATCGATCAAAGCAGCAGTCCAAAAAGGCTATATAAAAGACGATAAAAGCTACATCATGACGGCGGGATATCCGACGGGAGTGGCGGGCAGCTCTGATTTGATCAGAATTTTAAGAAAAGCCCAGATAGATTATTATCTAGAAGAGGCCGATAAATAAAGGGTTTTTCGCATCGAGGCTTCGATTTTGGCCTCGTCAAGCGAGCCCTCGAAAAATAAATTTAACGCCTTAACCGCTTGAAAAAGCAACATCTCCGAGCCGTCTTTATGCCTAAGTCCGCTAGCGGCGGCTAAATTTAAAAATGGCGTTTCTTTACCGTAGATCACGTCAAAGACAAATTTAGCCTCGTCAAAAATAGGGCACAAAAGCTCGGCTGGCGCGGGTAAATTTTCATCTTTTAGCCCCGCTGAAGTCGTATTTACGACGAGGTCAAATTTGCCGCCTTTAAATTCGGCGAAATTCGCCCAGCTAAAATTTTCGTATTCGGCAAAATTTGCTAGCCTTTTCTCGCTTCTATTTAGCACGCAAACTCGTACGTCGCGGCTTTTTAGCGCATAGGCGACCGCTCTAGCCGTCCCGCCCGCGCCTAAAACGAGAGCTGATTTTATCTCGCCAAAACCCCGTATGGCTCGCAAAAACCCTGGCGCGTCGGTATTGTGGCCGTAAATTTTGCCGCTGCGAGATACCAGAGTGTTTACGGAGCCGATTTTTATAGCCGTTTCGTCCGCTACGTCGCACTGCGCGAGCGCGGCTTCTTTGTGCGGGACGGTCACGTTTGTGCCGCTTAGTTTTAGTTCTTTAAATTTAGATATGAGCCGCGAGCCGTCCGTTAGCTCGTAGCGAGTATAGAGGGCTTCGCGAGATAAACCAAGCTCGCCCAGAGCCGCGTTATGCAGTCTGGGCGAGATAGAGTGAGAGACGGGGTTGCCGAAAACGGCGAAAATTTTCATTTTATATTTACGATAAATGCACCGCTCGCGACGTTTGATTTTATTTTTGCAAGCTCGCTTTTTATACTCTCTTGGCTATACGGTCCTACTACGACCTTCGTCATTTCCGTACCGTTTACGGTTACTTTATGTAGTTTGTAACTATACCCGTGCGATTTTAGTTTCTTTATCTCGGCGGCATTTTCATTAAAATTTTTAACCGCTACGACTTGTATATAGCTACCGCCGCCGACATGTTGCGTTACGCTAGGTTTAACATCTGTTTTTTTAGCCTGCGGTTTAGGTTGTTCCTTTGCGGTCGTTTGTTTAGGCTCGGGCTTAGTTTTAGCTTGCTGCTCTTTCTGGGGCGCAAGTTTAGGTTGTTCTTTAGGGATTACGACCGATTTGACCTCTGCCCTAGATTCGCTTTTGCCCGCTTGTTCGGTAGGCTGTTCTTTGATTAATTCTTGAACGTTAGGCGTCTTTTCTTCGCTAGGCGTTACGATCGCTTGTTCGCTTTGCTTTTGAGCCTCTTTGTCTTTTAAACTTTTTACCATATCTTCAAAACTATCTTGACCTTTATTTTCCGGTATTATCGGTACCTGCTGAAATAACTCGTCTCCGCCTTTAGACTCCTTGACGGCTTGAGGCTCAGGAGGTAATACTAACCTGGAATCTTGATTTGTTTCGGAGTTTAATTCGTCCCCAGAATTTACTATTTTCATAGTTATCAAAACTATCAAAAATAATATAAAAAACATAGCTACGAACATCAAAAGTTTTTTTATCTTTATACTTTTTTGTTCGTCGTTCTTTTCTAAAATAATATCTCTTAATTCGTTATCTTCCATTTCAAAACTCCTTACATATGCTTTGACCAGCTTGCGCCGCGCTCTTTTTGATAGACCTTATACGGCAACGTCAAGATATTAAATTCTTTCGGTAGTTCCATCGTCGGAAACATCCTCCACTCCTTTGCTAGCTTAGTGCCTAGTAGCATAGATAGCTTATTTGCGATCTGATAGCCCTCGTTTAGCGTCGTGTGGCCTTTATGCACGTAGAGGTGCAGGTGACCCGGCGTCTTGCTCTCGTAGGCGGTAAAATTTATAAACCCCTCCTCGCGGAGCAAAAGCTGAGCTCGGTGCCAAAAGCGCTCAGGCATCCTACCGTTGTAGTCAAAGACGATATTTTCGACCTTGTCGCCAGGCAGTATCAGCGAGTGTGCGACCGTGATCTTGCCTTCGTCGTGATCTTTTATCACCTGATAGCTTAGAGGCTCGTTTATGAGCTCAAATTTATTAAAAAACGTACGCCCCTTGTACTCGATCTTGCTTACGATATTATCGCGTTTGATCCAGTAGTGGCTCGTGTTCATTTTGATTAGCGCGGTGTCTATGCTCTGCATCAATAAGTCGCCTTATCGTAGATGATAAATTTGCTCGCAAGCTCTTTTAGCTCGGCTTTCACCCTGCTTTGAAGCTCGGCATTATTGATATCGCTTAGCACGTCGGCGATTTTATTTGCGACGATCTCAAATTCCGCTTCTTTCATACCGCGAGCCGTAAGCGCCGGACTTCCGATGCGGATACCGCTCGTGATAAACGGACTTCTAGTTTCTCCAGGAACGGTATTTTTATTTACGGTTATGCCGGCATTTCCAAGAGCGATATCGGCGTCTTTACCGCTAAATTCACGGTTTAAAAAGCTCATTAAAACTAGATGGTTATCGGTGCCGCCGCTAACTAGATCAAAGCCGCGTTTTACTAAAATTTCGGCTAGTTTTTTGATATTTGCCTTAACTTGCTTGGCGTAAATTTTCCACTCAGGACTTAGGTTGTGTTTAAAGCCTACCGCCTTTGCAGCGATAACATGAACGAGCGGTCCGCCCTGAATGCCTGGGAAAATAGACGAATTTATCTTTTTAGCGTACTCTTCGTTGTTTGTCATAATGATACCGCCTCGAGGTCCGCGAAGGGTCTTGTGCGTAGTCGAGCTAACCACGTCGCAGTGCGGAAACGGACTCTGATGCTCGCCGGCTACGACTAAGCCTGCTATGTGCGCTACGTCTGCAAAGAGTATAGCGCCTACTGCGTCGGCGATCTCGCGGAATTTCTTAAATTCGATCTCGCGCGTATATGCGCTAGCGCCGCACACGATCATCTTTGGCTTTACGATTTGCGCGATTTCCATCACCTTATCGTAGTTTATGCGTCCGTCAAGCTCTACTCCGTAAAAAAAGCTCTGATAAATTTTACCCGAGCTGCTTACTTTTGCGCCGTGAGTTAGGTGTCCGCCGTGGCTTAGATCCATGCCTAAAATTTTATCGCCGGGATTTAAAAGCGCGCCGTAAACGCCTTGGTTTGCCTGCGAGCCTGAGTTTGGCTGTACGTTTGCAAATTCGCAACCAAAAAGCTCTTTGCAGCGATCGATCGCTAGCTGCTCGATCTGATCGACGTACTCGCAGCCGCCGTAGTAGCGCTTACCTGGATAGCCTTCCGCGTATTTATTAGTTAGAACCGAGCCCATTACTTCCATTACTTCAGGGTAGGTAAAATTTTCGCTCGCGATCATCTCGAGGTGGTCGCACTGGCGTTTTAGTTCTAAATTTACTAAATCAAAAATTTCTTTATCGTAACTTTGCAAACTCATTAATTCTCCTTGGTTTCGTTTTTTTGCGGTCTCATCGCAGGGAAAAGCACCACGTCGCGGATGGATTTTTTATTGGTTAGTAGCATCACGAGCCTATCTATGCCGATACCCTGCCCGGCCGTCGGCGGCATAGCATAGCCAAGAGCCCTCACGTAGTCCTCGTCCATCTCGTGAGCTTCGTCGTCGCCGGCGTTTTTGGCTTCGATTTGCGAAGCGAAGCGGCCGTATTGATCAATCGGATCGTTTAGCTCGTTAAAGCCGTTTGCTAGCTCGCGCCCTGCGATAAACAGCTCAAATCTCTCGGCTATATCAGGGTTTGCATCGCTTCTGCGAGAAAGCGGACTGATAGAAATCGGATAGTCGATGATAAAGGTCGGATCGGTTAGTTTGCTCTCTACGTAGTTGTCGAAAAGTTCGGCCTGCAAGTGGCCTAAATCAAGCTTAGCGTTTGCCTCAAAGCCGTCCGCTTTGAGCTTGGCTAAAATTTTATCCTTATCGCCGATAATCGACTCGTCTAGCCCGCCGATTTCTACGAGCGCTTTTTTGTAGCTTATGCGTTTAAACGGCTTGCTAAAATCAATCTGCATACCGTCAAATTCGATTATTTTCGGCATATCGAGTTTATCAAGAAGCACGCTAAATAGCTCCTCGGTTAGCCCCATCAGATCGTGATAAGTATGCCATGCCCAGTAAAACTCGATGCTTGTAAATTCGGGATTATGCGTTAGATCCATGCCCTCGTTGCGAAAATTTCTATTCATCTCGTAAACAGCGTCAAAGCCGCCCACGATGAGACGCTTTAGATAAAGCTCGGGTGCGATGCGCAAAAATCTCTCGACGCCAAGCGCGTTATGAAACGTAACGAAAGGCTTAGCGTTAGCTCCGCCGGGGATCGGGTGCATCATAGGAGTCTCGACCTCTAAAAAGCCCTTATCCTCGAAAAATCTGCGAATCGTGCTAACGATAACCGAGCGGCACTTAAAATCGGCCCTAACCTCTGGGTTCATTATCATATCAAGATATCTCTGGCGGTATCTAGTCTCGATATCCGTTAGCCCGTGAAATTTCTCCGGAAGCGGCGAAATGGCCTTTGACGCTAAAGTTAGTTCGCTAACGTGCATAGAAAATTCGCCCGTTCGCGTGACGAAGGCATATCCGCGTACATATATGATGTCACCTACTTCGATATTTTTCTTTACGACCTTAAACCAATCCGGATCAAGCGTCTTGTTGCTAAAATAAATTTGGAGATTGCCGTCCTCATCCTCGATGTTGGCAAATATCGCCTTGCCCGCATCCCTAATGAGCTTAACACGTCCGGCGAGGCTCGCCAGCTGCCCTTCGGCGCTCTTTTCTTCAGTGTCTATTATGTGTTTAAATTTGAGCCTAAATTTAGCTATATCCATATCACGGCGCAAAAAGTGCGGATAGGGATTTACGCCCGCGTTTCGCAGCTCGTTTGCGGTCTCTAGCCTTTGGATTTCTAACTGATTTTCAAATATCACCTTACTTTAGCCTCCTTAGCTTCTTTCGTCTGGCACTCTTTGCAGATGCCGTAAAGCTGCATCATGTGTCCGGTTAGCTTGAAGCCATGCTCTTTTGCGATATTTGCTTGTCTTTTTTCTATGGTTGCGTCTTCAAATTCGATGATAGTTCCACATCTGCGACATATCATGTGATCGTGGTGAGGCTTGGTTGCAAGCTCAAATTTTTT
>CAUQJW010000115.1:0-5387 GCA_963518485.1 uncultured Campylobacter sp.
AAAAGGCGACTCTCGCAATCGCTACTTTAATTTTAACATTCCGTTTTGATATTTTAATCTAAGCTATATGAATTCGAGCTATTACTACGATCAAGTAATAGCCGGGGCTTATAATCTTTACTCTTATAGCGGGCGCAGTATATCAAATAACTTAGCGTTAAGCTATCTTTTTTATAGGGATCAAAATTTAAAATCAACCGTATTTTTAAATTTATTTAGAAGGGCGAGTAGAAATTACGTAGAAGAATTTGAACTTAAAAATCAAAGAAGAGTTACCGCAGGATACGAAATAGGAGTAAGGTCGCAGCTAAATTTATCGAATTCTCAAATAAACGGCTCGATTTCCTATAAAAGAGGCACCGGCATGCTAGGAGCGCTAAGAGCTCCGGAAGAAAATATAGGAGAAGGAACCGGTCGTATGAAAATATGGCTGGTTGATTTAGGTTATAAGCATAAACTAGCAAGCAATTTAACCTACGACATGATACTTCATGCCCAGTATAATAAAACTCCTTTAACTTTACAAGATAGATTTAGCATAGGCGGTCTTTATAGCGTAAGGGGATTTGATGGGCAGATGAGTTTAGTCGGGCAAAAAGGCTTATATATAAGAAATACGCTATCGTATAACTACATAAACAATCACTCTATTTATTTAGCTCTAGACGGCGGAGCCGTATATAGCACTACTTCAAAAAGCGAGGGCTCAAATAAACTAGCAGGAATGGGGCTTGGTATAAAAGGAAATTTTAACTTTTTAGGAACTTCTTTAAATTATGATCTATCGGCTTCTGCTCCGATTCATAAACCGCAGTATTTTAAAACTAGCGATGTTTATTTAAGCTTTAGGGTTGGGTATGGGTTTTAAAGCATATTGGCAAATTTATCCTAGTTTAGCGTAAAACAGCACTAGTACAAACGGAGTAGACGGGATTAAAAGTAGTCCGCTGGCTATGTTTACTAAAATTCCATTATTTTTTAAATGCGTGATTCCATCGGTATTTTCATAGTTCCAGCTAGACATAAAGTCGTGAGCTCCTGCGTAGCGTTCTAACGTATTTTTCATTGGATTAAAACAAAGCCGTAGGTTTGTTTGCAATTTTCTTTTCCTGATAATATAATCCACCCTACGGCTTTTTCCGGCTTATCGTCTCTGTTTGTTAAAATACCGCGGATGCAACCTTCCGGATTATGTCTATATATGTATATATACCTATTTTCGTCATAAATTTCCCTATGATTTTTAATCATATACTCGGTCGGAGTCCAATTTCTCATATTTGCATCCATATTGCCCGCAAAGATTTCATAGGTCGGCGTAAAATAATTACAACCGCTTAACACCATTGATCCTACTAAAACCAACACAACATCTTTAACTTTCATCATCTCTCCTTATTTATGATCTGATTTCTTACGTTTTCATTTCGCTTTTTTAAATCTTTATAAATTTCTATATTAGAGAAATTCTCTTGTAAGAATGGGGCTAATGCAAACGGAACAGACGGAATAAGTAATAAACCGCTAGCTACGTTTACTAGATTGCCGTTGTCTTTTAGATATGTTATTCCATTTATATTTTCATAATTCCGGCTAGACGTAAATTCGTGAGGTCCCGCAAAGCGTTCTAACGTATTTTTCATTGGATTAAAAACTCTCGGTAATTTTGCAATTCTCTTTACCTGATAATATAATCCACTCTTGCACGACTTCTGGTTTATCATCTCTATTTGTTAAATAACCGACGATACATCCCTTGGGATACTCTGATATATATACGTATCTATTTTCATCATAAATCTCCCTACTATTAATTCCGAAATTCTGTGGAATATAAGATTTTCCTATTGTAGGGTCTAAAACTCTTTTAACAAGTATTTCGTAACTAGGAATAAAATACCCGCACCCACTAAACCAAACTAATCCCGTTAAACACATCACAATATCCCTAATTCTCATTTGATCTCCTTATGGCATCTTCTCTAATGTTCTTATTTTGTTTCTTTAAATCTTTATAGATTTCTATATTAGAGAAATTCTCTTGTAAGAATGGGGCTAGGGCAAACGGGGTAGACGGGATTAAAAGTAGTCCGCTGGCTATGTTTACTAAAATTCCATTATTTTTTAAATGTGTAATTCCATCGGTATTTTTATAGTTCCAGCTAGACATAAAGTCGTGAGATCCTGCGTAGCGTTCTAACGTATTATCGATAATCCCGCCTTTAGAATAGACAAATCCAAATAGCGTTCCTGGCTTCATTTGAGGTCCGCCAGTTGGGGCATTTACGTCTTTTAATATGAGATTTCCTTTATTATCATAAACCTTCTCTGGATGACTACCCGCCAGCTTTACTCCGTCTCCCCTTAATCCTTCGCTTAGTTTTCCATCTCCTATGTTGTCATAATGTTTTGCTACGTATTTTCTCATCCGTAACGCGCTATCGCTTATAGCTGATATTATAGCTCCTGTCATAAAGCCTTTCTTAAAGTCTTCGCCTCTAATCTCGGAGCTTATACCTTGTCCTACTCCGTTTATTGTAGCATTTTTTAAGTAATCTGAAAAATTCATATCTTTAGCTAAAGCGTCCGTTCCTAAAGTAAAATTAGCGTAAGATAATGCTCCCGCCGTAGCTACGCTAGTAGCTAAAGAGCCTAGGTCTAGTCGCGTTTTACCGCTTATAACAGAAGCTATCAAAGACGTTCCTACGTTAGTTATCGCCGCCGACGTCATAGAAGATACCGCCGCATAGCTAGCGGTTTTTTCTACTAATCCTAGTCCAGCGGCGGCGTTTCCTCCTATACCGTAAGTCATATAGGCTACGGCCAAGGTAGTTATCAAAGAGCCTATACCGCTTAGAGTAGTAGTCTTTTCTTCCCACTCTCTTGAATTTAGAGTAGCTTTTATTTGATTTATCGTTTTTTCGTTTAACGGGGTTTTAGGGTTTGATCTAAGCTCTCTTATAACGTTATCTTTAAATTCTTGCGAATTTAAAGCGTTTTGTATTTGATTTGCTATTTGCGTATCTAGTTTATCGGTTATATCGTTACCGTTTAAAATAAATCTATCTTTTACCTTTATTATCGAAGGAATTTCTACTTCGCTTATTTTGCCTTTATCGGTTATAGTAGCCGTTATTAGTCCCGAGCTTTGTTTAAATCTAGTTTTCGTATTCGAGGATTTAGAGGAGATAAGATTTAGGATTCGGGTATTTATATCAAGCGCGGTAGCTTGTATATTCGAGGCTAGTAAATTTATATCGTTTGCGGTTAGTTTTATATTATTGGCATTTAGATTTGCGGCTTGCAAGTTATTAGATCGGTCGGCGGTATTTAGCATGGATTTAGATATACCGCCGAAGCTTGATTTAGTAGTTTGGCTCGTTTGGGCGTTACTAAATGCGGTAGGTAATAAATCTATACTATCAGCTTTTATAGCTATGCTATCTTTTGCGGTTAGGTTTGATCCAGCTATCTTCGTATCTTTGTTTGAGTTTAGGCTTATGTCGTTTGCGTTTAGATTTGAGCTTAAAACATCTTCCTTTAAGCTTTGAGTAACGGTTTTTTTCTTGCTTAAGAAGCCTTTTGAGGTTACTTCGCTTTGTAGATAAACTCTATCGTTTGCCGAGCTTATATCTATATTATTATTTGCCGATAATTCTATCTTTTCGTTTGCGTTTAGGTTTGCCGATACTAAATTTATATCGTTTGCGGTTGCTTTTATATTTTTAGCGTTTAGATTTGAGGTTTGGTTAGTTAGGATACTTTCTTTAAATTTAGTATCCTTACCGCTTAGATCAAACTCATAAGCGCTTTGAGCGGTTTTTACGTTTAAGCTATTATTTGCGTTTAGATTTATATCGTCGTTCGCTTTTAAATTCGCTCCGCTAATTAAAATATCGTTTGATTTTATATTTATATCGTTTTTAGCGTTTAGATTCGAACTAGCCCCAAGAGTCGTTTGGGTATGAGTAGAAAAGTTTTTCGTATCTCTTGATCGATTTATATTTATATTACTAGCTTGTAAATTTATATCGTTTGCGGTCGCTATGCTTGAAGTTAGATTTAAATTGTCGTTTGATTTTAGGTTTATATTATTAGTCGCTAAAAGGGCGGCATTTTCGTTAGAGATTTCGTTTGCGCTTACGTTTAGGTTATTTGCGGCCATAAGCCCAGCGTTATAGACGTTTCCGCTGGCGTCTATGTTTATATCGTTTTTGGCTACGATTACGGAGCTTTTATTGATTCCGTTTGAAATTTTAGTTTTATTAAACGTTTCGTTTAATAAAGAAGCCGCATTAGAATAGATGCTTTGAAATTTACCTAGTATAAACGCCGGAGAGCTACCGCTCATACCGTATAAAAATCCGGTGTTTATAGGAGAATATTTTACGTAAGGGATATCGTTTGGCTTAAATATAGGAATATCTATACTTTTACCGGCTACCGCTTCTATGCTAGCATTAGAAAGGCTGATAAGAGATGCGTAAAAGTTATTGTTAGAAGCTAAAACGGCCGGAAGTCCGTCCTCGGTATAGTTAAAGTATTTATGAGCGCTATCTCCGCCTTTTGTTTTCCATTTTTTCTTACCATACCACTTTTTTTCTCTTTCTTTCCACTCGTATTTTAAATAGCTATTTACGTTTCTTTGCAAATCGTATCCGATATTTTTAGCTTCGTTTGCGTTTAGCTTTATATCGTTGTTTGCGTATATGTAGCTTTTGTCGTTTATTAGAGTTTCTAAGTTAAAGTCTATATCGCCGCTTGCGTAAATTTTAGCGGGGATAAAGTTATCAAGGCTTTGCTTGGTTATTTTTTCTTTACTTATAGAGTAGTAAAGGTTTCTAACCCTTTCGCGATCTTTTACTCTTTGAACGTTTATTACTATGCTATTATTTTCTTCATCTATTTTTATTGAATTAAAAGGATGCGAGCTAGTGCCGTGAAGGTAGCTGCTAATATGCAAATTTAAAGCATAGGCGTTAATGTCTTGCGAGATGACTCTTTTATAAAGTTCGGTTTTTAGCTCCTCGTCCGTATAGCTTTTGGATATTAGATTCCATTCGTCTATGATACCTTCTTTTATCTTTTTAGCATCTACGCTTAGTTTAAAGCTCTTGCTTCCGCAGCAAAGAAGATTTAGGCTTCCCGAATAATTATCGGTAACGGTTAAAATTTCGCTTTGAGAGAAGTTATTTAGGTTTTTAGCCTTTACGTTTATATTTGAAGCCAGCAGCATAGACGAGCCGTTGTTTATGGTATCGGCGTCTATATAAATATTATTAGAGGCTGCTATATTAGAGCTTTGCAAGTTATCTACGGTATTTGCTTTTATAGTTATATCTCCTAGGCTTGATACGGTAGCGGAGTCTTTATTGATTAGGTTAGAG
>CAUQJW010000116.1:0-5244 GCA_963518485.1 uncultured Campylobacter sp.
CCTTTAGTTTGCGCTGTTTTTTTAAGCGGTTGCTTGGCTAAAAGCGCGCCGACTACGAAATACTTTACGCTCGAAGCTAAAACAGGCGGGTGCGCCCTAGCGCAAATCAAAACGGCGGTAGAGATAAGTCCGACCGACTTTTTAGACGCTGCCGAAAGTAGAGAAATTTTAACCGTAAAAGACGGCTCGGTAACGACGTTTAAGGACGCTAGATTTATAGATACGCCTAGCGAAATGATTTATCAAAACTTAATCTCGGCGGTAAACGATAGCTGCGATTTTAGAGTCGAGTTAAACGGTGCGCCGCTAAAGCTGGAAAGTAAAATTTTAGCCTTGCAGATAAAGGAAACCGAGGCTCGAATCTTGCTTGGATTTTCTATCTTTAAAAATGAGAAAATTCTAAAAAGCGAAATTTTAGACGAGAGGGCGACCGTGACCGACGGTAGCGCGCAAGCCGCAGTAAGAGCTATGAATACGGCTTTCGCCCAAAGCATAAATAAAATTTTAAAAAAATTGAAGGAAGTTAAATGATAAAAGCGATCGAAGGAGTTATAACTAAAAAAGAGCCGACTAACCTAATCCTAAAAACTGCAGGCGGAGTTAGCTACGGCATAGCTATTTCGCTTTTTTGCTCGGCAAAGCTGGAAAAAGATCAAAAAGTAGAGCTAAATATAACTCAAATCATTCGCGAGGATGCGAATTTGCTCTACGGTTTTTTAGACGCAAACGAGCAAAAAATGTTTGAAACGCTCATTAAACTAAACGGTATCGGCGCGGCTACGGCTATGGCTACTTGCTCCACTTTAGCTCCGACGGCGTTTTTGGCTGCTATTACTAGCGGCGATGCCGCTGCGTTTCAGTCGGTACCCGGCATCGGAGCGAAAACGGCTAGACGCATAATCGCCGAACTAAGCGACGCAAAAATTAGTATGGACGAAAAAATACCTAGTTATCGGCACGAAGCGGCTTTAGCTCTTGAAAGTTTAGGCTTTAAAAGGGATAAAATTTTACAAGTTCTAGGCAAATGCGATTCTCAAAATACGGGTGATTTGGTAAAAGAAGCCCTAAAAAAACTAGCATAAAGGAAAAATATGAAATTCGGAATAATCTTTGGAGCCAAAAGCTACGAACACGAAATCAGTATAGTTAGCGCCATCGCGCTTAAAAACGTAATTAACGGCGAGATCGGCTTCGTATTTTGCGATAAATTTCGGGAGTTTTATCTAATAGACTTAAAGGATATGAGAGCGAATTTTTTTAGCTCGGGTAAATATAAAAACTGTAAAAAATTATCGCTAAAGCAGGGCGGATTTTACGTTAGCGGGTTGCTGGGCGATAAAAAGCTGGGGGTAGAAACCTATATAAATTTAATCCACGGGATGGACGGCGAAGACGGCAAAATAGCCGCTCTGCTAGATTTTTTCGGAGTTAGATATATAGGGCCTAGGCTAGAAGCTAGCGCGCTGAGCTACAATAAGGAACTTACCAAATTTTTAGCGCGAAAAGCAGGGGTTAAGACGCTAGATTACGAAGTTATCGACAAAAGCAAACTTCCTAGTTTAAAACCACCAGTTATAATCAAGCCTCTTTGTTTGGGAAGCTCGATAGGAGTTAGCGTAGTAAAAGAAAATAAAGAGCTGGAATACGCTTTGGACGTAGCATACGAATTTGATAAAAATGTACTAGTAGAACCGTTTATCGAGGGCGTAAAAGAATACAATCTCGCCGGCTACAAAGCAAACGGCGAAATAAAATTTTCTATCATAGAAGAGCCGAAGAAAAAAGAATTTTTAGACTATGAGCAAAAATATATGAGCTTTTCCGGGGAGAGCAGGGCAAAAGAAGCCGATATAAGCGAGGAGCTAAAAAATAAACTAAGATCTAGTTTTGAAAAAATTTATAATTGCGGATTCGACGGCGCGCTTATTCGTTGCGACTTTTTCGTAATAGGCGACGAAGCGTATCTGAACGAAATAAATCCTAATCCGGGCAGCTTGGCAAACTATCTATTTAGCGACTTTAACTCCGCTATAAACGAGCTTAGCGTAAATTTACCGAGAGAAAAAGAGATAAACGTAGATTATAAATTTATAAATTCTATAACGTCGGCAAAAGGCAAACTTTAGGCATTTTTAAAGCTAAATATGCTATATTTTATGTAAAATATTACATAAAGGTATAAAATTGGCGACTTTTAGCAAAGACGAAATTATTACGGCTACGGAAGTGGTGCGAAATTTTAGCACGATTTTGTCAAAGGTGGGCAAGGCTCAGATGAAACGAGTCGTAATCGTAAAAAACAATAAATTCGAAGCGGTGCTATTAAATATGGCCGAATACGAACGCCTATGCGAAGCGGTAGAGGTACTAGAAAGCATTTATTCGTCTAGGAAAAAGGCCGAAAATGGCGAGTAAGGAGGTTAAATACGGCTTTAAAACGTATCGCATAAGCTACGAAATGACAAATTTAGACCGTGAAGACGCAGCGGTTTTCCTGCACGGTTGGGGTGCCAATAAAGAGATAATGAAAAAGGCTTTTGGCGCTATTTTACCTAATTTTAAGCACGTATATATAGATATGCCGGGCTTTGGCAACAGCGATATCTTCTCTCCGCTTCACACGAAAGATTATACAAAAATAATGCAAGCCTTTTTCGACGAGATAAAAATTTCTCCTAAAATGGTAGTCGGGCATAGCTTCGGCGGTAAAGTAGCGACGCTAATAAAACCAGAAGTTTTAGTACTTTTAAGCTCGGCCGGAATAGTCGTTAAAAAACCGCTTTCGGTACGACTAAAAATAACTATATTTAAAATATTTAAAGCTTTGGGGTTCGGTTTTTTATATAAAATTTTCGCTACGAAAGACGTAAAGGGTATGAGTAAAACCATGTACGAGACGCTCAAAAACGTCGTAGACGAAGATTTTAGCTCTAAATTCGCCGATTTTAAAGGCAAAGCATTCGTATTTTGGGGCGCAGACGATAAAACTACGCCGTTAAGATGCGGCGAGAGAATTAATTATTTAATTAAAAATAGCGAGCTGCATCCGTTAAAGGGAGATCATTTTTTCTTTTTACTTCACGCCAAATATATTAACGGCGTTATAACGTCTTGGCTAAAAGAGGTCTCTCGCGATCCAGCCGAAATGCAAGACGAATACGCAAAAGATTTTGTAGTAGAAAAAGAAGGCTATGCGCTTGAGGTTTCGATGCAACCGCAGGAAGTCAATTTAGAAACTAGCGCTTTGTTTAAAAATACCGAAAAAATACAAGAACCGATGCTTTTTGAAAACGATGCGCAAGAAAAGAGCGAGCCGAAAACTCGCAAAAAAGAATCTAAAACGTATAAAATTCACAAACAACAGGTGCTTGATCTATGAAAGAAATTTTAATCCGAATCGCCCTAATTGCTTCCGACATTGTTTTTTTGCTCGCTTTAGGATTTTATCTCATAACCTGCCTACAATGGTTTTCATATAAATTCGAGCGTATACTTTTTCATTTTACGAAACCCCTTTGGCACGTAGTATTTTTTATTATCCCGCTCGGACTTTTCTTTACGGCGAGTAATTTTTTCTGGATATATTTTTACTTCGCATTAATCCCTAGCCTCGTAACGTGGCATAGAAGGTTAGATAAAAAACTAGTCTTTACGGCTCGAGTTAAGCGATTTTTTGCGATTCTTCTAATTCTATCGGTAGCTAGGAGTATATTTTGTATCTTTGCGCAAGAGCGCGCGAATTTTGAAATTCCGCTGATTTTAATCGTCTCTCTAACCGTTAGTTGTTTAATAGAAAAATTAAAATTTCAAGCCTATAAAAGAATGGCGGAAAAAAAACTAGCTTTGATGAGCAATCTAACGATAATACTCGTAACGGCAAGTTTTGGAAAGACCAGCATTAAAAATTTCCTCTATGAGTTACTAAAAGACGATTTTTCGTGTTATAAGACTCCTCGCAGCGTTAATACGCTTGGCGGACTTATACAAGACGTAAACGACAACTTAGAATACGGACGACAAATTTATATAGCCGAAGCCGGAGCTAGACTAAAGGGCGATATCGCGCAAATAACTAAATTTTTGCAGCCTAGCGTCGTTATCGTCGGAGAAATCGGCGCGCAGCATATAGAGTACTTTAAAACCGTAGAAAACGTAAGGGCTACCAAATTAGAAGCGCTAGAGTCCAAAAAGCTAAAAAAAGCTTTCGTCCATAGTTCTACAAACGCTGCGACGAACGATACGGTAGAGATTTACGATAGCGATCTAAACGGCGTCGCGGCGGATATGGACGGCGTGAAATTTAATATAAAAGATACGGCGTTTAGTTCGCCTTTACTAGGCAAATTTAACGCCTCTAATTTAACCGTTTGTATTAAGACCGCTCTTTATTTAGGATTGGACGAAAACAAAATACGAAAATCGATTTTAAAGCTAAAAAACGTAGAGCATAGATTACAACGAATAGATGCCGGCGGCAAAATAATTATCGACGATAGTTTTAACGGTAATTTTCAAGGTATGAGCGCGAGCTACGAACTAGCTGCTAGCTACGGCGGACGCAAAGTTCTCGTAACGCCCGGCATAGTAGAAAGCACCGACGAAGATAACGAAAAGCTAAGCAAAATCATAAATAAAACGTTTGATATCGTTATGATTACCAGCTCGTTAAACGCCGTTGCGCTGCTCAAGCATCTAAGCAAGCCAAAAATAGTAGTAGTAAAAGATAAAAGCAAAGTTATACAAAAGGTAAAATACAAACTATTTCTATTATTTTATATTGAAAACTATAATTTTCAAACTAATATATATTTTTTTCGCCAGCCTATTCTTAAGCTTTATAAATGCCTGTAATACGATATTTGATAAATCTTACTTTTTGAATTAATCGTATTTATCCATTAAATTAAACACAATTTTTTACGAATTCTTTACATTATAATTTTATTGACTATTTTATGCGAATTTTATTAAGGTCAATATAAGGCTAATCGTATAGCGGATTATTTTGAGTCCCGTTTTTTAGGATAATCAAAAAATAGCGCTTTCCCGCCGCATTCTTTAATTTCGTTAAAGCCGCAGTTAAATTCTATGCAAAAAACGCCGCAAGTCGGGATATTGCCTATAGCCGAATCGCTTAACGATTCGCAAATTTCTATAATAGAGTTATTGTGGGCTATTATAAAGATATTATTAAATTTCTCGTCCAAAGTATTTATAAAACTCACAAGTCTAGCCGAGTCCGTC
>CAUQJW010000117.1:0-5226 GCA_963518485.1 uncultured Campylobacter sp.
GCCTAAGCTAGCCTCCTTAAACGCCTCGTTTACCTCATCTACGCTTACGGTTTTGTTTAAAACGGCCGTTAAATCTACCATAGACACGTTTGGAGTTGGTACTCGAACGCTTTGTCCGTGAATTTTGCCTTTAAGGCTAGGCATTACCTTGCCTATCGCCTTTGCCGCACCCGTAGTCGTAGGTCCGATATTTAGGGCTGCGGCGCGACTTCTTCTAAAGTCCTTAGATTTTACGTCTACTAGACTTTGACCGTTCGTATAAGCGTGAATAGTCGTCATAAGCGCCTTTTTAATGCCGAATTTTTCTTCTAGGATTTTCGCGATGGGCGCTAGGCAGTTAGTAGTACAGCTAGCGTTTGAAATAACGGCTTGGTTTGCGTAGGTATCGTCGTTAACGCCGTATACGAACGTAGGCGTATCGTCTTTTGCGGGCGCGCTCATTACGACCTTTTTAATGCCTTTTTGTAGATACGGCATGCAGCTTTCGGTAGTTAAAAATTTACCCGTACACTCCAATACTACGTCTACACCGTAAGCCGCATAGTCTAGCTCGTTTAAATCTCGAGTCGAGAAAACTCTAATTTTTTTACCTTCTACTTCGATATAATCGTCGTTTATAACTTTTACGTCTTTTTTAAATTCGCCGTGAACGCTATCGTATTTTAGTAAATACCTAGTCATGTCTCGTTTTGCGGTATCGTTTATAGCGACCAGTTCGACGTCGTCGCGGTCTAAAATTATACGAGCCGCGCATCTACCTATCCTTCCAAAGCCGTTAATAGCTACTTTTATCATATTTTTCCTTTGAAAAATTTTCGTCAATTTTACCTAAAAACTCTTAAATTTGCGATTTATTTACCCGGTTCGGCACTTTTAGCGAGCATTTAGACTTTTTTAGCTAACATAAGCAAAAATTTAAAAGGCGCTAAGCTTTGAATTTAGCTATTTTCGGGGGTAGTTTCGATCCTCCCCACGTCGGACACGACTGCGCGATAAAAGCCGCGCTGAATAGCTTGGATATAGATAAGCTCGTGGTTTTACCGACTTTTGTGAGCCCGTTTAAAGAAGGCTATTTCGCTCCGCCGACGCTTAGGTTAAGATGGGCTAAAATGCTATGGGGGGAAATGGAAAAGGTCGAGATTAGCGATTTTGAAATAAGCAAAAACCGTCCCGTTCCCAGTATAGAAAGCGTACTGCATTTTAAGAACGGTTACGAAAAAATTTATTTTATAATAGGAGCCGATCATCTAGCTAGCCTATGCAAATGGCACGAGATCGAAAAGCTTTTTAAAACGGTTGAATTCGTCGTAGCCAGTCGCGACAATATAGTCGTGCCGAATAATTTTATAAAACTAGACGTTAATGTCGGCGTAAGTTCGTCGCAAATACGCAAGAGCGATTTTCTGGAGTTCGTACCCAAGCCCGTTAGAGACGAAGTAGCAAAATTTATCAAGGAAAACGAATGGAAAAAAGAGTAGAAAGAATTATCGAGATTTTAGATGCTAAAAAAGCCGAAAATATCGAGGCCGTAAATATGCAAGGCAAAGACTATTTAGCTAGTTACGTCATATTGGCCACGACGATGGGCGAAAGGCACGCGTATTCTTTAACGGAAGACTTAAAAGAAGGGTTAAAGGATGCCGGCGAGCAGTTTTTAGGCATAGAAAGCTCGGGCGACTGGGTCGTAATCGATCTAGGCGACATACTCATCCACTTAATGAGCGCGCAATATCGCGCAAAATACAATATCGAAGAATTTTTGAGCAAACTAAAAGAGGCGAAAGCTTAAGATTTAGAAACGATTTTTGCCCTAAACATTCTAGCGATTCTGATCGCTACGATACCACAACCCATGCCGATGCCGTCTGCAACGATATCTAACAGGCTAAAATAGCGGCCCGGTACAAACGACTGCGCTGCTTCTATCTGGATGCCGTAAGCTAGCAAAATAACAACCTTTGCGCCCAAATTTAGTCTAGAAAAGCCAAAATGCAAAGTAACGTAAAGCGCGGCGAATGCGATGAAATGATTTGCCTTATCCCAGCTGTTTTCGATGAGTTTTATCTGTGCGGGCGTGAGGGCGAGATACTCTATGGCTATCAAAAATATAAAGAAAAATGCGGCGGAAATTTTAGAAATATTCATGGATTTTAAGTGGTTGTTTTTAAACGAGAAGCGCCGCTTAGCGCTTCTAATTTTACTCAAATTTGACTCTACATCTTGTCTTTTGCGGCGATGCCCATTAGCCCCAGAGCCGTTTTTATCGAGAGCGCGACGACGGCGAAAAGCTTTAAAAGCTCGTCTTCGTTCTCGCTACCTACGACGCGATTTTCGTTGTAAAATTTGTGAAAATTCGCAGCCAGGCTCTTTAGATAGTCGCAAATTTTATTTACCGCGCGCGTATTAAAGCTATCGACTAAAACATCGTTTAGCGTAAGCGCTTCAAATAGCAAATTTTTGCCGTCCTCGTTCAAATTTGCAAATTTCACGCCCGCAACATCGGCGACGTTTTTGCCAGCTTTTGCAAAAATTTGATTAATCCTTGCGTGCGCGTAGTTGATGTAAAATACCGGATTTGAGCTATCCTCGCGCTTTAGCTCGTCCACGTCAAACTCCAGGTGCGTGTCGCAGCGCTTGCTAAGAAACATAAATCTAAGCGCCTCATAGCCGATCTCCTCGACCACGTCGCTCATCAGCACGACGTTGCCCGCGCGCTTGCTCATCTTGTAGGCTTCGCCGTCTTTTAGCAGGCTTACCATCTGCGAAAGTATGATTTCAAGGCGATTTTCGTCGTATCCAAGCAGATGCAGCGCGGCCTTCATGCGCGCGATATAGCCGTGGTGATCGGCGCCCCAGATGTTGATGCAGCGATCAAATCCGCGCCTAAATTTATCGTCGTGATAAACCACGTCGCCGGCCAGATAGGTGCCGCGGCCGTCTTCGCGCACGATAACGCGGTCTTTTTCATCGCCGACTTCGCTTGATTTTAGCCAGATTTTACCCTCGCTCTCGTAGATGCCGTTCTCGCTTTTTAGGCGATCTAGCGTGAGCGGAAGCTTGTCATAGTAGCTCTTTTCGCTAGCCCAGTTCTCGATGAAAATTTGCGCGTCGGCCAAATTTTGCTTGATCAAAACAAGCACCTTATCCTTGCCAAACTCGGCTAGCTCGAGATTTCGACTCTCGTCGTAAAATATCTCTTTGCCAAATTTTTCAAGCGCTTCTTTTGCGATAGGCTCGATGTAGTCGCCGCGGTAAAATTTCTCCGGATACGCCACGTTTTCGCCGAACAGATTTTCGCGCGCCCAAAGCGAAATAGACGTGCCTAGAAGCTCGATTTGATTACCTGCGTCGTTGATATAGTATTCAGTCGCGATATTTTCGCCGATGTGAAGTCCGACGCGAGCTAGCGTATCGCCGAAAACCGCGCCCCTAACGTGCCCGATGTGAAGCGGACCGGTCGGGTTTGCGCTGACGTATTCGAGCAAAATTTTCTCGCCGCTAGTTGCGCCGCCTTTTGCGAACTCGCTCGGATTTGCAAGGCTAGCCGAGGCGAATTTATCCAAAAATGCAGGCTTTAGTTTAAAATTTATATAGCCGTTTAGCGCCGTAGCCTCAAAAACTTCGCCATTTTCAAATTTAGACGCCAGCTCAGCGGCGATGGCTACTGGGGATTTTTTGAGCTGTTTTGCTAGGCTAAAAGTAGGCATCGCGTAGTGCGCCAAGCCCTTATCTTTTGGCCTTTCCAGCACAAAGTCAAAATCGATAAATTGTTTTATTTCGGAAATTACTAAATTTTTCATTAAGCTTTCGTGGTCTCTTCGGTTTTTACGGTAGTAACCGTTTCCTCTTTTTTTTCCTCTACCTGCTCTACGTCGCCTTTTTTAGCATCTTCCATTTCTGCTTTGAAATCCTTTATCCCTCTGCCCAACCCTTTGGCTAGCTCGGGAATTTTTTTAGCCCCAAAAAGCAAAATTACGATTAACAAAACGATCACCCAGTGGCTCATACTACTAAATCCGCCCATACAACCTCCTTTGATTTTAATTATAATACCATAAAACTTCTAAGAATTTATCCAGCTATCGATAGTTGCACGCAAATTTATATTTTCGCTTTTTAATCTCATAGATTTTAAAATAGCCTTTAAATTCTCATAACTTTTTTCTATATCGTCGTTGACCAAAAAATAATCATACTCTAAAATATGCTCCATTTCACCAACTGCGTTTATCAGGCGATTTTCGATAGTTTTAGCATCGTCCGTACCTCGCCCCTCTAAACGTTTTTTTAACTCATTTTTGTTTGCCGTAGTTATAAAAACGGAAGTTATTATATCGGCAAATTTATCTCTAGCGATATTAAATCCTTGTACGTCAATATCGAAAATCGCGATTTTGCCTTCTTTAAAAGCCTTTAAAATCGGTTTTAACGGCGTTCCATAATAATTCTTATGTACGCATGCCCACTCCAAAAAATTTCCCTCGTCTATATCTTTTTTAAATTCCTCTTCGCTGACGTAATAATAATTTACGCCCTCGACTTCGCCTTGCCTAGGCTTTCTCGTGGTGCTTGAAATAGAAAAATATAAATCTTTTTCTTCTTTTAATAAACGATTCAGAAGCGTACTTTTACCGCTACCGCTAGGACCCGATACTAATAAAATTCGTCCTTTCAATTACTTTTCCTCAAAACTTATATTTATCTTGATATTTAAATTTTTTAAGGCCTCTTTCAACTCGCCGTCGCTAAGCGCGGAAGTTATTTTTTGCGTTATCTTGCTAGAAATTTGCTCTTTTATATTTTCTATTTGCGCTTCTCGCTCTTCGTTTTCTTCGACGGTTTCTAACTCTATCTCAGACTCTTTCGTTACGTCTTCGGCAAGCTCCGCCTCATCTTCGCCTAATTCTTCGTCGAGAGCGACTTTCAAATCTCTCTCGTTTAAGCTTTCTATATCATCCGTATCGCTATTTACTTCTTCTGTCTCAAACTTTTTCTCTTCAGCATCCTGCAAAGTGACTTCTTCGGTAATATCTAAATTATCGCTAGAGTCCGTTTCCGGTATCTCTACCGCACGCTCCTCTTCGCCGACTTCTTCTTGCGGCGAATTTTCGTCCCGAGCGTCTTGCTTCGATGCGGCTATGTCAATAACCGTCGCTACGTCTTCGTTCAAATTTTTCCCTTCGTCTATTTTAAGCTCGTTTTCGGTATCGTAAGACGCGTCAATCT
>CAUQJW010000118.1:0-5206 GCA_963518485.1 uncultured Campylobacter sp.
GGATTATGCAGCTGTATCCGATTTGAACGTTATCGCCGATAAACGCGCCCGCCATCACGACGGTATCGTCTCCTATACTTACGTTTGAGCCGATATAAACGTTAGGCATTATAACCGCCGAATCCGAAATTTTAGGCGGAATACGAGTTGTGCTAATGAGCGGCTTGGCAAAATACTCGCTTAAAATCGCAAAGGCTAGGTGAGGATTTTCTACCTCGACCGCTTTGCTTTGCTTGCCGACGAATTTACTCAAACTAGGCGTTACCAGTATCGCTCCGGCCTTTGAGTCCTCGATAAATTTAGCGTTTTTTTCGCCGTCGCAGTAGCTTAGCTCGTCCGGCATTGCGTTTGAAAGCGAATTTAAGCCGGAGATTTCTACATCGCTTCCTTCAAAAGCTAGTCCTAAAATTTCGTAAAGTTTACTTAATTTCATCACAGGTCCATTAGCACCGATCCGCCGCGAACTATATCGGTCGGATTAAATTTTTTAACCGTTTTTAGGAAATTATCGACTCTATTAGCATCGTCGCAAACCATCACCACTATACAGTTTTCATCGGTATTTACTATACTTCCGTTATAAGCTTTTAATACTCCGTCGAGTCCGGCGAAATTTTCGTTTAACGCGATTTTTACGAGCGCCATTTCCTTTTCTACGAATTCGCCGCTTTCTATGACTTTATAGGTCGGGATGAGTTTATGCAACTGTTTTACGATTTGCTCTAGCACGCGTTCGTCGCCGCTAGTTACGATACTAATGCGCGAAAAATCGCTTTCTGGAATCGGCGCTACGGTTAGACTGTCTATATTATATCCTCGCCCCGCAAAAAGCCCGGAAATGCGCGATAAAACTCCGTGTTCGTTTAATACGATAACCGAGATTACTCTTCTTATGCTCATTTTTATTCCTTACTTTTTAGTATCATATTATATATCGCGGCGCCCGCCGGAACCATCGGCAATACGTCTTCAAACCTATCTATCCTAACGTCTATCATCGCCGTTTTTCCGCTATTTATCGCATCTTTTAAAGCTTTATTAAATTCCTCTTTCGTAGCGCAAACATAACCTACTCCGCCGAAACCTTCCGCGATTTTAACGAAATCGGGCTCTAGGCTAAGATCCGTCGAGGAGTATCTTTTTTCGTAGAAAAACGTCTGCCATTGACGCACCATGCCCAAAAATCTATTATTCAAGATAATATTAATAACCGGCAGCTTGCTCTCAAAAGCAGTCATAAGCTCTTGGATATTCATCAAAATGGAACCGTCGCCGGTAAAATTCACTACTAATTTTTCAGGTTTAGCCGCTTTTGCGCCGATAGCCGCCGGTAATCCGTAACCCATCGTTCCTAAACCGCCGCTGGTTACTAGCTGGCGCGGGCGATTAAACGGATAAAACTGCGCGACCCACATCTGGTGCTGCCCGACGTCGGTAGCGATAACGGCGTCCTCGCCTACGATTTTGGCCGTTTGTTCGATAATCCATTGCGGTTTTAAAACCTCGTCGCTATCGTCGTATCCGAGCGGGTTTAGCTTGTCGTATCGAGTTAAAATTTCTCTCCATTCGGCGTAGTTTTCGGGCTTGGTATCCGTTTTTAAAATCAACTCTTCAAGCACGTTAGACAAATCGCCCACTATCGGAAAATGCGCGTTTATAATCTTTGAAATAGAGCTAGGATCGACGTCTATATGGATTATTTTGGCGTGTTTGGCAAATTCGCTCGTTCGCCCCGTTACCCTATCGCAAAATCTAGAACCGAGCGCTATCACTAAATCCGTTTCGCTCATAGCCATATTCGCCGCATAGCTGCCGTGCATGCCGACCATACCTAGATTTAACTCGTCTTTATCGTCTAATACGCCTAGTCCCATTAGGGTTTCGACGGCCGGAATGCCAGTTTTCGCGCTAAATTTTCTGACAAACTCCGAGGCGTTTGATGCTACGGCTCCGCCGCCGATATATAAAAGCGGTCTTTTGGCTTCTGCGATAGCTTCGGCGGCTTTTTTGATCTGCTTGGAGTTACCTTTTAAAGTAGGCTTGTAAGTCGGTATAGAAATTTCCTTAGGATACTCGAAGTCGCCGATTTTAGAGGTTATGTCTTTGGGAATATCGATATGTACCGGTCCGGGTCGCCCGCTTTTAGCGATATAAAACGCCTCTTTTATGATACGAGGGAGCTCTTCGATACTGCGAACTAAATAATTATGCTTAACGCACGGGCGCGAGATACCTACGGCATCGATTTCCTGAAAAGCATCCGTTCCAATCATAAACGTAGGCACTTGCCCGCTAATGAGAACTATCGGTATACTATCCGAATAAGCCGTAGCTAGCCCGGTAACGGCGTTAGTAAACCCGGGACCGCTCGTAACTAGCGCTACGCCTACTTTGCCGCTAGCTCTAGCGTAGCCGTCTGCCGCATGAGTAGCGGCTTGCTCGTGGCGAACCAAAACGTGCTTGAAGTATTTTTGTTTATAAGTTTCGTCATAGATATTTAGCGCAGCACCGCCCGGATAGCCGAAAACTATCTCTACGCCCTCCTCGTGAAGCGCTTCCATTATCATTTGCGAACCGGAAATTCCTTTTATCATTATTTGTTACCTTTTGATAAATTTGAGCTAGATTATATCTTTTATAGTTTTAAAAATGCGTAAAATAAGGCAAGATTGACGTCTTGTAGAAAATCGAAAGAGAACTTCCGAAAAATTCGGAAGTTAGGCTAAAACGGCCAAATCGCATCCATAATCCTCGTTCCCCAAGGCTTTTTGGTGGAGCGATCTATATCGCCTTCGGTTTTGTAAAGGATTTTCGCATCCGCGATGTATTTTGAATCTATTTGGTTTGAATTGGAAATATCGAAAGGCCTGATAACTCCGCTAAGCTGAACGATTTGTTTTTCGCCGTTTATCAGCAGCTCGCGAGAACCTTCGATAAAATAATTTCCGTTTTCTAGGACCTTAATAATGCGCGCGGAAATAGTAGTCGTAAATGTCTCGGTACGACTGCTCGTT
Organism: uncultured Campylobacter sp.; assembly: GCA_963518485.1. Lineage (GTDB taxonomy): Bacteria > Campylobacterota > Campylobacteria > Campylobacterales > Campylobacteraceae > Campylobacter_A. The sequence continues at coordinate 3,015 of CAUQJW010000118.1, forward strand.
CCCGAACCCGTAAAGCCGTTTTGGCTTCCAGCTTCAAAACCTATATTTCCGTATTTATTAAGCTGCTCGGCCACTGTAGAAAGCGGCGCCGCTCCGGCCGTAAATACGCCGCCGCCTAAAGAAATTTTACTATTTCTATCGGTTTTATGGCTACCGCTAGAGCTTTGGTTTGCGCGCTCGCTGATAACTACGGTTACGATATCGTTTACGTTCATAGCTTTTCTATCGTAGAAAAGCGGATTATCACCGCGCCCGTAAAGGCTTCCGGCATTAGGTTGGTTGTTGCTCTGCTTTGCCGGCAGCTGCTCGACGTAAACGGGCGGTTTCATATCTATGCGAGGGTCGGCGCTAGGTAAACACCCGCTCAAAAACGCTGCTGCAAGGGCGCAAAAGTAAATATTTTTTCTCACGTTTTACCTTAAAGTGAAAATTTTACGATAAAATAAGCAAATCAAGTTCCAAAAGGAAAATTATGGCCGATTCTATCCTTGCGCTTGGCGCGAATTTTCAAGAAATTTACGAAATTATATCAGCAAAATTTAAAAATGTAGCCGTTTTTGACCCCATCAATGATTTTTACGGACTCGAAAATGCCAAAAAAGCCTTTGAAAACGGTAGCGAGCGTGAGTTTTTTAAAAGCATGATAGATGAGTTTGGCCGCCTAGCCGGGAGCGCTGATTTCGTACTCGTTAAGTCTGCAAAAAGTATCGCAAATATCGGCGAAATAGAGCTAAATTTACAGATCGCTAGAAATTTAAACGTTCCGGTTTTTTGCCGCGAAAATTTGAGCTTTTTTACGCAAAACTCAAAACTAATCGTAAGCGGAAATTTGGATGAAATTTTAAGCGTAAAGCAAGATATAATCACGCCTTTGAGGTTTGAAAATTCGCTATTTAAACTCGCCGCAAAAGATAAAAAAACCATCGTTTTACCAGAAAGCGAAGACGAGCGGATACTAAGAGCTAGCGAAATTTTACTAAAAAGCGGCGCGGTAAATTTGATCCTTTTGGGCGACGAAAACGAAGTTAAATTTGGAGCGGAAAAACTAGGCGTAAATTTAAGCGGCGCGAGATTTATAAATTTAGAAAAAAACGAGTATGCAGATCGCCTAACCGCCGCGCTTTTTGAAGCTCGCAAAAGCAAGGGCGTGAGCCTAGATCAAGCTCGCGAACTCGTGCGAGATAGGACGTACTTTGCCACGATGCTGGTGCAAGAAGGACTAGCAGACGCCATGGTGAGCGGTGCAAATACGACCACGGCGCACACCATCCGCCCAGCACTTCAGATCATCAAAACGCTCCCAAATAGCCCGCTGGTTTCAAGCTCGTTTATAATGTGCTTTGACGAGGAGATCCTGATCTACGCCGACTGCGCGATAAATCCAAACCCGGATGCCCGGCAACTCGCGCAAATCGCCCTAGCCTCGGCGGATACGGCGCGCGCGTTCGGACTAGAGCCGCGAGTAGCGATGCTAAGCTACTCTAGCGGAGATAGCGGCAGCGGAGCGGATATAGACATGGTTAGGAGTGCCGGCGAGATAGCGCGAGGGCTAGATCCCGCCCTAAAAATCGAAGCTCCCGTACAGTACGACGCGGCCATAGATCCGGCCGTAGCGCGCAAAAAGCTGCCAAACAGCGACGTAGCAGGCCGCGCGAACGTTTTTGTATTTCCAAATTTAAACGCGGGCAATATCGGCTATAAAATCGCGCAACGAAGCGCAAACTGCGTCGCCGTCGGACCGATCTTGCAAGGTCTAAAAAAACCCGTAAACGACCTAAGTCGCGGATGCGGCGTGGGAGACGTCGTAAATACGGTCCTAATCAGCGCGATACAAGCCGCAAACGAAGGAGAAAAATAGTGAAAATTTTGGTTTTAAACTCAGGTAGCTCGTCGGTTAAATTTCAGCTTTTCGATATGGGCGATAACTGCGTCATCGCTAGCGGCCTAGTCGAAAAGATCGGCGAAGCAAGCTCCTACGCCAAGCTAAAAGACGTTAGCGCGGATAAAATTTACGAGGAGCGCGCTCCGCTAAAAGACCACCACGAGGGGCTTGAGGCTATGAGGCGGCTGTTTGTTAGCTCAGATATCCTGCATGATTTTAGCGAACTAGACGGTATCGGACACCGCATCGTGCACGGCGGCGAGAGCTTTAGCGACTCGGCTCTAGTCACCCCTGACGTGATCGCCAAAAT
>CAUQJW010000119.1:0-5166 GCA_963518485.1 uncultured Campylobacter sp.
CTATGCGGAAATTTAAGCTTGATAAGAAAGGAATAATAGCCGTTTTATCGGTAGTTTTGGCTATTTTACTGTCTGTTGCGGCGTTTAAAAATCAGCCTAAAAATATAACTTACGACGATTACGAGAAGTTGCTAGATGCGGGACTTATAGGCTCGGCCGTTTTAGAAGACGGCAAAATAACGCTAACTAGTAGAGGCGGAGCCAAGTATGTCATAGTAAAAGACGCCGTAGACATAACGACTCTGGCGAAAAAAATAATTGTCGAGGTTGATAACTCAAGCGGAGCCGCGAGCGGATTTTTATCGGGGTTTTTTATCTTAATCGCGCTACTTTCCGGCGTGCTATTTTATAAAAAATTTAAAAAGGGATGCGCGCCGTCTCAGCCTAATCAAGCAGGAGAAAGCGTTACTGCCGATATCGGCGGAATGCTAGCTAGCGGAGCCGTTTTTCCGGCTATTTCAAATGTTAGATTTAGCGACGTAGCCGGCATAAGGGACGTTAAATTCGAGTTAAGCGAGATTGTGGATTTCTTAAAAAATCCGGCTAAGTATAAAAAATTCGGTATCAAAATGCCAAAAGGCGTGTTGATGATAGGACCTCCGGGGGTAGGCAAGACGCTTGTCGCAAAGGCCGTTGCCGGCGAAGCGAACGTACCGTTTTTTTACCAAAGCGGCGCAAGCTTCGTGCAAATTTACGTCGGTATGGGCGCTAAGCGAGTTAGAGAGCTATTTTTAAAGGCTAAAGCGTATGCGCCTTCCATCATCTTTATCGACGAGATCGATGCGGTGGGTAAGGTGCGCGGCGGCAATCGAAACGACGAACGCGAGGCCACGCTAAATCAGCTGTTAACCGAGATGGACGGTTTTGAGGATAACTCGGGCGTCATAGTTATCGCCGCGACTAACCGCATCGAGATGATAGACGAGGCGCTACTGCGCTCGGGGCGATTCGATAGGCGTATTTTTCTTTCGATGCCCGATTTTGCCGATAGGGTAGAAATTTTAAAGACTTATTTGAGCGGTAAAAATACCGATGTCGATATAGACGAAATAGCTAAAATAAGCGTCGGTTTTAGCGGTGCGGCGCTTGCTACGCTGGTAAACGAAGCAGCGATACACGCGCTAAGGAAAAGTAAAGAAACGATAGAATTAAGCGATTTTGAGAACGTATTAAATAACGTTTTACTCGGTAAAAAGCGAACTCTTAGCTTTAATGAAGAGGAAAAGAAGATTCAAGCGCTCTATCAGGGGGCTAAAGCTCTTACGGCGTATTGGTTCGGGATAGAGTTTGAAAAAATTTCGCTTTTACAAGACGGCTTTACGACTGCGGAACGAGAACTAGAGTCGGCCTCGTCGATGCTTTCGCGTATCAAAGTCTATTTAGCCGGTATGGCGGCTTTAAAGATATTAAAAAACGAGTTATTTTCTAACTCCGGTACGGATCTAGCTAAAGCCAAGGATATAGCAGACGAGATGGCGTTTAATTACGGAATGGGAGATAATTTCATAGCAACTCAAACAGATAGCGAAGAAATTTTACGAAACGCATACGCCGAGGTTAGCGCGTTTTTACAAGGCATGAAAACGCAGTTGGAACAAATAGCGGAATATATAGCGGATAATGAAAACATAGATAAAAAAACGTTAGAAAATATAGTAAAAAATCATTACGAAAAGGAAAAATATGAAGGCTAAAATCGGAATTTTAACGCTGAGCGACCGCGCTAGCGAGGGCAAATACGACGATCTATCGGGCGCGGCGATAAAAGATGTTTTAGACGGCTGGATAACGAGCGAGCGCGAGTATTTTTACGAAGTGATACCCGACGAACTAGAACTCATAAAAGAGCGTTTAAAATACATGACGGACGTTCTGGGTTGCGATTTAGTGCTGACGACCGGCGGCACGGGTCCGGCTCCTCGCGACGTAACGCCCGAGGCTACCGAAGCCGTATGCGAAAAGATGATGCCAGGCTTTGGCGAGCTAATGCGCTCAGCTAGCCTAAAATACGTTCCTACGGCGATTTTATCGCGCCAAACCGCAGGTATCAGAGGGCATGCGCTCATCGTAAATCTACCCGGCCAGCCAAAGGCGATCAGAGAGTGTTTAGAGCCCATATTCCCGGCAATCCCGTACTGTATCGATCTCATCTGCGGCGCATTTATCGAGACGAATGAAAGCGTGATGAAAGTCTTTCGCCCTAAACAAAAGAAAATTTCTTAAACTACCTAGGTGCGGTAAATATAGCCGCGCCGAAGTAAAATAAATGAATTTAACCGTAAACGACGCAAAAACCTCTATCATAATTTTACTAATTATCGTTTTAACAACGGTTTTAATAAGATTATCTAAAAAAAATAAATTTAAGCAAACGACGTACAAAAGCGATAGCGGCGATAGAGTAAAAAGCCGCGCGGAACTAATAATCGCCAACTGGTTATTTTATCGAGGCATAGAGTTTATTTACGAAAAGAAAGCACCTACTAAAGAGCGAATAGTGAGCGACTTTTATCTCACGCAAAGCGGAATTTATATCGAATTTTGGGGTCTTGAAACTTCGCAATACCTAAAAAGAAAAAAAGAAAAGATTAAAATTTATAAGAAAAATCGTTTAAAGCTTATCGAGATGAATGACGACAGTTTACGAGATTTAAATACTTTTTTTGCTAAAGAATTTGCAAAATTTTACATAAAATAATACAAACTATAAATATAGCGCACCTATTTTACCGCTTCTTTAAAACTAAGAATGTATAATTGTCCCAAATTTTTAAACAAGGAATAACGATGGATAGAGTAGAGCAGGCCATAAACGACATCAAAAACGGCAAAATGGTCGTAATGGTCGATGACGAGGATCGCGAAAACGAGGGCGATCTGGTATTTGCGGCGACCTTTAGCGACACGCAAAAGGTAAATTTCGCCATAACTCACGCAAAAGGCGTGCTGTGCCTCGCGCTAAACAAGGAGATCGCGCGTCGCCTCGATCTAAATTTGATGGTGGATAAAAACACATCCTGCCACGAGACAGCGTTTACCGTCACCATAGACGCCAAAAACACGACCACGGGCGTGAGCGCCTACGAGCGCGACGTCACGATCCGCCTGGCAGCCGATCCGATGTCAAAGCCCGAGGACTTCGTGCGCCCTGGACATATTTTCCCGCTCATCGCTAAAAAAGGCGGCGTGCTAAGCCGCACGGGACACACCGAAGGCTCGGTGGATCTATGCAAGCTTGCCGGCCTAACGCAAGCAGCCGTCATCTGCGAGATCGTAAAAGAGGACGGAAATATGGCTCGCAGATCCGATCTAGAGGCGTTTTGCGAGAAATTCGGGCTAAATATGGTCTCGGTCTCCGAGCTCGTGCAGTACCGTCTAAAACACGAAAGCCTAATCGAGATAAAAGAAAAAAGCGAGGCTAAGATAGCTGGCTTTGACGCCCTAAAATGCGAGATCCTAGATCACAAGGGCGAGCGACACTATGCCTTTGTTTTCGGCGAGATAAAGGATAAAACCGCGGTCAAATTTCATCAAATTTCAAGCGACGTGGAGCTGCTATGCTCGGATAAATTTGACGACTTGCGAGACTCGCTTGAGTATCTATCCAAAAACGGCGGCGTCGCGGTGTTTTTACAAGGCGAGGAGAAGTGCGGCGGACAGGTCAAGGATTACGGCATCGGCGCGCAAATTTTACACAAGCTAGGCGTCAGCCGGATCGAGCTTTTAAGCGCGAATAAAAACAAAGATTTCGTCGCGTTAAAAGGCTTTGGGCTTGACATCGCGGGCTATAAAGAATAACGCAAGCGGGCCTAGCGAGGTCGCGCGAGCCTTTGCCAAGACGCTAAATTTGGGGCTTTTGTACGCTGATAAAAAAGGCGTAATTAAATTTATAAATAAAAAATTCGAGCGGATTTTCGCTCTAGCGCCCAAGTTTTTTACGGAGCGAAATTTGACGAGATGATCGCTGCGGCGCAGGGGCTGGACGAGCTAAAAAGCTTTGAAAATCTCAAAAATAGCCCGCTAAACTCGAGCGATTTTGTAGTAAAAAAGGACCAAAAATGCTTCAGGCTAAACGTTTCAAACGTGCTTGAGGGCGGGGTAAAATTTGACGGATTTATCCTCGCGGGCACCGACGTCACGCACGAAAAGGAGCTAGAAAAAAAGGAGCTTGAGCATAGGCGCTCGGTGCTAGCTCACGCCAAAACCGCGCTGGTGGGCGAGATGATAAACTCCATCTCGCATCAGCAGCGCCAGCCTCTAAGCGCGCTGGGACTGTATCTGGATAATATAGAGGAGTGCGCGCGCGAGGGCGAATTTGAGCGTATACCGGCTCAAATCGCAGCATGCAAAAAGAGCCTAAGGCTCATGGATGAAACGATAAAGGCGTTTAGAAATTTTTACGCGAGCGGCGAGGGTGCGGCGAAATTTGATCTCGTTAATATCATAAACGAGCTTATTTTGATAGTGCGGCCAGAGCTAAACTCTCACGGTATCGAGCTAAAATTTGCTAGCAGTAGCGGCAAATACGAGCTAAAAAGCGTAGCTAGCTATGTGAGGCAGATCTTGCTCTCTTTGCTCTCAAACGCTAAGGACGCGCTGGTTGAAAGCGGACGTGAGACGCCGCAAATTTTAATCGAGCTAAAGAGAGCGGGCGGGCTATTTTGCGTGAGCGTGAGCGATAACGGCGGCGGAGTAAAGGCGGATAGCGATAAAATTTTCGAGCCGTTTTTTACGACGAAAAATATAGGTACGGGCACGGGGCTAAACGTAGCTAGGGAACTCGCCGTAAAAAAGCTAGGCGGTGCTCTGGAGCTTGAAAGTGCGGCGAATCCGACTAAATTTACGCTATTTTTAGGCGAAATTTAGACGAGGCGATAAATTTAAAAATTAGTTTGCAAACTTAAGAAAGACAAGCAAGAAACGAGGCTAGCGTGTATAGCAAAATAAAAAATATCTTAAACGGCGTAAATTTGCTCATCGTCGAGGACGACGAGAGCCTGCGCGAAAGCATCAAAATATCGGTCGAAAACTACGTGAGCGAGGTTTACGCCTGCGCAAACGCCAAAGAAGCGCTGGAAGTTTTTGAAGCAAAGGGCGTAAATTTGGTGCTCTCAGATATTAACATGCCGCACATGAACGGGCTTGAGATGGCGGCTCGCATCAGGC
>CAUQJW010000120.1:0-5138 GCA_963518485.1 uncultured Campylobacter sp.
TTACCGATACTCTCTCTAACGATACCTTCTAACATCGTTTTCCTTTCCAAAAAAAAATGAACCCAATGATACCTAAAAAATTATAAATTTTGCCTAAAGTTCGTCTTTAAGCCGTTCGATTAGCTCAGCGTCGCCGACACAACCAGCTATACCGCCTTTAGCTAGAACAGAGCCTTCAATCTTCCTTTTTAACCGTTTTTCGTTGCTAGCTTTTAGTAAAGCTTCGCTTTCGTCTATTACGCCTTGAGAGTATAGCTCAAATAGACACTGGTCGAAAGTCTGCATGCCGTATCCGTCCCTACCGCGCTCGATGGCGTCGTAAATTTTAGACTCGTCGCCGCTCATTAGCGCTTTTTTCATTCCTACGTGATTTATCATTATCGCCGCGGCGACCCTTTTGTCGTTATCTAACGTTTTAACCATTCTTTGAGCTATCACGGCTTCTACGCTATCTACTAACGCCGTTTTTACGTTAATTTTGTCTTCTTCCCTAAAAAAATTCGTTAAAAATTCGATCGAATCGGCTACCGAGCAACCCGTCAAAACCCCGACAACTAGACGTCCCATCTGCGCGGATAAAATCATGGCCCTAACCGTATCGGCATCTTTGACGGAGCTGATCACCACGATGTCGGTATCTTCTTTGAGCGCGGACCTTACTCCGCAGCTAAAATTTAACGTATCTTGTCCTACGGCGCGCTGCGTGATAACGCTTTTAGCGTCGGTATAAACGAATTTTATGGAATCTTCCACGGTAGCTATATGACGGCGCTTAGTTAAATTTATGCGCTCTATCATGCTTGCTACGGTAGTCGCCTTTCCGCTTCCAGGTTGGCCGACTATCAAAATTATGCCTTTATTTACCGTATCGCAAATTTTTTCTACGATCGGCGGCAAAAATCTCTCTTCCAAAGTCGGTATTTTATCCGGAATTAATCTAAATACGACCGAGACGCCCTCAAGCTGAAAAAATGCGTTAACTCTAAATCTATAGCCGTCTAATCTATGCGTAAAATCGACGCTTTTTAGCTCGACAAGTTCGCCAAAGCGCGTTCTAAGAAGCTCTTTAGCAAGTATTATGCCGTCTTGCCCTGTAAAAATTTCATCGCTTAATTTTAGTATATCGTTGCCGATCCTGCCGTATACGTAACCGCCTGATTTAACGTGCAAGTCGGTACCGCCCATACCTAAAAGACGACGCAAATATTCGTTTATTTTATCGCGCCTAGCGAAGTCGAGTTTAGAAACGTCAACTTCGAATTTTTGCATTTTTAAACCTTATTTTAAGCTTTTCATAATATCTTCGAATGCTAGCATAAACTGCTTTAGACCGTCATTTAACAACTCTTTATAAACCTTATCCATATCTATCTTGGCCCTAGCTACTATACCGAAAAAGTTATCTATACTGCTAACGGCCGCGACTTCTTTAGGCGACGACTCGCAGGATACAAAGGCTTTAATAGTATCTAAAGGGGCGGTATTAATACTATTGGCAAACATTAGCTCCTTTACGTAATAATCCTTAGGAAGCTCGTCGCCTTTTACGCCGGTACTGGCGAATAACGTTCTAACGTTGTTTAGGCCTCTAGATTCTATAAGCCTATAAATTTTACCGGCGTTCATTATGCCTATTTGTCCGGTAGGCAACGAATTTTGCCCCATCGTCTCATCCAGTAATCTATCAAAGCGACTAACGAATACGCTTATGACGCCTTTAGGCAGCCTAGTATCGGGGAATCTTTTTTTATAGAATTCGGTACCAACTTCAAAGGCATCGAGACAGCCTTTAGCTTGTTCGGGCGAAAAAATAAGCGTAGCGTTTACGCTTATGCCGCGCGACATTAAAGCCGACATAGCTTCAAATCCATCTTTAGTGGCAGGAATTTTTATCATAACGTTAGGCATAGCGATAGCGTTAAATAACCTAACGCCTTCATCGACGGTGGCCGCCGCATCGTCGCATAAATTCGGATCCACCTCAATACTAACGAATCCGTCATCGTCCTCGGCGAAATTTTTTATAAGTTTATATGCGGCTATTTTAATATCTTGAGTAGCTAGCAACTCGTAAATTTCTTTAGCACCGCGCCTTTTGTTTTCTTCTATGGTTTTTTTATAAGCGCTCGAACCTAAAAAAGAGGATTTAAAAATCGCCGGATTGGACGTAGCGCCGTTTATAATTTTAGAATCTATCAAATTTAAGAAATCGTTTTCTAAAAAATCACGCTCTATGAAATCGCACCATAGCGAAAAATTCATATCCCGATTAAACATTTTTTACCTTTTATATCAATTTTATAATTTCTCGTAAGTCTTTTTTATCTACGCAGTGAGTCGCTTCGGCTCTTAAAATTTCTTTCGCGCAAAACGCTATTTTTAGTTTCGAGCGCTCAAACATAGATAAATCGTTAGCTCCGTCTCCTACGCTCATAGTTTCTTCTTGAGAGATATTTAATAGTTTTTGTATACTTTCCAGCATATCGCCTTTAGAACGACCAAACATCATTTCGCCGCCGACTAAACCCGTGAGCACCCCGTCTTTATGATGAAGAATATTTGCAAAACTTGCGTCGAATTTTAGTTTTTCTTGCGCTTTATCCGTACCTAAATGAAATCCGCCGCTAAAAACCACGACTTTTATGCCGCGATTTTTTAGATACTCTATTAAACGCGCGGCACCGTTCATTAGCGGCAAATTCGCACAGACCTCATCAGCCACGGCAAAGGGTAGCCCTTTTAAAAGCGCTACCCTTTTAGTCAAGCTTTCAAAAAAGTCAAGCTCGCCGGCCATAGCTTTTTTTGTTATCGCGCCGACTTCATCCCCTACGCCTTTGGCTACGGCTAGAAAATCTATCGTCTCGCCGTCCATAAGCGTAGAGTCGAAATCAAAAACGCAAAGTTTAATCAAATTTTACCCTTAAAAATCTCGTTTTAGCAACGACTCTACTTTTAGAATCGTAAGGATATTTTGCTCGCGCTTACCTATACCGTAGATCATACCTTTTTCTTTTAGCAACGTTTCGGGCGGAGCGTCGATCCTTCTTTTATCTATCCTAATAGCCTCGGTCAATCTATCTATGACGAATCCGGCTACGCTTTCCTCGTCTTTTAGCACTATGTACCTAGTGCTAGGGCTTTGCTTAGTTGCGCTTAAAGAAAATCTTTTTCTCAAGTCTATAAGCGGAATAACGCTACCGCGTAAATTAAATACGCCCAAAACGTAATCCGGCACGCTAGGTACGCGAGTATATTCTATAGGCTTAATTATCTCTTTAATATTAAGAATAGGTATAGCGTATTCTTCTTCGCCGACTATGAAACCTACCAATTGAACTATTTCGTCGCCGTTTTGTTCATCGGGCGACGAAATTTGCTTTTTCTGTCTTTTTAGAACCTGATTTAATTTATCGTTCATGTTCTATCCTATTAGTTTAATTTAATATTTTTTCTAACAACGTTCTCGAGATATTCAGACGAGTACGGTTTAGTTATATACTCGGTCATTCCTACCTCAACGCCTCTTAGCCTATCGGTTTTTGAAGTCCTTGAAGTTACGGCGATTAGCGGTAAATTTCTATATTTTGAATACTTGCGAATTTCACCCGCTAGCGTATATCCGTCCATCCTAGGCATCTCGATATCTATTAGCATTGCATCAAGCGCGTGCTCGCCGGATTTTACTATCGCTAAAGCCTCAACGCCGTTCGTTGCCTCTATAACGGTAACGCCTAACGGCTCTAGGGATTTTTGCATTATCGTTCTATCCATTTTTGAGTCGTCTACTATAAGAACTTTATAATCGCTAGGTTTTTCTTTAACCGCTTTCGTGGCTTCCATGCTGACTTTTATATCTACTTTTATATCTTTAGCCATAGTCATCATAGCGCCTACGTCTACGATTAATGTTACGCGACCGTCGCCTCTTATCGTAGCTCCGGCTATACCGGAAATGTTTTGTAGATAATCGCCCATCGACTTGATGACGACCTCTTCTTGTCCTACTAGATTATCCACGATAATACCCAGCTTTGATTCCGCTACGCCGATAACGACGACGTAGGTTTGATCCGAGTTTTCGAATACCTGCTTAACGCCGAATATATCGGATAGCTTGACGAGAGACAATACTTCGTCGCGAAGCCTAAGGACGTTTTTACCGTCGATCGTATAGATATCGTCGATCGGCACTCGCACGGTCTCTAAAACGCTTGCCAAAGGAATAGCGAAAAATTCTTCCTGGGCGCCTACCAGAAGCGATTGCATAATCGCTAGCGTAAGCGGAATTTTTAGCTTCATAGTCGTACCCTTGCCGATTTCGCTTTCGATGTCGATTATGCCGTTTAGCTTCTCGATATTAGTTTTTACGACGTCCATTCCTACGCCGCGACCGCTTACGTTAGTAACCTTTGCCGCGGTAGAAAATCCGGGTTTAAATATAAGTCCGAATGCCTCTTTGTCGCTCATAGTATCGGCCTCGCGCTCGGTGATGATACCCTTTTCTATCGACTTGGCTTTTAGCATATCGGCATCAAGACCCTTGCCGTCGTCGGTTATCTCTATGACGATATGATTACCTTCGTTATAAGCCTTAAGCTGGATCGTACCCTTTTCAGGCTTACCGGCGGCCAAACGAGTCGGACCGTCTTCAACGCCGTGGTCGCATGAATTTCTAATCATATGAACTAGCGGATCTCCAATTTGCTCGACGATAGATTTATCTAACTCCGTCTCCTCGCCCGTGATTTCAAGGTCGATTTGTTTATTAAGCTCTCGACTCAAGTCGCGAATCATACGAGGGAATTTATTAAATACCTTAGCGATAGGCAACATCCTCGTTTTCATAACCGCTAACTGTATGTCGGTAGTTACCAAGCTTAGACTAGATACTACTTGATTTAGCTCCTCAAGGAATTTCTCGCCCTCGTATCTCTCCTCGACGTCATCGTAAATTTTAAGTAGTCTATTTTTACCCAGTACCAGCTCGCCGATAAGGTTCATTAGATGATCTAAGCGCTTAACTTCGACGCGTATAGTTTGTTCGTCCGCGTTTCCTCCGCCCGATGCGGCAGGAACCTTTTTCTCCTCGGTTTTTTTAGGGGCGGCCGCCGGTTTTGCCGCTGTCGGTACGGGAGCCG
>CAUQJW010000121.1:0-5133 GCA_963518485.1 uncultured Campylobacter sp.
TCGGTACAAACTACAAACAAGTTAAGCTAAGAGCAAAGAGAGCTTTTGGTTAGGCTTCAAAAGAGCTTCGGCGTAAAAAGCGGCAAGGCTAGTTCGGGCGAGAGCGACGGTATTTTCGATAAGATAAAAGGCTGGTTTAAGGGCGAGGAAGAGGACGATAAAAAGAGTAAGAAAAAGAGTAAAAAGGCGTAAATTTAGCCCGAACTACCCGCCGGTTTATTTGGATTTTGCTTTGATTTTTTAACGGCTAGGGCGATAAAAGCTTTACCGCGCAAGCTCGTTTGGGGTTTAAATCCGGTGCAAAATTTACGAGTCTAATTTTTATTTTTCGGCCTTTTGCGCACACTTGGGATTTTGACGTTTAGCTGATTGATTTGCGTAGCGCTTGGACGGATTTGGCGTTAGCCGGCATGAGATTACCATCTTGCTTAAATTTAGTTTTTTGATCGCGCTTTTGGTCGCCATTTTTGCTAGCTACGGCACGGCAAAAACCTCCTTGTTTAAGCGCGTAAATTTACCGGTTCGTATCAAAACTAATGGTCTTGCGGGGCTAAATTTAACGAACGCACGGAGGTAACGGTGAGAAAAATTGTATTTTTAGTCTTTTTTACGGTTCTTGTTTTGGGCGCGAGCGAGCGCGATTTGGCAGAGGACAAAGCGCCTTGCGACGCAAACGGACTGCAAAAAAGCTGCGACGCGGGCGATTTTGAGAGCTGCGACAACTTAGGCCTTGTCTATATAGGTATCAAGCTTGAGGAGTGCGACCTGGACAAAAACTACGAAAAGGCGTTTGCGCTCTTTAAAAAGGCGTGCGACGGGGAGTATGTGCGTGCGTGCGTAAATTTGGGCGTCGCCTACCGCAAAGGCGAAGGGGTTAAAAAGGACGAGCCAAAGGCTGCCAAGCTCTATAAAAAAGCCTGCGATAGCGGTTATTTGCTGGGTTGTGCAAATTTAGGCTCGCTTTATGAGCAGGGGCTTGGCGTCAAAAAAGACGTGCAAAAAGCGGGCGAAATCTGGCGCAAGGCCTGCGAAGCAAAGGATGGGATGTCGTGCTTTAATCTGGGCGTACTCTACTACAACGCAATGCTCGGCGAAAAAGACGTAACTAGCGCAAAAAACTATCTGCAAAAGGCGTGCGCATACGGCTGGAAAGATGGCTGCGACGCAGCGCAAGCGATAGAAAAAGCTGCGAAACGTTAAATTTACCGAAGCAGACCTTGGCGGCGGCGCGGAATTTAAATTTGCGCTACGTAATCGCTCGCGTAAATTTTAGGTTTAGCGCGAAAATTTGATCGCTTTTTACGTCAAATTTGACGGATTGACTTGCAAATAACCGCGGCGAAATTTACCCAAAAGCGGCGAGTTAAATTTGCCCTTTCAAATTTAACAAAAACAAATACGTCAAATTTAGCTCAAATTTCAGGGCGGATTTTACAAAATAAGCCCCAAATTTCATCAAATTTCACTCTCTTTTAGCTGCTCGATTTTAGCCGCCACGCTCCTATTCGTCACCTTTTCTATTTCCTCGCTCGTTGCGGTCATTATCGCTTCAAAGCTACCGTAAAATTTAACGAGCTTTGCGATACTTCCCGCCGATACGCCCGCGTCTGCTAGCTTGCTAGCGCCCAGACCCTCCTTGCGCTTGGTTTTTTGATGAAAGGTGATTGCAAATCGGTGCGCCTCGTCGCGAAGTCGCTGGAAAAACTGTAGCCGTCTATCGCCAGTTGGTAGCGTAAATACGCCGCCGGGAGCGTAAATTTTATCCCTCGCGCCGCCTTTTGCGCGGTGGGCTTTGGCGTCTATTTTTTCTTTTGATATGGCGAGTATATCGACGTTTGCGCCGCTGCTAGCGATGATGTCCGAGGCGAGGTCTAGTAGCGCCTGACCGCCGTCGATGAGCCACAGATCTGGCGGACTAAGCTTGTCAAACCGCAAAGCGCGCTCTGTAAGCATCTGGCGCATCTGATCGTAGTCGTTTGCGTGGGAGAGGTGCATGTGGCGGTAGTGCTCTTTAGCGAAGTTTCCGTGCTCAAAGCGCACCATCGCTCCGACCGCGGCCGCGCCGAACATATGCGAGTTGTCAAAGGTCTCGATAACGTGCGGCGCGCATGCGAGGCCGAAATACTCTTTTAACTCGTCCAAAAATGCGTCGTCGTGGGTTTTTAGGTATTTTTGAATAAAGACCTGCGCGTTTGTTAGCGCCATCTCGCAGATGCGCTTTTTCTCGCCGATTTTAGGCACCGAGATGCTAAATTTACGGCCGTGGCGAGCGGTTAAAATCTCCTCTACGAGGCTAGCATCCTCAAAGGCTTCTAGCGCGTAAATTTTCGCGCTCACGACGGGCGCACCTGCTGGAAAGCTCTCTAAAACGATTTGTTTGTACGCGTCGTTTAGGTCGCCTTGCGAGCTCATTTTGGCGTTCGTGATATTTTGATACACGCCGCTGATCTTGCCGCCGTGCACGCTAAAACGCACCGCGCAAAGCAAATTTTGCTCCGCTCCCACGGCAAAAACCTCAAAGTCCTCAAGCTTGGCTAGATCGACCTCGATTTTGACGTCTAGGTCTTTGATCACGTTGATTTTATCGCGCACGAGGGCGGCTTGCTCGTAGTTTTCGTTTTGGGCGTATTTGTTCATCAAATTTACGAGCTTTGGCAGCATAGAAAGCGGATTGTTTAGCGCCGCGATCGCGCCCTCTACGACCTTGGCGTAGTCTGCGGGCGAAATTTTGCTGATGAGAGGGGCTTCCGAGTAGCCGATCTGATAGGGCAGATACGCACCCGTGGCTTTGAGCGCGCTTTTGCTTTGCACGAGCTTAAAGCTCAGCCTAAGCGCTTCTAAAAGCTCGCGAGCGCCGCGAAAATACGGCCCGAAATACTTGACGTTTTTGCCCCGGACGATCTTGCGCGTGATCTCAAAGCGCGGAAAATCCTCGTCCAAATTTACGTAGATGTATGGGTAGGTCTTGTCGTCGCGCAGCAAGATGTTGTATTTAGGCCTTAGCTGCTTGATGAAGGAGTTTTCCAGTATCAGCGCGTCGGCTTCGCTGGGAGTCACGATATACTCGAGGTGTACGGCCTCGCTGATCATCTTGTGTATGCGCGGGCTGACCTTGGGCGAGGGGGCGAGCGCGGGCGTAAATGAAAAGTAGCTTTTGACGCGGTTTTTTAAAATTTTAGCCTTGCCGACGTAAAGAAGCTTACCGGCCTTGTCGAAATACTGATAGACGCCCGGCTGTGCCGGTAACGAACGGATCTCGTCGATTAGCAAAGCTTTTCTCCGGATTCTAGTAAATTTGATTTAATCGCCCGACGTATTCGTTCGAATTTTTCATAAATTTTTTCGTTTTTCGCCAGATTTTTAAAATTGCCTCTAGACGGCTCGATAAATAGAATTTTACTCGGCTGAGGTCGCGTTTTACGAAACTTTAGATTATGCGTTACGAAAAATTTTATATCCTTGACGTCTGATAAAATCGTATTTTTGTTAAAGTCGTTATAAGTTTTTAATAAGCTTCTTATCATATTTATGCTACTATCGCGCTTAAATTCTTGAAGCCCTGCCGGATGAAGCATAGCAAAAAACAGTATACCGTTTTTTACATAGCAAAAGCCAACCAGTCGGCTAAAGTTTTTACCTAGAAGTCGCGTAAAATCCGCGCATTCGCTACGGCTTTTTAATTCTTTATAGGAAGGATAATTCGCTATATGTCCGATAATTTCTTTTGCGCTTTTCATAAGGCTATTTTAGCATTTTTTATATTAATTTTTATATCGGGCTGCGGTTATAAGGGCGATCCTTTTTACGGGGACGATAAAAATAACGAATCTAAAACGGAACAAATAAATAAACTTTAAGGAGTATAAATGAAAATAGTCGGACTTTTAAGTCTTATGCTTGCACTCGTATTCGGCGCGGACGATTCCGCCCAGGCGCTTGATTTAACGGGAACTTGGGTGGGTATAGCTTCTTTAATTATCTTCGTCGTGGGATACTTTTTTATCGCGGCTGAAGAAAATTTTCACATAAATAAGGCAAAACCGGCCATATTCATCGGAACTTTTATGTTTTTGCTGATCGGATTTTATCTTATCGCAAACGGAATGGACGTCCATTCTATGCAGCATGAGGTAGACCATCTTATTTTAGAGATCGCTCAGATCGTATTTTTCTTGATGGTTGCGATGACTTACATAGAAGCTCTAATCGAGCGCGACGTATTTAATGCGTTAAAATATAATCTAGTTTCAAAAGGCTATACTTATAAAAAGCTATTTTGGCTAACGGGCATTTTGGCGTTTTTTATTAGTCCGGTCGCAGATAACCTAACTACGGCTCTTATTCTTTCGACGGTGCTTCTTACGATAGATAGAAATAACGCTAAATTTTTAGTCGCCGGCGCGATAAACATCGTCGTAGCCGCAAACGCGGGCGGCGCATGGAGTCCGTTCGGCGATATAACGACGCTTATGGCGTGGGCTGCGGGCAAAGCGCCTTTTATCGACTTTTTCGCATTATTCCCGGCTTCGGTTATCGGCTGGCTGGTTACGGGTTATTTACTTTCTCTTAGCGTACCTAGCGGCGCTCCGGCATTTGACGTTAAAAACGAACCTAAAATCGTAATTAAAAAGGGCGGCAAAGTAGTAATCGCCTTAGGCGCGTTTACGATATTTTGCGCCGTTATGATGCACCAGCTTTTTCACTTGCCCGCGATGTGGGGTATGCTGTTCGGCTTCTCGCTTCTTAGCCTTTATACTTATATTTTTAAAAAAACGACCAAAAACGAAGAGCCGATGCACGTCTTTCACTATATGTCAAAGATCGAAAACGATACGCTATTCTTTTTCTTCGGTATCTTATCGGCAGTCGGCGCTTTACACTACGTCGGATTTTTAAATTACGCCGTTTCTCTTTATGATAAATTCGGCGCCACTGCCGTAAATATAGGAGTCGGCTTCCTATCCGCTATCGTGGATAACGTTCCCGTTATGTCCGCCGTACTAAAAGCAAATCCTATGATGGGTGCGGATGCGGGCGAAAATTTAAGCCAGTGGTTACTAGTTACCTTGACTGCCGGTATCGGCGGCTCGATGATAAGCTTCGGCTCGGCTGCGGGCGTTGGCGTAATGGGTA
>CAUQJW010000122.1:0-5002 GCA_963518485.1 uncultured Campylobacter sp.
GCTCTGGGCTATAAAACACCGCTTGCAAGCTCTTGCTTTGCATAGTGATGTCGATAACGCTGATATAGCCTACGACTGAGGTTTCTTTAAACAGCGAGATAAATTCGTTCGCAAGCGCAGGCAATATGTTTTTAGTCGCTTGCGGAAACACCACCTCGCGCATCGAAACGTAGTAGTTTAGTCCCATAGCCCTTGCGGCTTCCATTTGGCCTTTATCGACACTATTTATGCCGCTACGCACGATCTCTGCGACGTATGCGGAGCTGTTTAGCCCAAGCGCGATCAAAGCGACGTAAAAGTTATCGCTCCAAGTCGCAAAAATCACGACCGAAAATATAAGCAACTGCAAAATAATCGGCGTTCCGCGCAGGATATCGACGTATTCGTCGATGAGAAAGCTTAAAATTTTGATATTTAAAAACTTTAAAAACGCCAAAATAAAGCCCAAAGTCACGCCGATAGCCGTGCCGCCTATGGTGAGCCCCAGCGTCACGCCGTAGCTTTTAAGGTAAGCTAGACGTTGCGCCTCGTTTAACTCCGTCGGATAAAAATAGTAAACGCCCGCGGAGACGATGACGACGAAAAACAGCGCCCTGAAAAATTTTTCGTTTAGCATTTCTTAAACCTTAAAAGTGTAATGAGGATTAATAATACGAAAAAAAATATAAATTTAACCTTTTTTACGCGAAAAAATTATCTTTTAAACAAATTTATCATATTATCGTAACTCAAATTTAAAAAACCGAGGGAAATTTAATGGACTATGCACGCTATATCGCCATCGCACTGTATTTTGGATTTTTACTTTTCGTGGGGCGATACTCTTATAACAAAAACGCCAATATGGGCGAATATCTGCTCGATAATCGCCGCCTAGGGCCGGTCGTAACCGCGCTAAGCGCCGGAGCTAGCGACATGAGCGGCTGGATGCTGCTTGGCGTGCCGGGCGCGCTATATGCCAATGGGCTTGCTACGATTTGGATGGTTTTGGGGCTCGTTATAGGAGCGTATTGCAACTACCTGTTTTTAGCAAAGCGCCTGCGCGTCTATACCGAGGTTGCTAGCGATAGCATCACGATCCCTGATTTCTTGCAAAATCGCTTTAAGGACGAGACTAAAATTTTACGCATAGTCTCAGGGCTTTTGATTTTGATATTTTTCACGCTTTATGTGAGCAGCGGGATAATCGCGGGCGGCAAGAGCTTTGAGAGCTTTTTTGGATTAGATTTTAAATTCGGCGCCATTTTTACGCTGGCTATCGTCGTTTTTTAAAACTTTTTCGGCGGATTTCGCGCGGTTTGTATCACGGACGCGTTTCAGGGCATGCTGATGTTTTTGGTTCTAGTCGCCGTTCCGATAGTGGCGTTTTGTAATCTAAATTTGCCAGACGGCGCTACCTTTTGGAACGAGGTGGCAAAATACGGCAAAA
Source organism: uncultured Campylobacter sp. (assembly GCA_963518485.1). Taxonomy (GTDB): domain Bacteria; phylum Campylobacterota; class Campylobacteria; order Campylobacterales; family Campylobacteraceae; genus Campylobacter_A. The sequence goes on from CAUQJW010000122.1 coordinate 1,430, forward strand.
ACCACCTAAACGTCTTTTACGACCAGACTTTTTTAAGCATCTTAGGACTCATGGCGTGGGGGCTTGGCTACTTCGGACAGCCGCACATTATAGTTAGATTTATGGCGATACGAAGCTCAAAAGAGCTAGCCCAGGCGCGCCGCATCGGTATCGGCTGGATGGCGATAGGACTTGCCGGAGCGATGATGAGCGGGCTTATCGGCTTTGTGTATTACAGCGAGTTAAATTTACCTATAGCAGACCCTGAGAAGGTCTTTTTGCAGCTTGGCGAGACGCTGTTTCATCCGTTTTTCGTGGGCATCATCATCTCAGCCGTGCTTTCGGCTATCATGAGCACGATCTCTAGCCAGCTTTTGGTTAGCGCAAGCTCGGTGACGCAGGACTTCGTGTTTGCCTTTTATAAAAAAGAAATCTCGCAAAAAGCCCAGGTAGCCGCGGGCAGGTACGCCGTCGTGGTCGTCGCGCTAGTGGCTACCGCGCTTGCTTTTAGCTTTAACGAAAGCGTGTTAAACGTCGTTGGCTACGCGTGGGCCGGCTTTGGCGCGAGCTTTGGGCCGGTGCTGCTTTTTAGCCTTTACTGGCGTAGGATGAGCGCGCTAGCGGCCTTGCTGGGTATGATAACGGGCGGAGCGACGGTAATCGCGTGGATAGCGCTTGGGCTAAATTCTTACGTTTACGAGATATTGCCGGGCTTTGCGGTTTCTTGCGTCGTGATTTATCTCACCAGCCTCTACGGCGACGCGATAGATAAGATGAGCAACGAGCCAAACTCGGCCACCGTGCAGGACGAATTTGAAAAAATGAAAACGAGGCTGTAAATGCAAAGTAGCGTAAAATGCGGTAACTGCGGCGCCGAAGTCGATGTAAATTTAGCCCTTAAAACAGAGCTTGAGCTTGAAATGAAGCAAAAAATGGTTACTGCTAGACGAGATTTCGACAAAGAGATCGAGGCTAAAAGGGCCGAATATAAGGCGCATTTGGACGCTTTAAGCGCGAAGGAAAAAGAATTCGACGCTAAATTTGCCGCAGCCCTAAACGCTAAAAAAACCGAGCTCGAAAATGAAATAAAAGCAAAACTCGAGGGCGAAAATTTAAACATAGTAAATGCCCTAAAAACCGAGCTTGAAGCCAAGTCAAAGCAGATAAACGAGCTAAATTTAAAGACGCTTGAAATAGAAAAGCTAAAACGCGAAAAGAGCGAGTTTGAAAGCGCGCTGATGGCTAAAACCGAGGCCGAGCTAAGCAAGCGCTTAAACGAGGAAAAAGAGCGGCTAGGCAAGGCTTTGGCCGAACAAAACGAGCTAAAATTTAAGCAAAAAGACGAACAGCTAGAGGCGCTAAAAAAACAGCTAAACGAGGCGCAAAGGCGCATAGAACAGGGCAGCGAGCAGCTGCAAGGCGAGACGCAAGAGCTTGCTATCGAGGCGTGGCTGCGGGAGAAGTTCGTATTTGACGTCATAGACGAGGTCAAAAAGGGCGCAAACGGCGCGGACGTGATGCAGATCGTAAACACCCGCGAGGTGCAAAACTGCGGCAAAATCTACTACGAAAGCAAACGCACGAAAAATTTCTCAAACGAATGGATAGAGAAATTTAAGGCCGATATGCGCGCCTCGGGTGCGGACGTCGGAGTGCTCGTTAGCGAGGCTCGCCCAAAGGAGCTAGAGCGCATGGGGCTGGTTGACGGCGTATGGGTGTGCAACTACGAGGAGTTTAAGGCGCTTTGTTTCGTGCTAAGGCAGGGTGTCGTGGAGCTAAATTTCGCTAGGAACTCCGCGCAAAATCGCTCGAACAAGATGGAGATGCTCTACTCGTATCTCGTCAGCAACGAGTTTAAGATGCGCATCGAGGCTATCGTGGAGGGTTTTTCTGCGATGAGCGAGGAACTGGAGCGCGAGAAAAACGCGATGAAACGCATCTGGAAGAGCCGCGAAAAGCAGATCGAAAAGGTGCGCGACAACGCGATCGAGATGTTTGGTTCGATAAAAGGGATCGCAGGAAATGCGATAGGGGAGATAAGGACGCTGGAGCTGGGTTTTGATGCGGGCGATTTTGATTCCCCATAAACGGCAGATTTTAAGCTTTAAAATTTAAATTCGTTTCGGTTACGTATTTTATATACGCGCTATCACGGGTTAAAATTTTAAAGTTAAACTACGCCTATTGCGTCCGGAATATTCTCTCATATCCTGCTAAAATTTTAAAAACGAAAGGCTCAAATTTGAGTGATTATGATTTGCCTAAAGGTGCCGGGCTTAGTGACGATAAGAAAGTACTTTATTTCTATATAAAATACAAAAGAGGATTAAATTACCAAAACCGTGGATTTATAAAGTTATACGAAATAAACAATCATGTTTGAGCGATCAAAGCAATGGTTTGTCGCGCTACCGTAAGAACTCAAACGCCTTTTGTAACGCGACGCATCTTTGCCTAAATATTTTATTTTACCGTTTTGTCGAGCCGTTCGTTTTTAGTCGTAAATTTTTCTTAATGTTTCGTAAGCGATTTTAAAATTATAAGAAAAAGCGTCTATAACGACCCCTTCATAATTATTTTTAGAATTTTCTATTACGGTTATATAATCTTTTAAATATAAATCTATGACTACCAGCTCGTCATCCTTTCTCCATTTTCTCATTTCTTCTTTATTTGAAAATGCGGGGAAAAAGTTTTTTTGAGTATCGTCGTCTACTAGGGTTATAAATCGTATGTTCGAGCCTTCCTCTTCGTATACGGCGTTTCCGTCCGGCTTAGCTAAAACCTGATTTATTATAACCGGAGCTATAAATTTAGTTTTTTTAAGCTCCGCAATTAGGTTTATTTCGTTTTCTTTGCTCGGGTTATTTAAAAAAATATCCATAAAATCGTTTATAGTTTTATTCATCTTAATCCTTTTTTGAAATTATATAATTTTAAAATTAAAACTAAATTTTAGCGATAAATAAGTTTTGTATCGCTATAATTACGGTTCCATTTCAACTGGCGGGTTCATAGCTCAGTTGGTTAGAGCATCCGGCTCATAACCGGATGGTCCCAGGTTCGAGTCCTGGTGAACCCACCACTACGACTTCTACTTATATCTTAAAAACAAAATCGATGAAACTAAAAAGGAGCAAAAATGCCGAAGGATTCAAACGGTACGGAATTAAACGCCGGAGATAACGTGACTCTAATAAAAGATTTAAAAGTAAAAGGCTCCGGCGCTACGTTAAAACGCGGAACCACGGTAAAAATATAAAAATTACCGATAATGATAAGGAAATCGAAGGTAGAGTCGATAAAATCGGCGTTATCGTACTAAAAAAGGAATTTTTAAAGAAAGCGTGATTAAAATTTAATTTTAACGAATCTATACGTCGGATCGAATCTAAACGTTAATAGATTTTGTAGAATTCCAAATAGGCACATAAACGTAACGAAACTACTTCCTCCGTAGCTGTAAAACGGTAAAGGAACGCCGACTACCGGAGCAAATCCAATAGTCATCATTATATTGACGCTAACGTATATAAAAATCAAAAATCCTATCCCGGAAGTTACTACTCTAGCGAAATAATCCTCTTTTAAAAG
>CAUQJW010000123.1:0-4982 GCA_963518485.1 uncultured Campylobacter sp.
CGCTTATCCTTATTTCGTCGCAGCGCCGACTGTTTTGCGCTTGCCTTTTCTAGTTCTAGCGTTTGTTTTAGTCTTTTGACCGCGCACCGGAAGACCTTTTCTGTGTCTTAGACCGCGGTAGCTTCCTAGGTCCATAAGAGCCTTAATGTCCATAGCGACGCTTTTTCTAAGGTCGCCTTCCACCACGTGATGCTCTTGGATCTCTTTGCGGATAGCCGCGGCTTCGTCTTCGGTTAGATCGTTTACTCTTTTATCGTAAGAAATTTTGGTAGCATCCAAAATTTGACGAGATTTGTGAAGACCGATACCGTAAATATAGGTCAAACCGTATTCGATTCTCTTTTTCTTTGGTAAATCCACACCTGCGATACGTGCCATGCTTTATCCTTGTCTTTGTTTGTGTTTTGGATTTTCGCAGATTATGCGAACTACGCCTTGGCGCTTGACAATTTTGCACTTGTCACACATCTTCTTTACAGAAGGACGAACTTTCATTCTAGTCTCCTAAAATTTTATTCCACTTTTAGGCTGCATCAGGTTTAACGAAATTTTAAACCAACTATTTTCAAAACAAGTGGTGGGCTTTGAAAACAATTCTTCATACAGCAATTTGTCGCAAAGGGCTGAGTATAGCCAAATTTAGCTTTTAATTTACTTATGTCGGTAAATTATCCTACCCTTATCCAGACTGTAGGGCGTTAATTCCACCTTTACGCGGTCTCCAGGCATTATTTTTATATAATGCATCCTCATCTTGCCCGCAATATGACACAAAATCACGTGTTTGTTGTCGAGCTCGACCTTAAACGTCGCGTTTGGCAGCGCCTCGATGACGTTGCCGTCGATCTCTATGACGTCGTCTTTTGCCACTTAACTCCTTTTTGTTAAATTTACTTTCGCCGCTCGGCGGAAGTTTGAAATTAAAATTTTAACTCACCACAAATTAAAATTTTAAAATTTACAAGCCGCGCGAACGATTTGTAAATTTTAAAATTTTACGCTAGGCTTAAGATTTCTGCGCGTCCGTTCACGACTGCCATACAGTGCTCGTAGTGGCTGGTTCTTAGCCCGTCTTTGCTAGTTACTTTCCATTTGTCGTGACCGATCACCGGAGTGCCGTCTTTTTGGCAGATCATCGGCTCCACGCAAAATACCATTCCGTTTTTGATTTTTGGTCCCGATTTTGGGCTACCGCCCTCTAAATAATTTAAAATTTGCGGATCTTCGTGCGGGCGTCTACCGATGCCGTGACCGCAAAATCCGGTTAGCGGAACGAATCCGCGAGCTCTTATAAATTTCTCGATTTCAAAACTAAGCTCTTTAAAGTGCATTCCCACTTTTACGGTATCTATCGCAAAATATAGCGCATCTTTAGCGCAAGCGATTAGTTTTTCGTCCTCGCGCGAAATTTGACCTACGCCCCAGGTCCTAGCCGAGTCGCCGAAATATCCGTTCAAATTTGAGCCGATATCGACACTTACGATATCGCCTTCTTGCAGTTTGTATTCGTTCGGGATGCCGTGGATGACTACTTCGTTTACGCTGATACAAGCGGCGTTTGGAAAGCCGTAAAGACCCTTAAATGCCGGCTTTGCGCCCGCAGCCCTTATCATATCCTCGCAAATTTTATCTATTTCGAGCAGTGAAATACCGGGCTTGATCACGCTTTCTACGTAGTCGAGGGTTTGAGCGACGATTTTATTCGCCGCTCGCATCTTCTCTATGTCGTTTGGCTGCATAATGGTTATAGCCATTACAAGCCTACCGCGCTTAGAGTTTGATATTTATTCATATAAATTTGAGCTTCTATCCTTCGCATAGTATCAAGCGCGACGGAAACCACGATCAGTACCGACGTACCGCCGAAATAAAACGGAACGCCCATAAATTTAACGAGCACCCAAGGTAGCGTCGAGATAAGCCCGAGATAAATCGCGCCGCTAAAAGTTAGCCTAGAGGCTACTTCGTTCATATACTCCGCCGTTCCTTCGCCCGGGCGAATACCAGGTATAAAGCCGCCTTGTCTTTTTAAATTTTCGCTAATATCTTTTGCATTAAATGCGATCGAAGCATAAAAATAAGCAAAAAATACGACCAACAAAAATGTCAAAAAGTTAAAAAAATAGCTATTTGGATTTAAAAAATCGTTTATTTTCTGAACGATCGGGTTGGCGCTAGCCTGAAAAATAGTGCTCGGAAACATCAAAATCGCGCTGGCGAAAATCGGAGGAATAACGCCGCTTAAATTTACCTTGATAGGTATATAGTTCATGATGCGTTTGTTTTGATTTTCCATCACTACCTTACGCGAATAGCTCACCGGCACGCGCCTCTCGCCCATCTCGACATAAATAACTATTCCAACGGTAACCAAGATAACTAGCAAAATTCCGATAACTACGAGGAAGTTCATCTCGCCGGTATTTACTAAATTTATAGTACCGCCGATAGCCGAAGGTATACCGCTAACGATACCCGCAAAGATGATAAGGCTAATACCGTTGCCGATACCGCGCTGAGTAATTTGCTCTCCTATCCACATCAAAAGCATAGTTCCCGTTAGCATAGATGCGGCGGATACGGCTATAAATAAATTTAAATCTAACATTATCGCGCTCTCGCCGCTTCTACCGTGGAGGCTCTGAAGCCCTATACTAACGCCTATGGACTGAATTAGGGTAATGGCGATAGTAGCATAGCGGATAATCTGCATATATTTTTGCATACCGTCGCGTTCTTTTTTCATTTTGCCTAAATTCGGAAAAGTAGCAGCTAAAAGCTCCATAATAATAGAAGCGGTAATGTAGGGCATAATGCCTAGAGAAATGATACTAAGACGCTCTGCGGCTTTACCGCTAAACATATTAAATAGCCCAAGCGCATTAGCCGAATTTGAATCGAAAAACTCTTTAATAACATCGACATTGACGCCAGGAACCGGCACGTATGCCAGTATCCTGTATACAAATAAAAATGCCAACGTGATTAAAATCTTGTTGGTCAATGTCTTATTCATTATGCACGTCCGCTAACGATTACATGCTCGTCTTTGATTTTTGACGCCAAATCTTTCGCGCTAGCTCCGATTAGTTTAATCTTCTTAACAGCGCTTGAAATTTTATGCACGGTAGCGATAGTAGCGATAGTGATCTCGCTTAGCTCTTTTACCGCAACGATTTTTTCTACATTGATTACGTAAGGTTTTTCAAATTTAGACGTAAAGCCTACTTTCGGAAGGCGTCTTTGAAGCGGTTGCTGACCGCCCTCGAAGCCTCTTTTCTCGTTGTAGCCTTTTCTGGCTCTTTGACCTTTGTGCCCTTTGCCCGCGGTTTTACCTTGACCACTACCTTGACCGCGACCTAGTCTTTTGGTTTGTCTAGTCGAGCCCTCGGCAGGTTTTAAATTTTCTAGTCCCATATCTTCTCCTTAGCCTTTAAGCATGCTTAGCGCTTTTAAAGTAGCGCGAACGACGTTTGCCGAGTTGTTTGAGCCAAGCGATTTCGTTAGGATGTCCTTGATGCCCGCAAGCTCTAGAATAGGACGAGCGCTACCGCCCGCGATCACGCCCGTACCTTCGCTAGCAGGGCGAAGTAAAACGCGGCTAGCGTTAAATTTAACCTCTACGTCGTGAGGTATAGTCGAGCCTTTTCTTTTTACCTCGATGATGTTTTTAAACGCGTCGTCTACGGCTTTTCTCATAGCGTCCGGCACCTCTTTTGCCTTACCGAAGCCAAAGCCCACTAGGCCGTTTCTGTTTCCCACTACGACAAGAGCCGTAAATCTAAATCTACGACCACCTTTTACGACCTTTGTAACGCGGCCGATATCAACCATTACTTCTTCGAATTCTTCTCTGTTATATTTTTCCATAGCGATTTTCCTTATAGTTTGATACCGTTTTCGCGTAATGCGTCTGCAAAAGCCGCTATAACGCCGTGATACAAATAGCCGTTTCTATCGAATAATGCCGTTTCAATTTTTTTAGCTTTTAGAGTTTTTGCAAATTCTTTAGCCAAAGTTACGGCGCCTTCTTTGTTTGCTTTTACGCCTAGTTTTCTGCCGTCTGCCGCCGCTAGAGTTACTGCCGCTATGTCGTCGATAGCTTGGACGTAAAGGGTTCTATTTGATTTGAAGATAGAAATTCTAGGCAATACCGCAGTGCCGGAAATTTTGGCTCTGATTCTTCTTTTTCTCTTGATTCTAAGAGCGAGTTTTCTTTTTAATACATTTGCTGTCATTATCTATCCCTTACTTCTTAGATGTCTTACCGGCTTTGCGGATGATGCGCTCTTCTACGTATTTAACGCCTTTGCCCTTATACGGTTCAGGTGGTCTATACGCCCTGACTTGAGCCGCGATCTGACCGACCACTTGCTTATCGTCGCCTTTGATAGTAATGATATTTTTCTCTACGCTTATTTCAACGCCTTTTGGCACTTCGTGATTTATCGGGTGAGAAAATCCTAAAGTAAGCTCAAGCACTTGGCCTTTAGCAGCGGCTTTGTAACCGACGCCATTGATCTCAAGCTGGCGAGTAAATCCTGTAGTTAAACCCGTTACGATATTATTCGCAAGGGCTCTATACGTTCCCCAGTAAGCTCTATCTTGTCTTTCGTCGCTCTTAGCCGAAAACAAGATATGACCGTTCTCAACTTTAACGTTAACGTGGCCTTTAGTATCAAGCTCTTTTAAATTGTTGCCCTTTTTAAATTTTAGGACGTTTTCTTCTACGCTGACTTCTAATCCGTTTGGAATAGCTATCGGCTGTTTTCCTATACGTGACATTTTTTTCCTTTTTACTTGTCTAGGGTATTTCTACGTTTTCGAATGGATACCGCAATACCATAAAATAGAAATTTAATCAAAGCGAAATAGCTTCGAAAACTAGGCGCTAAACCGTATCGAAAATTCGTTACGAAACTTTACGATATTTTAGCGCCGCTGCTTTAGATTATTACCATACGGAGCAGAGAATTTCGCCG
>CAUQJW010000124.1:0-4769 GCA_963518485.1 uncultured Campylobacter sp.
AAATCGGGCCGGCTTTGACGCGACCAATCCTCATTGGTGGGCTAATCCCGGACCCGGAGCGGATTGCCAAGGCGCCGACAAATGGGATGCGTTAAGATGCCCCAGAAGCGACCCTGAAACATCGTTTCTAATACCGGTGGAAAGCAAAAACGGCGTATTTCACATAGCCGACGATATAATCATAAACGACTACGCGGATTTAAATTTAGCATATAGGTACGATAAGATTAAATATAATCCCGAATATATCCCGGGACGCACTCCAAAAATACCGGACGATATGGTTGCTGGATTATTTATACCTCTAAAACGCGTTCCCGCTGAACCGCAACAGCCTAGATGGTGGAGTTACGGAGGGTGTTCTAATTCTAGTTGTACGGATCCGTCTTATCTGGCAGACTTAGCCAACTATAATAATATAATGGCTGAACGACAAGCAGCGCTAGACGCGAATGCCAGAAACCCTCAGGAAAACATAGCCTATCTATCAAAGCCGAAAGAATACAAAAACGACTCTTACGCCGTCGGCGTTAATTTTAATCCTTTCGAATTTTTAAGAATCCAAACGAAATATTCCAAAGGCTTTAGGGCTCCGACTTCGGAAGAACTTTATTTTACGTTCAAACATCCGGACTTTACGATAAAACCGAACGTAGATTTAAAGCCTGAACTTGCGGCTACGAAAGAAATAGCATTGACTTTTCATAACAATTCGAGCTTTGTTACGTTAAGTAAATTTAAAACCGATTACGAAAATTTTCTAGATTTACAATTTCTAGGAACAAAAAGATTAAATACGGGAGCCGGAGTAGATAGCGGGCTAGATTTTGATATGTATCAAAACGTAAATAGACAAAAAGCCGAAGTTAGCGGAATAGAGATAAACTCGAGATTAAATTTAGGCGACGTTGCCGATAAGCTAGGTGGATTTTATCTAGGATACAAACTAACTAAACAAGAGGGTAAAATTTTAACGCAACAAGACGGTAAAGTGCCTATGAACGCCATACAGCCTAGAACTTCCGTATACACTTTAGGGTACGCTAGCAAAAACGATAAATTCGGAGCAGATCTATATATAACCGACGTTGCGGCTAAAAAAGCGGAAGATACGTATAATATGTTTTGGAGAAACGAACGCCCTCATAATCCGCCTACGCCTAGCGACTATATAAACGGAAGACTAGTAAAAGACTATAGAGCCCACTGGCTAAGTAGCGGATATAGGGTAATAGATTTAGTAGCCTACACTAAACCGGTCAAGAATTTAACTTTTAGATTGGGTTTATACAACATAACCGACGAAAAATATATCACGTGGGAATCCGCACGCTCTATAAGATCTTTCGGTACCACCAATATGGTTAGAAAATCAGACAGCTTAGGCATTAACCGCTTTTATGCTCCAGGGAGAAATTTTAAACTAACGTTTGAAATGACGTTTTAGTAAATATCGGTCAGCGATTATTTGCCGGCCGTTAAATTCCTACCCTATTTTTGGCCGCTTGCGTGATATCCTCTTCGTAGTCGTAGTATCCAAACGTCGCGCCGTGCTGAAACGCGCCGTTTAGGATGTCGCCGCTTTGGCGATTTTTGAGGTCTATCTCGGCGATCTTAAAGCCGTCCAGCGTCTCGCAAAACTCTCTCAAACGCGATGGCGGATTTTTAAGCTTTGTAAATAAAAAGCAAAATCCGCTCCCGCCGTTTCGCCCTACTCGCCCGCGCAGCTGATGCAGGCTCGCTAGACCGAGCCTTTCCGCGCCCACGATCACGATCGTGCTAAGCCTGGGCAGCGAGATGCCGACCTCAACAACCGTCGTCGAGAGTAGCATGTCTCCGCGCTCGCGAAATTCGCGCAGCACTTGCTCTTTTTCCTTGTTCTTGCCGTGCGTGACGTAGACGTTTGCAAAATTTGCCCGCCAAAATCCCTGCGCTTCCTCTAGCCCCTGATAGTTCGAGCTTTCGCTACTCTCAACCAGCGGATATATTACGGCAACCTGCTTGCCTTTGGTGATTTGCGCTTTGATATGAGTCAGCAGCTCGCCAAAGTCCGCACTTTGTAAAATTTGCGTATGGATATGCTTTTCAAAAGGCATCTGCCGCAGAAAGCTAAACTCTGCGAAGCTGCTTTGTATCATGCTTAGCGTGCGCGGTATCGGCGTTGCTGAAAACTGCACGACGTGAGCCCTAGTTTCATCCGCCTTTTTTGCCTGCCGATTTTCGGGCGCGATTTCAGTTAAATTTGACCGCTCATCGCCCTCAAATTTAACCTCAAATTCGTCGTCAGCTTCGTCAAGCTGCGGGTCTCGCCCAAGCTCCCCGCTAGCTAGAGCGTTGATTTTCTCGCGCTGATTCGAGCCGAAACGGTGCTGCTCGTCTATCATAACAAGCGGTGCAGCCGGCAAATTTTGATAAAGCAAAACGTGCGTGCCAATAATGAGATTTACGCCGTCAAATTCGGGTTTATCGCCGCTTTTAACAAGCAAAACGCGCATAAAATCCGGCAGCAAGCGCGCCGCCTCTGCGTAGATTTGCTCGGCTAATATCGATGTCGGCGCCATGATGAGCGCAGGGCCGGGATAGACGCTAAGCGCGGCAGCTAGCATAACAAGCGTCTTGCCGCTGCCCACATCGCCCATCACGACGCGCCGCACCGCCTCCTCGCCGCTAAAGTCCGCGCGCAAATCGGCGATAGCGTTTAGCTGATCAGTTGTCGGCGTAAACGGCAAATTTTTAAGCCACAAAGAGATATCAAAAAGCTTGATTTTGGGCGCCTTAAAGCAAGTTTTTTTGGCGTTTAGCTTTTTTAGGTAGTTGTAAATTTCGACGAATTTTAGCACGTCCGCGCCTGCTTTTTCTCGCACGAGAGCCTCTAGCATCGCCACGCTTTTTTCGTCTCCTCTGTGCAGATCTAGCAAAAACCGAGCCTCCTTAGGCGCGAGTCCCGCCTCAAGTAAATTGGGCAAATTTACGTATTTTTGGATCAAATTTTTAAACGAATCGTCTCTAAGAGAGAGCTTGTATTTGGGTATGATTTCGTTTATTTTCGTGACGATTTTTGGATTTGTTAGCTGCCACGAGCCGTAGGCGTAGGCGCATTTGCCGCTCACAAACACGCCTTTGCCGACCTTAAATGCGCCGTGATGCCAAGGCTTGGCGTTAAAAATCACGATTTTGATGCTTTGCTCCCACGCCTCGCACCAGCATACGGCATGCAGCATCCCGCCTTGGCGATACGCGCTTTTTATCTCCACCGCGACGCTCACGTGTCCGTCTTTTGGTGCGGCAGCCAGACTCGTATCTTCAAAGCTTTTAGGAAGCTTAAGCACTAGATCGAGCAGAGTGGTTACGCCGATTTTTTTTAGATTTATTCTGTCTTTTTCATCAAATTTCATTGTAAAGCACGGCAAAACTGAGCTTTTCTATCTCCGCATGCTCCGCGATAAATGCGTTTAGCTCGGCAAGCTTTAGCTTCGAGATTTTTTCTAGCTCGTCTTTAAAATTTCCTAGTTTAAAGCCATTATAAAACTCGCTCTGAGCGATGTTTAAGCGGTTAAAAAGCGTCTCTTGGCGCAGCGGCTGCGAGCCTAGCAAAAATCTTTTAGCCTGCGCTAGTTCGCCTGCCTTTACGCCGTTTTTGACGAATTTTGCAAATTCGTCTTTCACAACCGCGACCGCCTCGCTCCTGCTTTCGTTTTTGGTTTGCAGATAGCCCCAAATTTGCGAGTGGCTGAGCGCAAATTCGCTCCTAGCATACGCCGAATACGCCAGGCCCCGCTTCACGCGGATCTCCTCCATCAGCCTACTGCCAAAGCCGCCCTCGCCCAAAATAAACATCGCGACCTTAGCCTTATAGCGCTCTTCACGGGAAACGTCAAAAGGCGCGCCAAAGTAGATATAGGCTTGCTCGCTAGGCTTGATGATAGCTTTTTTGCCGCATTTTTCATCGGTTTTTAGTAGTTTTAGCTCGCGCGGCTCGCCTGTCTTTAGCGAGCTTAAAATCTCGTCTAAATTTAGCTCCCCAGGCGTCACTTCGCCGCCCATAACTACGAATAAATTTGCCAAATCAAGCTTGCTAGCGATGAAATTTTTAACGTCCTCTAGCGTGATGCTCTCCACGCTTTGCTTCGTGCCGATGCTTGGCCTTGCTAGATTCGTACCGGGATACAGCAGCCCGTTTAGCGCAACTCTAGCTAGATAGTCGTAGTCGCTCTCGTTGCTGGATATCTCGCCCAGAGTCAGAGTTCGCACCTTTTCAAAGCTTTTTTGGCTCAAATTGGGTTCCTCTAAAAGCTCTTTTAGCTTGGCAAGCGCAAAAGAAAAGTGCTCCTTTAGGCAGTTTAGCTCAAATGCAAACGTCTCAAATCCCGTGCTCGCGTAAAGGCTGATCGCGCGCTTTTCAAGCTCTTTGGCAAAGCTCGCCGCGCCCTTGCTTAGCGTGCCTTCGTCGAAAATTTTAGCGACGAATTTAGCAAGTCCGGCCTTCTCCTCCGCGCAAGCTCCGGCGACCTTAAAAATAAGCTTTAGGCTCACCGCTGGCAAGGTTTTGCTAGCCTCGTAAACGGTCGGGATTTGTAAATTTGCGGCTTTTAAATTTATGATTTTCATCAATAAAACCTTTCTAAAATGTCATAATTGGTATTACGTTTGGCGGGTTTTTCGCCGATGTCTTTGATGAGGCGTATCATCTCGTCTTGATTCATGCGGTAGCTGGCGCCGGCGGCCTTGACGACGTTTTCCTCCATCATCGTGCTGCCTAGGTCGTTTGC
>CAUQJW010000125.1:0-4764 GCA_963518485.1 uncultured Campylobacter sp.
CGGCTCATCGAAGAAAACGGCGTACTAAGGGCGAAAAACTCGACTCTGGGCGCGGATAACGGTATAGGCGTAGCGATAATGATGGGCGCGATGCGAGAGTTTGAAAATTTGGAGTGTTTGTTTACGAACGACGAAGAGGTCGGGCTTATCGGCGCAAACGGCTTTAAGGATAAAATTTTATCTCCTAATTTGCTAAATTTAGATAGCGAAGAGGACGATCGCGTAATTTTAGGCTGCGCCGGCGGTATAAACGTAAGCGCTAAAATCGGCGTTCAAAGTTTTAAAAAAAGCGGTTTCGTTTATGAAGCGCGAGTAAGCGGTTTGCCCGGAGGCCACTCCGGAACCCAGATACACCAAAATATTCCTAACGCATTAAAGATATTGGGTAAATTTTTAGCTTTAAACGGTTGCGAGATCGTTAGTATAGACGGCGGAGAGAGGAGTAACTCTATACCGGCAAATGCCGTAGCCGTGGTCGTGAGCCGAAAGCCTTTAGAGTCTAGCGAATCGGTAAAAGTAAAAAAAATAGAGCTAAATGAGGCCGAAGTTTTAGAAAATAGCGATAAAATTTCCGCGCTTATCAACTCGTTTGCCCAGGGGGTGCGGAGTTACGACGTCGAGCTTGGCGTGGTAAAAGAAAGTATAAACCTCTCGACCGTTAGACAGACGGACGAATGCATAGAGTTTGATTTTTTCGGACGCGCGATGAGCGAAGAGGGAGTTGAAAATTTAGGTTTTGAAATTATAACTTTAGCTCGTAGTTTAGGTTTTGAAACTAGCGTAACGGAGCGTTCGACCGATTGGAAACCGGTAATTAGCGCGTTTAGCGAGTTAGTACTAGAGGAGTTAAAAAAACTAAAACCGCAGGCAAAATTCGCCGCCGTACATGCCGGGCTAGAGTGCGGAGTTTTGGTAGCTAAGCAACCTAGTCTGCAAGCTTGCTCGATCGGCCCCAACATCTACTCGCCTCACTCGGTAAACGAGTACTGCGAGATAGATTCCGTAGAATTAGTTTCGGCCGTAGTTAAAAATATCGTCGAAAAGTTTCAATAGCCGAAATTTTAGGCTTAACGACCTCGGATTTCGAACCGTTTACCGAGTGGTAGATTACTTTTTCGTATTTCGTAGCGTAGTATTTTAAAAGTATGCGCTGTAAAGTCGGTTCCGTACTGGGTATGAACCAGCCGTTGTTGGTAACGGCTATCATTACGTCGAAATCGCCCGAGAAAAGCTCGTCGCGGGTAGCTTCGTAGCAAATTGCGTTTCTTATTTTTACGCCCTCTATTTCGTAGTCGCTAGGCGTTTTTGCGGTGCTAAAGTCTTCGTGTCCGCCGAAAAATATTTTATTTACGAGATCTTTTGCGAATTTAGGCAGAGGTACTTCTTCTCCGAAAGGAACCAAAACAAGCTTATCGAAGCGTCGCATTCGTCCGTTTTTAAATAAAAACGCGGAGTTATAGCTCGCGTTATTTTCATAAGCCAGAGCTCCGGCGACTATCGAAATTTTATACGATTTTTCTTTTAATTCGGCGATCAAATTTCTCTCGTGCGTCATAAATACAGGAAATGCGCTTTCGGGGAATACTATTAGGCTTTTGCCTTCGCTCGCGGCTTTATCTATCAGCGCTAAATTCTCGTTTATAAAATCGTTTTTAAGCTCCTTTTTCCATTTTAGACCTTGCGAAACGTTAGTATTAACTAGTCGGACGTTTAGATTCGGATCTTTGTATGCGGGAGCTTCATAATAAACGGCAGTTGTTAAAATAAGCGAAAAAGCGATAAATTTTAGATAATTTTTAATATATATTAGCGACAAAATCGCGACGAAAATTAATACTAGCCCCGTAAAATCGGCTCTAAAAATTCCTAGCGTAAATATCGCTTCGAAATTTAGCCAGTTAAAATTAAACGGATGAATGCGGTAAAGTAAAAGCAGCAAAACGGCTTTTAGCCAAATTTGCTTCGGCGCTCCGGCTACCGCGAACATAATGCCGTAAATAACGCCGATGGCTAAAATTTCTATCGGTATTAGAAAAGATAAGTCGTAGTAAATTAAGCTAAAGCTAATCCAATAAAACCATAAGATTCCTATAAAAAAACCGCTCCAAAAAAAGCTAGCGCAGGATGATTTTAAAAGTAAATAAAAACCTAAAATAGCAAGAAAAGGGGAAAGAAAATCTAAAAATTCATTTTCAAATAGCGAAAAATATATAAAATCGGATATTAAAAGCGAGACGGCAAAGGCTTTTATTATAATTTTAGTGCTAAAATAGGGGCTTAAATTTTTTTTTATTAAGGAACACCATGCAAGAAGGAAATTTCTTAGCTTCATTACTACCTCTAGTCGTGCTTTTCGCGATATTTTATTTTTTGGTTATCAGACCTCAGCAAAAACAACAAAAAGCTCACGCAAAAATGCTAACCGAACTAGAAAAAGGCGATAAGATAATCACTAACGGCGGGCTTATCTGCGAGGTCGTAAAACCGGAAGACGATTTTATCAGAGTTAAGCTTAACGACGACGTAATCGTACGCGTTAGCAGGGATTTTATCGCTAAGAAAATAGAAAAAACCGAGACGAAATAAATGCGAAGCGGAAAGATAACCTACAAGTTAGTTATTTTTATCGTAGCTTTAGCTTTGGGCCTAATTTTTTCTTTGCCGTCTTTTTTGCAGACCGAAAAAGGCTCTAAAATAAGCCTAGGCCTTGATTTGCAGGGCGGTTTACATATGCTTTTGGGCGTAGAAACCGAGGAAGCGATACGATCTAAGATAAAATCTATCGCATCTAGCGTAAATTATTATGCCGATAAAGAAGACGTACTCGTAGATAATTTTAAAATTCGCGAAGATAGCGTAAATTTTGAATTATTGGACGGCGACGATCAAGGTAAAGTCGATGCGATGCTTAAAGAAATTAAAGGTCTTGAAGTAAGCAAAGACGGACTTAAGTATTCTTTAAATTTAAGCGAATCCGAAAAAAAAGAAACGATAGAATACGCTATAAATCAAGCCGTAGAAACGATTAGAAATCGTTTAGACCAGTTCGGTCTCGCAGAGCCTACGGTAGCTAGGCAGGGCGAGGATAATATCCTAGTCGAGCTCCCCGGTATCAAAACGGCGGCCGACGAGCAGCGCGCGCGCGAGCTAATCGCCAAAGCGGCGCATTTGCAGCTTATGGCGCTAGACGATAAAAGGCAGCCTCAGGCCAATTCTATGAGCGAGGTCGAGGCTGAAAGCTACGGCGACGTTATATATCCGGACGTAAATGACGAACGCCAAAAATACGTCGTTAAAAATATCCCGGTTCTAGACGGAGCGATGTTAACCGACGCCAGGGTGGCGTTTGACCAAAAAACGAACGCCCCGGTGATCAGTTTTACTTTAAATGCCGAAGGCGCTAGAATTTTCGGGGATTTTACCGGAAATAACGTAGGCAAGCGCCTAGCCATAGTGCTAGACGGTAGGGTTTATTCGGCTCCGGTTATAAACGAAAGAATCGGCGGCGGAAGCGGCCAGATAAGCGGCGGCTTTAGCGTAGACGAGGCGCACGACGTAGCGATCGCCCTCAGAAGCGGCGCGCTTTTGGCGCCCGTAAAAATGCTGGAAAAACGCAGTATAGGGCCGAGTCTAGGAGCCGATAGCATTAATCAATCTATGACGGCTTTGGCGTCGGCTGCCGTTTTGGTCGTGGTTTTTATGGTGGTTTATTACGGATTTAGCGGAATTTTAGCTAACATCGCGCTTACGGCCAATATCTTAATAATTATAGCCGTTATGGCGATGTTCGGCGCGGCTTTGACGCTTCCTGGAATGGCGGGAATAGTCCTTACCATAGGTATGGCCGTCGATGCCAACGTAATCATAAACGAGAGAATTCGCGAGCTTTTACGCGAAGGTCAAAGCGTAGCCGTAAGCGTTAGAAAAGGATACGAAAACGCTATGAGCGCGATAGTAGATTCGAATTTGACCACGCTTATAACTTCGGCCGTACTTTACGCTTACGGTACCGGGCCCATAAAAGGTTTTGCCGTAACAATGAGTATCGGTATCGTAGCTTCTATGCTAACGGCTATTTTGGGTACTCACGGAATGTTTGACGCTATAATGAATAAGATAGAAAAAAGCGGCAATATAAAATTTTGGTTCGGATATAAAAGGGTATAAATGCAAATTTTTTCAAAAGCACATATTTACGATTTTATGGGCAAGCGCTACTTTGCGCTCGTCGTTTCCGCCGTTTTATTTTTCGGTTCGATTTTTTTACTTGCGACGAAGGGGCTAAATTACGGCATAGATTTTTCCGGAGGAACGCTAATTCAAGTAAAATACGAAGGCGCCGCGCCGCTAGATAAAATTCGCGCCGAACTGGATAAACACGAAGCTTATAAAAACTCGAGCGTTACTGAGTTCGGCTCTAGCGACGAGGTAACTATAAGATTTTCGGGTTCTAATTCTAATTTGGGTTCTGACGTAGGCGTTAGCGTCGCCGAAATTTTAAAAGATACGGGCAAGCTAGAAGTACGCCGCGTGGACGTAGTAGGACCTAAGGTAGGCGACGAACTTAGAAACAAGGGTATCGCGGCTCTTTGTATCTCGCTAGTGGGGATCTTGATTTATATAGCGTTTAGATTCGAGTGGAGATTCGCTATGGCGGCGATCGGCGGCGAAATACATGACGTAGTTATAACTATGGGCGCGATTAGTTTTTTTGAAATAGACGTAAATTTGGATACTTTGGCCGCTATTTTAACGATTATAGGC
>CAUQJW010000126.1:0-4726 GCA_963518485.1 uncultured Campylobacter sp.
TAAATTTTTCTTTTAAACGCATTTAAAAAGGGTATTTAATTTTTAAATTTATAGAACGAATAAAATTTATTATTAAACGCTAGATTAATATATACGAATGTATTTTTAATTTTTTTATTAGTATTTAATTTTAATATTTATATAATCGCCCCGTAATTTCCTAAAAGGAGAAAAAATGGAATTTCTAACCAGTTTGAGTGAAAGCACGCAGTTCACTCTCCAACTAATAGTCGTACTCGGATGTCTGTTCTACGGCGCTAAAAAAGGCGGTATGGCGCTGGGCGTACTAGGCGGCATCGGTCTTGTTATCTTGGTATTTGCATTCGGTATGAAGCCGGGCAAACCAGCAGTAGATGTCATCCTAACGATCCTAGCCGTCGTCGTAGCAAGCGCTACTTTGCAAGCTGCGGGCGGTCTTGACGTTATGCTTCAAATCGCGGAAAAAGCGTTAAGAAAAAATCCTAAATTCGTCTGTATTTTGGCGCCTCTTTGCGGCTGGACGCTAACGGTTCTATGCGGCACCGGACACACGGTTTATACGCTACTTCCGATCATTTACGACGTATCTATCAAAAGCGGCATCCGTCCGGAAAGACCGCTGGCTGCTACCACGATCTCGTCTCAGCTAGCTATCATCGCTAGCCCGGTTTCGGTTGCTGGCGTATCTATGGTCGCCGTTTTGCTAGGCACGGGTACCGTTCATATAGACGGCTTTACTAGCTACGTAGATCTACTAAAAGTCACTATCCCGTCTACGTTTATAGGTATGCTTATCATCGGTACTTACTCGATCTTTAGAGGCAAAGACCTAGATAAAGACCCTGAGTTTCAAGAGCTTATTAAAGATCCTGCGCAGAAAAAATACGTCTACGGTTCGGACGAGTCTCATTCGTTAATCGGCGTTAAGCTTCCTACTAAACAGTGGAACGTGATGTGGATATTCCTCGCTACCATCGCTATCGTGGCGGTTCTAGGCTACTATAAACAACTCCGCCCTAGCTGGACTACGTCAAAAGACGCCGCTATCGTGCAAATCGTAGGAAATTTGCCTACCGAGCAAAAGGTGTTTAAAAGCATAAGCGTAACAGACGGTAGCATCTCGACTCAAGCCACAGAAGTTTCGGTTTCCAAGAGCAAAATGGGTACTAGCCAAAAAGCTCAATCGGTAGAAATTACAAATAAAAAAGGCGAAAAAGAGATTATTACTCGCACCGAAAACGGCGCGGTAACCTACATAAACGCTAAAGGCGAGAAAGAGGAGTATCAAGGCGCCTACATCAATATCTCCAACAAGCAAACCGGTAAGCAGTCTCTTGGCATGGTCGATACGATTCAAATTTTCATGCTATTAGCTGCTTCTATCATGATGATCTACTCGGGCATCAAGGCTGCTAAGATCGCTCAAAACGAGATCTTCCACAGCGGTATGGTTGCGCTAGTAGCGATCTACGGCATCAGCTGGATGGCAGATACGATGTTCCACTCGCACATCGAGATGCTAAAAGGCTCGCTAGGAGAGGTGATGAAGGCCTACCCGTGGATGTATATTATCGTCGGTATGCTTATATCTAAGTTCCTAAACTCTCAAGCGGCAGCCGCCGCGACGTTCGTACCGCTTGCGGTACAAATAGGCGTGGATCCCGGCATTATTATTGCGTTTGCTACGGCTTGCTACGGATACTTTATCCTTCCTACCTATCCGAGCGACCTTGCGGCGATTCAGTTTGACCGCTCGGGTACGACTAAGATCGGCAAATACGTTATTAACCACAGCTTTATCATTCCGGGCTTTATCGGCGTGTTTAGTTCGTGCGCGGTGGGTTGGGTTCTAGCTAATATTTACGGATTTATTAATTAATTTCATACTTTGAGGCTCGTTTTCGAGCCTCTTTTACTATTTATCTGAGAATTTTTTCTTATCGCTGCTATAAACGAATACCAGCACTTCCGCGACTGCTTGAAACATCTCGGGCGGTATCATTTCGTCCACGTTGCATCCGGCATAGAGCGCTCTGGCTAAGGGCGGATTTTCTACTATTTTTACGTCGTTTTCTAACCCTATTTTTTTGATTTGCAGGGCTAAAAAATCTATGCCTTTGGCTATCACTACGGGAGCTTTATCTTTGTTTCTATCGTATCTTAAGGCGACGGCGTAGTGCGTCGGGTTCGTGATGATAACGTCTGCTTGCGGGATATTTTGCATCATGCGGCGTTTAGCGGCTTTCATTTGCATTTGGCGAATGCGGCCCTTAACCTGAGGATCGCCTTCCATTTGCTTATATTCGTCCTTTATCTCTTGCTTGCTCATTCGTAAATCGCGAAAATACTGAAATCTTACTATTAAAACGTCTATAAGTCCGACAACGAACATAACCAGCAGCATAACCGAAGCCAGGATTATCATTTTTTCTTTTAGCCACGATAGTTGATCTGTCATAGATAAAAGCAGCGTATGCGGAATTTCTTTTATAAAACCCAAAAACATCAAAAATCCGACCGTAAATAAGAACGTAACTTTTAGCGTCATCTTTACGGATTCTATTAATTTTTTCATAGAAAATAAATTCTTTAAGCCTTTAATCGGATTTATTTTGTTTAGATTCGGCTCTAAAGGCTTAGTGTTAAAAATTAGCCCGAATTGCATCGTATTTGCTATTATGCCGGCTATCGCGACGCATATCGCTATCGGGAGTATTATTAAGGCCAAATTTAAAAGCATCGTTATAGAAATTTTAAAAAGCAGCTTTCTATCTAGCTCCTGCCCGATAAATTCGTGAACGTAATTATAAAAACCGAATACCTGATCTTTTACGTATCCTAGTAATCCTATAACGACGAAAATCGCGACCGCGAGCGTGACGAAGCCGGCAAGGTCTTGGCTTTTGGGGACGTTGCCGTCCTTGCGCGCGTCCTCGATTTTTTTGGAGGTGGGTTCTTCGGTTTTTTCTTGGTCTTCGCCTGCCATTTTCGTCCTAAATTTATCTTGCCGAGCGTTTTGGCTCAAATTTGCTTAAATTTGGGCGATTATATCTAAAATGAGGTTAAATTTTACGCTACGACGGAAAGTTTAAGGAGGATTTTTGTTTTTGCACGTAACCTAAAAACTTAGCGGACGAAATTTTAAAAGCTAGGATATTAAACGAAAATTTATAAATTTTTGGGTATCATCCGTCTCTTACAACCAACAAAGCTCCCCAAGTCTTTTGAAAACCAAAAGCGCTTTTTGGTCTTACCAAATTTAGAAAGGTAGAGTATGTCAAAATACGCTATATTTAAGCACGGCGGCAAGCAGTATCGCGTCAGCGAAGGCGAATATCTTAAGCTTGACCATTTCAGTGCTGAAGCAAAATCATCAGTCGAGATTACGGACGTTTTGTGCGTAAACGACGGTGAAGTAAAGGTAGGCGCGCCGTTCGTAAAGGGTGCGAAAGTCGTTCTTGAAGTCGTAAACGAGGGCAAGGATAAAAAAGTCGTTATTTACAAAAAACGCAGACGCAAAGACTCAAAACTAAAACGCGGTTTTAGAAGACAGTTCACACGCGTAAAAGTCGTAAGTATCGCAGGCTAATAAGCCGATCGCGATGTATCGCAAAGATAGACGAGGCGAAAATCGGGATTTGAACGCAGCGACCGCATGGGTCGTGAGTATCAAATATCCAATTTTCAACGAAGTATATCGAAGCGAGGCGAGTAATTTTAATTTAAAAAGGAACTGATATGGCACACAAAAAAGGTCAAGGCTCAACTCAAAATAACCGAGATTCCATCGGGCGACGCTTAGGCGTTAAGAAATTCGGCGGCGAATTCGTTCGCGCGGGCAACATCATCATCCGCCAGCGCGGTACCGCTACTCACGCGGGCAGCAACGTCGGCCTAGGCAAAGATCACACGATTTTTGCGCTAATCGACGGTTTCGTTAAATTCGAAAGACTAGATAAAAATAGAAAAAAAGTTTCTGTTTATCCCGCTGCGTAATACTTGGGGCGAAAGCCCCTTTTTCTTTTAAAATTACCCAAATTTAATAATAAAAAATAATTGTCGCATTGTCAGTTAAATTTTAAAATTTGACCAAACTACTAAAACTTGTTTCGCGTTATTTGCTTAAATAACGGCGGATAGCAATTAGTTTAAACTTTGCGGCAAATCAAATTTTAATCAATAAACCGATATAATCCGAAAATTTCGCAAAATTACGAACCGAAAAACAATGAAATGAAATTTAAAAAATAAGGCAAAAAATGTTTATAGATAGCGTAAATTTAATCCTAAGCTCGGGTCACGGCGGAGCCGGCTCTGTGAGCTTTCGCCGCGAAAAGCACGTGATTTTAGGCGGACCGGACGGCGGCGACGGCGGCGACGGCGGCGATGTATATTTCGTCGCCGATAACAACACGCACACGCTGGCGGCATATAAAGGCAAAAAGGCCATGCGCGCGCAAAACGGCGAAGCGGGCACGGGGCGGAGAATGCACGGTAAAAGAGGCGAACACCTCGAGCTCATCGTGCCTCCCGGCACCGTGGTGCTAGATGCCCAGACGGGCGAGCTACTCTGCGACTTAACTAGCGAGGGGCAGCGCGAGCTATTTTTAAAAGGCGGCAAGGGTGGGCTTGGCAACGTGCATTTTAAAAGCTCGATCAACCAAGCCCCCGAATATGCGCAAAAAGGCTTAGAGGGTGAAACTCGAGAGGTGAGACTGGAGCTAAAACTCATCGCCGACGTGGGGCT
>CAUQJW010000127.1:0-4607 GCA_963518485.1 uncultured Campylobacter sp.
CGTCAAATCCGGGCGTAGTTATAAACGCTACGACTAAACCTTTGCTGGACTCCGTGCCCTTTTTGCAGGCGCTTACGAATTTGCCTGAGCGCGTAAAGCTTATTTGGAGGCCGCATCCCGACGCCACGGTGGCTTCTTATATAATAGAGCGAAGCGACGTAGCGGGCGAGAGTTGGTCTAAGATAGCCGAGGTGAAAGGTCGCTTAAATGCGGAGTATATCGATGCCGACGTAAAATCGGGAAAAACTTATAAATATAGAATTTTCGTCAAAACCGTTTCCGGCGTCGTCTCAAAACCTAGCAAGATAGTAGATTCTACTACTAAACGCTTGCCCGATAAAGTAAGCAACATTCAAGCCACGAAAGATTTACCTAAAAAAATCGTAATAACGTGGGACGGCGTTTCGGGCGAAGATTTTGCTTATTATAAAATTTATAGCGCTTCTAGTAAAATTTTTCCGTATAGCTACCTAGCTAAAACTACGCAAAATAGCTACGAAGATCTTATTAACGACAACGGCGAGACGAGGTACTATAAAATAACGATTGTGGATACTGACGGGCTAGAGTCGCCTAAGCCCGAAAGCCCTATCGTAGGTTCGACTTTAAGCGCTCCTAATGCCCCTAGCGTAACATCGATAGTCAGCGAGGGCGGTGCGGTGAGTATTAGCTGGAACGCTGTAGATCGAGCGCAAAAATATACGCTAGAGAGAAGCGGCGGCGACGGCGGACGAAATTTTACGGAGATTTCCGATACGAGTTTTATCGATAGTAGCGTAAAATTCGGACTAAAATACAAATATGGCGTTATTGCGATAGACGAATACGGCATTGCCTCTCAAGCATCCGATAAAGTCGAAGTAACCGTTCAGTAATGCCTAATTTCGTAACTTCTAGCATAAATACCGCTCCGTACGTTTCGGCTAGCGAAGATATAAAATTCGGCTGGAGCGCGACGGGACGCAACGTAAATTTAATCCTTGCCGAAGCTTGCGGCGAGGAGTTTTTTTTATTAACTAAAAAACGCGACGAAAAAAGCTACGTAGTAAAAGGCGAAAAGCTAACCAAGCCCGCCAAAATAGGTCTTTTACAAAAGGCTCTGACCGAGTTTAAAGAGCGAAACTGCAAGGGCGTTATAAGCGAAGCTATCGCGGTAAAAAAAACGCATTTAACGCAAAAAGACTCTGCGGTTAAGGATATCGCCGAGTTAATAGAAATTTTAAAACGAAAAGAATGCGATAAAATTTTTATCGAGATAGGATTCGGTTCCGGCAGGCATTTGCTTTTTCAAGCAGAGCAAAATTCGGACGTTTTGATGATCGGCATAGAGGTTTATAAGCCCGGAGTCGAGCAGGTAGCCAAACTCGTAAAAACTAAAAGCCTAAATAACGTAGTTTTAATAAATGCCGACGCGAGACTTTTGTTTTCTTTGATAGATTCAAACGTCGTAGATAAAATTTTCCTGCATTTCCCCGTGCCCTGGGACGATGCGGCGCATAGAAGGGTCGTTTCGGCCGATTTCGTACGCGAAACGAATCGCATCTTAAAAGCGGGCGGAAGCTTCGAGCTTAGAAGCGATAGCCGCACTTACGTCGATTATTGCTTGGCGAATTTAATGGATCTACCTAGCTTAAACGCCAAGGTTTATAAAAATAAAGAACTAGCCGTCAGTAGTAAATATGAGGATCGCTGGAAAAAACGGCAAAAGGATATTTACGACGTAATTTTTATCTGCGAAGAAGATAGCGCGCAGCCGGCCGCGATCGAAACCTTGAAATTTGACGGCGGATACGATACGGAAGCGATAAGGAAAAATTTTAAAAATTTTACGCGCAAATTCGAGGACTATTTTTTGCACGTCGAGGAGCTTTTCGTAAAAAGCGACGACGAAATTTTATTAAGGGTGGCTTTCGGGGATTTTTGTAGACCCGAACACTGCTACGTCTTCGTAAGTTCTAAACGTTGCGAGTATTTTATAAAGCGCCCGTCGGCGACTACGGAAAATTTAAAGGCGCATCTGGCGCTAAAGGAGTATCTGGCTAATGCAAAAGATTATTAGCGCGCGCGGGCTTTGCCTAGGATACCGAAACGAGATCGTCATACAAGACGCGAATTTCGATATAGACGCTAACGACTTCGTTTTTATAACCGGTAAAAGCGGCAGCGGAAAATCTACGCTCGTCAAATCTCTTTACGGCGAAGTTAGGCCTCATGCCGGCTCTTTAAACGTTTGTCTTTGCGATATGGGTAGAGTAAACGAATCGGGACTGAGCGAACTGCGCCAAAAAATAGGGATTATTTTTCAAGATTATCGTTTAATACGCGAGTGGAGCGTCGAGAGAAACGTAATGCTGCCGTTAATGATAAAAGGCTACACTCAAAGCGTCTGCAAAGAACAGGCCAATAAGCTTTTAAAACATGTAAATTTGCTCTTAAAGGCCGATAAATTTCCGCCTCAGTTAAGCGGCGGCGAACAGCAACGCGTAGCGATGGCTAGAGCCCTGGCCCATAATCCTAGATTATTGATTTGCGACGAGCCTACCGGAAATTTGGACGAGTATTCTAGCGATGTTATCTGGTCTCTTTTGAGATCGGCCAAAGAGGTACTCGGAACTTGCGTTATCGTAGTAACGCATAAAATTCCAAATGCCCTTCGTATACCTTATCGCCATTTTTCGATAGAAAACGGAGAGATGCATGAGATCGCTTAAAAACCATCTAAGCGTGATTTTACCGATAGCGGCGCTACTTTTTGCTATACAATTTTCACGGTTAGCCGATAATGCCGTAAAAGAATACGAAAGGCGAATGAGCGAGGATTATAATATCGTAATCGTTAGTCAAAAGGATCTTAACGCGACGGCTTTAAAACCGCTAGTTTCGGACATCTCAAGCCTTGAGCCGCTTAGCCCCAAGGGCGTTTTAGAAAGGCTTTCTAAAGATATTTCCGCAAAAAATATAGGAGTTTTGCAGGCGGCTTTGCCTAAATTTTATTCGCTTAAGCTTAATAGCTTTCCGACTGCTAAACAAATCGAAAATTTAAAAACCAAAATACTAAAAGCCGACGGCGTGAGCAGAGTAGAGACCTTTTCTAAAACGCACGATAAAGTTTATAAAATTTTAAAACTTATCGAAAATATTTCTTGCGTATTCGCTGCTATAATCGCGGCCATAGGCGTTACGTTGCTATTTAAGCAAATGAGAATTTGGCTTTACGAGCATAAAGAGCGTATAGATATTATGACGCTTTTCGGCGCGCCTTTTTGGCTAAAATCCGCCGCGCTCTTTAAAATCGCGGTTTTTGATTCCGTTTTTGCCGCGATTTTAGTTATAGCTTTTTACTTCGTGCTACCGGGCTTAAATCTCGTAAATACGTCCGAAATAGGCGTAGAGTTACCTACTGCGGATTTACTGGCCGACGGCGCTAAACTTATAGGCGTAAGTTTGATTTTAGCCGCCGTAAGCGTTATTTTGGTGATGAGAAGAGCGAAACGAGACGATATATGAAGTTTTTGCTGCTTTGCTTTTTAACCGCATGGCTGAGCTTTGCGTCTACGACCGACGAGAAAATTCAGGAGCGAAAGATTACTCTAAAATCCTCCGAGGACCTAGAAAAACAGCTAAATAAAAAGCTGGACGACTTAGCGGAAGATATAGTAAAAGGCGAGGCGAATTTAAAAAAAATAGAGACGCAAATAGGCTCTTTGCAAGAGCAGATAAGCGAGCTTGAAAAAAGCTCCAACGAAGCTAGCAAGGAGCTTGACGAGCTAAATTTAAAAAATAGCGATTTGGTAAAAAATCAAAAAAATATCGAACAAAATATGATAAAAATTATCGCCGACGATTTTTCGTTCGATCTTATAATGCCTAAAGAATACGAAGAGAGCGGCGACAGTATCATGGCCGACGAGATACTTTCCAAGTTAAATTTAGTAGTTAGGGGCGATTTTGAAAATTTAGCTAAAAATTACGAAAATACGCTAAATCTAATTCGTTCGCAAAGTTCTAAAATTAAAGATATTAAGCAAAGTTTGGAGTCTTATAAACAAAAAAAAGCCGAGTTAGTCGGATTGCAAAACAGTCAAACCAAAGCCGTAGCGAATTTAAAACGCGATAAAGAAATCTACGCTAAACAGCTCTCGCGCCTACAAAATCAACAAGAAGAGATAAGAAAAGCGCTTGAAGATTTAAAAATAATCGCAAAACAAGAGATTGAAGAGGCCAAAAAAGCCGCCGAAGCCAAAAAAGAGCAAGAAGCTAAAAAACAAGCCGTTGCAGATAAAGCTAAGACGGGCAAAACGAAAGAGGGCGATAGCGACGTTAAACAAATAGGCTCCAGCTATCAAAGCAGTCGAGTTAAAAAATATAACGGATCGCGTACGATAGCGCCTTTGGAGAGCTTTAGCGTAAAACAAAAGTTCGGTAATTACGTCGATCCGATATATAATATAAAAATTTTCAACGAATCGGTGATTTTAAGTTCCGCTACGCCGGATGCTAAAGTAAAAAGCGTTTTGGCTGGTAAGGTCGTTTTGGCAAAGCAAACTCCGCTTTTAGACAACGTCGTAATCGTAGAAAACGCGGATGGAATTCACACTATATACGCT
>CAUQJW010000128.1:0-4536 GCA_963518485.1 uncultured Campylobacter sp.
TTTTTCCACTATCGGTATCTCAAACTGCGAAATTTGATAAGCCTTTGGAAGGTCCGGATAAAAGTAGTTTTTACGGTTAAAAATAGAGCGTTTATTAATGGTCGCATTTACCGCTGCGCCAAAGCTTATCGCCTTTCTCACGGCTTCTTTGTTTAGTACCGGTAAAGCCCCCGGCAGCGCCAGGCAGGTCGGACAAACGTGCGTATTTGCCTCATCGCCGAAGCTCGTGGAGCAAGAGCAGAAAATTTTAGTTTTTGTATTAAGCTGAGTATGAACCTCAAGCCCGATAACGACTTCAAACATAATTTGCCTTTTATTTAAAATTTATGGCTTATTTTAGCAGGATTTTTATTTAAGTTAGATAAAAAGAAAGGGTTGCGCCCGCCGATTTTTAGCGTATTTTAGCTAGCGGACGCGTAAATTTAAATTTTAGTGTTCGTCGTGGCTGATCAAGATCGCGCCGGCAAGATATACGTAAGTAAGTATCATAAAGATAAAAGTCTGTAAAAGCGCCATAAAGCTAAGTAGCGCAAATGCCGGAAGCGGAGCGAACCAAGGCGCTAGAGAAAGAACGACCATCAAAAACAAATCGTCGCCCTTAATGTTGCCGAAAAGTCTGAAAGAGAGCGAAACTATACGAGATAAGTGAGATACTATCTCGACGATAAACATTATCGGAGCCAAAGCTTTGCTAGGCCCCATAAAGTGACCGAAGTATTTAATCAATCCGTTTTTGCGAATACCTTCAAAATGATAAAAGACAAAAACCGTAAGGGCTAGAGTAAGGGTTAAATTTAAGCTCGAAGTCGGCGCTTCAAAGCCCGGGATTATACCTATTAAGTTACTAACAAGAACGATAAGACCGATAGTAGCGACCAAAGGAAGATATTTTCTAGCTAACTCTTCGCTACCCAATACGTCTTTACCCATAGAAACTACGCCTTCCAAGTACGCTTCAAGTAAATTTTGAGTACCGGCCGGAACCAGCTGCATATTTTTCGTAGCTAATTTAGCAAATATAAAAACTATAAGTGCGACTAATAAAAAATGCGCCGCATACGTAAATGCATGAGAGTGCGATACTAGCCCCGAGAATAAAAATAAATCTTTCATCGACCGACCTTAAATTTAAAATTTTCGCCATTTTAGCGAATAAAACGTTAAAACTTTTTTAAGAAAACAATTTTTAAGCAAAAAAATAACCGTAAACTAACTTTAGAATCGTTGCTCCAACCACAATCAAAAACATAGTTCTTATAAATTTAACGTCCTTTTTCATGACCATATTCGAACCGAAATACGCGCCCAAAACCTGCCCGACGCCCATCAAAAGCCCGACCGCCCAAAGTATCTGTCCGCCCGCGATAAAAACGACAAGAGAGACGATGTTGCTGGTAAAATTTAGGATTTTCGTATGCGCGACGGCCTTTTTCATATTTAGCCCTATGAGCGCAACCATCGCAAACGTCCAAAAACTGCCCGCTCCCGGCCCGAAAAATCCGTCGTAAAAGCCTAAAATTAGGCCAAATATCACGTAAAAAGCTCGCGCGTTCATACGAGCGGCTCTATCCTCGTCGCCGACCTTTGGCATCAAAAGCGTATAGATGAAAATCGCTATCAAACAAAACGGGATAATAACGCGTAAAAACTCGGCGCTCAAAAACAGTATAAGCACCGTGCCGATGCACGCGCCGATAAAGGTAAAAACGATGCCGGTAAACACTTCGCGGAAATTTATCATCCCTTTTCGGGCGAAATTTAGCGCCGCGGTGAAGCTGCCGAAAGTACCTTGAAGCTTGTTTGTAGCTAGCGCTACGTGAGGCGGCACGCCCATAGCCATGATCGTCGGCAGCGCGATCAGTCCGCCTCCGCCCGCGATCGCGTCTACAAAACCCGCCGCAAAGGCCGCCGCGAAAAATATCAAATACGCCGTAATGCCGAAGTCAAAGTCCATTTTTGCCCCTTCAAAAAACAAAATCATACTACGAAAAATTTAAAAATTTATAAAAACTCGGCCTTTTGTTTTACCGCGGTTAAAATTTAACGAAACTGCGAGTAAATTTTACCGAGCGGGGTTAAATTTAGCGGTTTGGGTTGAGGCGCGTTTTGTAAATTTTGCGGGCGCGCTCGGAGATTTTTTGAAGTTTTAGATAAATTTTACAAATTTGAGTTCTATTTAACGGCTGCAAATTTGATATAGTTTTTAAAATTTAGTTTGCGAAACCGCGCGGACGAAATTTGGATATTTTAGAAAAATTTATTGAGATTTTGCTTTTTCAAGATACGGGTTTGAAAATACACGAGACGCCAAATTTAAAGCCGCGTTAAATTTGGCCGAGTAAGAAAAAGAGGTTCGCCGACTGCCGAGCGCGACAAATCGGCGAATACGGGATTATTTTATAACGCCGCAAACCATTCTAGCGCCGCCGCCGCCAAGAGGCTTTGGATGGTCGCTGTGGTTATCGCCGCCGACGTGGATCATTAGCGAGTGGCCTTTTAGTTCGTCGATTGTTTTGATTTTTGGAGCTAGCACAGGATAAACCGCGTTACCCTCTGCATCGACGAAAAGCGCAGGCAAATCGCCCTTGTGGCCGTTGTCGTCCCATGCAAACGAGTGTTTTTTGGCGTCGCTTGGGTCCCAGTGGCCGCCCGCTTTCATACCTAGACCTTTTTCATTCGCGCCGCAGTCGGCGTTTTGGTGTACGTGAAATCCGTGCGCGCCGCCCTCAAGGCCTTTAAGATTCGGAAATAACGCCACGCCGTAGTTAGTCTCGACCGCTACTACCTCTCCAACGACCGTGTTGCCCTTTTCGCTTAGTTGCTCCATAGTGACTACTAGGTGCTTGCCCGCCTTTGGATCAAAGGCTTTTTCCTCGTGCGCAAGAGCGCTAGTAGCGAGTAGGCAGCCTAGAGCCGCGCTAGCTAAAACGATTTTTTTCATTTTTTCTCCTTAAAATGTAATTGCAAGGTAACTATAGCCTAAATTTAATAAATTCGCGCTTTAAATTTAAGCGATTTTAGGATACCGCCGAAGTTAAAATTTGCCGCCGCAAAAATTTAAAACCGCGTAAGCCTAATTTATCGCGACTATACAAAAATCTGCTGCCCGCACCCGGTCTTACGCAGGCAAATTTAGCGATTTTGTCTGCGACAGTCGTTAAATATTAGCAAAGCAAATAGCCAAAAATCAAAAGCGCTAAATTTATTTTATCCGGTCTAAAATTTGCGCCAGTTCGCCGCTTTGGCCGATGCGGTAGAGCGCAAAGTCGTATTTGATCGGATCTGTGGGGTCAAATTCGCAAAGCTTGTCCGTTAGCTCGCGCACGGCTCTAAAATCATAGCTTTTGCGAGAGATTAGGCCCAAATTTAGCGAAACTCGGTGCGTATGCACGTCAAGGGGCATGAGGAGCTTGCTTTTTGGCAGGTTTTTAAAGAGCCCAAGGTCGATATCGCTATCTCGAACCATCCAGCGCAGGAACATATTGTAGCGTTTATACGGGCTTTGCGGCGCTTTTTCGTATGGTTTGCCGAAGAAAAACTCATACCCCTCCGAGCGGTAAGGATTGAGCGAATAGATAAATTTAATAAGCTCGTTTATGCCGTCTACCATCGAGCCGCCTTTTTCAAAGCCCGCTCTCACCGCGCTTTCGATATCGCCGTGCTTTTTTAGGCGTGAAACGGTGATAAAAATCTGCCGCACGTCCTCGCAGCTTTGAAAACGGTATTTGTGCCGCGTCAAATTTAAGGCGATTTGCTCCTCGCTTTCATCTAGTAGCGAAAAGTCGAGCGAATTTAGAAAATTTACGATGAGCTTTGCATTGCCGTAAGCAAAAAGCGCGCAGATAAGCGAGATCTCGGGCGTTTTAAATTTGCTAGCGACTTGTAGCGGATCGGCGGCGGCAAACAAATCCGTATGGGTATTTTTAGAGATTACGTTTTGATCTAGGAGGGTTTTTAAGTCCACTTTTAGCCTTTTTGGCTGAGATTTTAAACCAAAAAGGCTAAAAGAAATTTAAATTTACTGTTTTAGCGTCAGCAAGGTATCGAGCATCTTTTCTACGGTCGTGATGATTTTGGCCGCCGCGCCGTAGCTACTTTGGTAACGAATAAGGCTCGTTAGCTCTTCGTTCATGTTTACGCCGCTAACGGATTGATGCTCGGTTACGGCGACTTTGTTGATGGCCGTATACGTCTCGTGCATATCGTTGTTCGTTTGCGTCTCGCTCGCCAAATCCGAAGTCATAAAGCGGTAATATCCCTCTACGGTTTCTATTTTATCCGAGAATTTATTAGAGTAGAAATTTATCTTTTTATATTGAAGCTGAACCATATCGTTAGCTACGTCGTTATTGCCGGGAGTCGGATTTGAGTAGGCTTTTAGCAAATGCGGATTTGCCGTTAGCTCGCTTCTAACGCTAATATCTTTAGCGCCGTTGCCTTCAAAAAATCTATTAACGCCTATGACGCCCGGGAAATTCGATCCTTTATCCACGAACGCTACGCTATATCCGCCGCTAGGTTTTTTAGGACTTACGC
>CAUQJW010000129.1:0-4515 GCA_963518485.1 uncultured Campylobacter sp.
GCAAGAGGTGGTCTACGACGAGAGATTTCTAGCCGAGGAGGGCGCTAGCGGCGGCGCAGGCGGCGGTACTGCGATCGCGGGTGAGCTAGACGAGCTCTACGAAGAGGCCAAAGAGATCGTATTGAGCGAGCAAAAAACCTCGATCAGCTATCTGCAACGTCGCCTAAAAATCGGCTACAACCGCGCAGCTACGATAATCGAACAGATGGAGCAAATGGGCGTGCTAAGCCCGATGAACGCAAAAGGGCAGAGGGATATTTTGTAATCTCTAGTAGAAAATACGGTGTAGATAAAGCCCTTGAGCCGGTGCGGGCATACGCGTTAGGATAAAGGCATCCGCTAGCTTACGCGTCATGGCATCGTCTTTATTTTTGAGCGGCAAATTTATTCCGTTTCGCATTTTGTACGGAATTTGCGTCGTATTTTCAGACGACTTCTCGTTTTGATTTAATTTTAAAGTAGCCGCTATAAGTTCTTTCCCGTCCGGTAAAACTACGGCTTTTAGAAGCGATGCGACCATTAGACGGATTTGCGAGCGCAAAAAGCCGTTTGCTTTAAATACTACTATCGTCCGCTTGCCGTATCGATAACAAAATGCGTCCTTCATATCCCTTACGGACGTTTTGACGTCGCTACCTAGTTTCATAAAAGCGGTAAAATCGCGCGTGCCAATAAATAGACTTAAAATTTCGTTAGCTTTTTTAACGTCGAATTCCGGTAAAAAAGTCTCGTAGGCCGCTAAAAACGGAGAAAATTTGCCGTGGTTAAAAATATAGCGGTAAGAACGGAATTTGGCATCGTATCGCGGGTGAAAAGAGTCTTTTGCGCGCTCTATTTTTTTTATATAAATATACGGCGCAGTATGGCGATTGGCTAAGCTTTTTAAGCGTATTAGGTCGCTAAAACGCTTGTCGCATTCTATGCAAGATACTTGATTTAGCGCGTGCACGCCTTTATCCGTGCGAGAACTCGTAAGCAGTTCGCCGACTATCCCGATGCGAGCAAGAGCCGCCCTTAACGCGTCTTCTACGCCAAGGCCGTTAGGCTGCGTCTGCGAACCTTGAAATTTAGAGCCGTCGTAGCTATAAGTTAGCTTTATTTTCATCTAATAGCGCTTTGCGATTTTATTTTTATAGTATAAAACCGAGCCTAACAAAACAACCGTGAAAACGACCGGAGCGAAGGCTAAAGTTTTGATCGTAAGTAGCGCGATAAAAGTAAAATACGCAAATAAGACGCCAAAAACCCCGAAATAAACTAAACCTTTTTCGTAGCGATAAGTCACGATGCCTAAGCTTACGGCAAAAAGCGTCGTAGCTAGCGGAAAAAGCGCGATTAGCGCGTAGATGACGAAGTCCTTCGCTCGTTTTTTATCGGTCGCTGCTTCTTTCCAATATTCTATAAAAGATAAAGTCTCGTCGGCGCTTTGATTAGGGAAAGTATAAATTCTCATCGACTTAAAGTCTGCTACGTGCCACGCATCCTCGGCTATATCGTATAGCTTGCCGCGACCCAAGCGAAGTTCGAGATTCTTATCGTTATTTACGATTTTTGCATCGCCTGAGATTATTAGGCGTTGATTTTTAGGATCGGGCGAGTACATAGTTACGTTTTCGTATACGGTACCGTTTTCGTCGCTGCTCTCGCTTTGTGCGTATATCATCCAGTCAGAAAATTTTTGTCCGAATTGAGTCGTTTTTAAATTTAGCTTAGCGACGGTTTTTTTGTACTCTATGAAATTTTCGTTTAGTTCGGCTGCCGTCGGGATCAAAACGATAGCGATAGCCAGCAGCGCGGCTGAAACGATGCAAGATAGCTTTAGGAAAAATTTAGCTATGAGGCCCGGCGAATGTCCGAGCGTAAAAATAACGATGATTTCGTTTTCTTTGGAAAGCCTAAAAAGTGTCATCGTTAAAGCCGTAAAAAACCCGATAGGAACCGTAAAAAGCAAGATGCGCGGCAACATAAACAGATATAGCTTAAATAGCTCGAAAAACGTTACTTCTATATATGCCGTAACGCGTGCGATTTGTATGAAAAATACGATCGACATTATTAAAAATAGCGTCGAAAAAAGCGAAGCGAACGTGCCGATAAAATTCGTAAAAAGATAGCGATTTACTCTACTCATAAATTTTCTCGATTAGTGTTGAAATTTCTGGCTTAAAACAATAAACCGTAAGCAGTCCGGCCGATAAAAACGGTATGAACGCTAGCTCGCGGTCTTTTTTGATTGCATAAAACGGTAGCGTCGCTAGCGCCGCGATATAAATCGCGACCAAACCCGACGTCGGTCCCAAAACGACCGCCACGATCCCTGCTATAAATATATCGGCGCTTCCCATAGCCTCTTCGCCTTTTAGTTTGGAAACAATCAGTCTAAGCAACCAAAACGCGCCTGCAAAAATAGCCGCGTATAGAGCCGAATTTAAACTCGGAGAGTAAAATAGGGCAAGAACGACTCCTATAAATAAAAGTACGTCTGGAACGGCCTTATGAGCTATATCGATAAGACTTAAGCAAAGTAAATTTATAAAAGTTAATGCTAGAACGGTTGTTTTGTAAATTATCTCAGCGTTTAAAATTTCTCCTAATTTGCTTTCGATGCCGATAGCCGCGAGCGCCAAAATACCAGAAAAAAGCTCTACTAAAGGATACGATACGCTTATTTTATCGTTGCAAAAAGCGCATTTGCCGCCTAAAAATAACCATGAAAAAATGGGAACGTTATGGTAAAACCTTAACTCCGTTTCACAGCTCGGGCAATACGAGCGCGGCAAAAAAACGCTTTGATTAATCGGTAAGCGTCGTATTAGCACATTGGCAAAAGAGCCGAAAATAACGCCGAAAACAAAAAATAACGCAAAAATCATAATCCGCCGAACCTTCTGTCTTTTTTCTTAAACTTAGCCGTTATGACGGCTAGCTCCTCGCGCGTAAAATCGGGCCAAAGCGTGGGCGTAAAGGCAAACTCGGCGTAGCTAGCCTGCCAAAGCATAAAATTTGACAGTCTTTGCTCGCCGCCGGTGCGCACGAGAAGGTCGATGGGCGCGGGTTCATCAAGGCGGCATTGCAGGCTATCTTCGCTTAAATTTAGAGTTAGGTTTTGGGCGTCAAATTCGCCGCCGTTTTTTTCGCAAAATCTTTTAAAAGCTCTTAAAATTTCATCTTTTGCGCCGTAGTTTAGCGCCAAATTTAGCTTCAGCCTAGAGTTTTGCGCGGTCGCGTTTTTGATCTCATTTATCTCGTTTTTTAGCTTGTCGCTTAGCGGACTTTCGTCGCCGATAACGTTAAATTTGATACCGTTTTTGATAAAACTATCGCGTTTTGATAGCAAAAATTTGTGTAAAAGCTCCATCAAAAACGCCACTTCGCTCTTTGGGCGCTTCCAGTTTTCGGTGCTAAATGCATAAAGGCTCAGCACCGCCACGCCCTCGTCGATGCAAAACTCGCACATCTGCTCCACGACGTTCGCGCCCGTTTCGTGCCCTTTGGTGCGTAGCAAACCGCGGCGCTTGGCCCATCTGCCGTTGCCGTCCATTATGATAGCTAGGTGATTTAGCTCGTTCATTTTAGCCCTTAAAATCAATTATTTTGCCGCTTGGATCAAAAAAAGCGGCGATGTTTTGCGTCGTTTGCGCTTCGCAGCTAAACTCGCTTCGCAATAGCCTAGCGACCTTGTCAAACGGCGTTTGGGCGTTGATTATCCTGGCGCCTTTTAGCGTAAAAATAATAGGAGCGAAATTTGAAAAAACGAGGTAAATTTGACTCGTGCGGGCGCCGTCAAATTTCATCTGGAAAACGCCTTTTATGCCGTTATAAACAAACGAAATATTAACGATGTTTTTTTGCAGCGCAAGTAGCATCTGAGCTAGATTTTCAAACGTTTCTCGCGAGTCTGCCGCGCTAAGACCGTTAAATATATATTCATAAAACCAGTTTAGATCGGACTCGCTTATCAGCTTTTCTATCAGCGCGAGTCCGTCGGGCGCGGCGTAGGCTAAACTCGGCTTTTTAAAGAGATTTCTTATCACGATATTTTCGGTGCCGCTTGCGATCTCGCCCCAGTATTCGCCGTCCACGTCGAGGCTTTTCATGCTTTTCGTGCTTAGGATTTTGTTGCCCATTTTAAGATTGTAGCGATTGTAGCCCGTCTTTTCGGCGACTTTGATACTGATGGGCAGGCTCGCGTTTAGAGCCGTGCCCGCGCCGCCGCTTGCGATTTTTTGCACTCGTGAGACGGGATTTATCATAGCGTGCTTGCTAAATTTACGATTTGCCGCGCCGCGTCCTCTTTGGAAGTTTGCGCGATATTTTGCGCGCCGCGATGCGTGATAAAGGTGATTTGCGTGCTATCCGAGCCGAAATTTACCTTGCCGCCCAGCACGTTTAGGCAAACGGCGTCTAGGCTCTTTTTTTCAAGCATATTTTTTGCGTTTTGCATGGCGTTTGCGGCGTCCGTTTCCATTTTAAAGCCGATTTTTTTAACATTTTTAAAATCCGCCAAAGAGCCCA
>CAUQJW010000130.1:0-4417 GCA_963518485.1 uncultured Campylobacter sp.
TAAAAATTCTCTTTTCGGCAAGAATTTTTCAGGTAAATTTATCGTTTGTCCGTTATATTTTTTGAAAAAATCCTTAGCCGCCCTACCGCCCAAAACATCTCTGATATCGCTAGAAATTATTATCTTAAAATCAGTCGTTACGGTAATTAACCCCCTATCGAAAGCTTTGTCATGAAGAGCATTTAAAAGTAGTCCATTACGAGGATCTGTTTTTTCATCGTCGTCGCTTTCGCTCCACGGCTTTATATGGCTAGCAATCAAAAGCTCGCTATTTGATAGTCCGCTAATACAACAAACACCGTTATACGCGCTTGAAACGACGGTGCGAAAAAAATCGTGATTCACTCTGCGTTTTGCTTGAATCATCTCTTCCGAGCCTAAAGGTTGGACGAAACTTTCCTGCGAGCCCAGGCGCGCTATTAAATTTTCGCTCTCATAGAATAACGCGTTCCAATTTCCGTTAAATTCGTCCCAAATTTGTCTGTCGAGTTTGCTTGCGTTTTTAAGGCCGCTAATATTTTTAGCTTTTAAATTTTCGTCGAAGCTTCCAAAATTACCTACTTTTATACCTACCGAGCTAGGCGTCTATCTATTAAGTTTGCTACTTTTACTTCTGGATTGTTTTTCGACGCTTTATTGAAAGGAATTTTGCAGTACAGATTAAATACTATTATGGTTTCTTCCCTGCTCCACGGTCTATTCATCGGCCGCCTTTATGTATCCGTTAAATTTTACATCGCCGCAAGCCGCTTTTACTTTATTTACGCATTCGTCCAAATTTCGCTCTATATCTTTACCCCAAAATCTAATCACTTTCCAACCTTTTTCTATTAGCTCGCGCGTTACTTTTTCGTCCCGCTCCATATTTGCTTTAATCTTTGTATTCCAATATTCGGCGTTTTTCTTAAATCTTTCGCCCGATAAAAATTTCTTTCCGTGCCAAAATTCGCTATCGCAAAATACGGCTATTTTCTTACCCCTAAAACAAAAATCAGGCTTTCCGAGAGTCTTTTTATCGTTTTTTACGTATCGCAAACCGGCCGCATACATAGCCTTACCCAATGCGATTTCTATTTTCGTATTTTTCGATTTTATCTTTTTTGCGGTTGCCGAGTCCATCGCGCGCCCTTTTAAATTTGCGTATTATAAAAATTTTCTTTAAATTTAACGCCCTAGCGAAAGTCTTTAACGTACTCGCACGCGCTAAATTCGCCAAGCTCGCAGCCTCGCTCGTAAAATCCTTTCGCGAATTTTCTATCTTTTTCGACGCCCTGCCCCTTTTCATAAGCAAAGCCTAAATTCGAGCAAGCCAGCGAATCGCCGAGCTTGCAAGCTTTATAAAAAAGCTCCGCCGCCTTCGCATAGTCCTGCTTCACGCCCTCGCCCTTATAATAACAAACCCCAAGATCGGTGCAAGAGCCCACGTATCCGCGCTCGCAAGAGGCCGCATACATCCGCGCTGCCTTTGTCGCGTCCTTTTCTACGCCGTCGCCCATCGCGTAGCTTAGAGCTAGGTTGTAGCACGCCGTTTCCTCGCCCAGCTCGCAGGCTTTACTAAACAGCTCGTTCGTCTTTTTGCCGTCCGGGTAGACGCCGAGCCCCTTGCCGTAGCTATACGCCAGACTCGCGCACCCCTCGGCGACGTCCTTTTCGCATGCTCGCCTAAAAAGCTCGTTTGCCTTTTTGTGATCTTGCGCCGCGCCTTGTCCGCTTTGATAAAGCAGTCCTAGATAAACGCAGGCTTTGTCCTCGCCCAGCTTGCAAGCCTTTTCGTAGCGCGCGACGGCTTTTGTAAATTCTTTGTCGGATTCGTAAAAATAGCCAAGCCCCGCGCACGCTATCGCGTTTTGCGCTCCGCCTTTTTCGCAGGCGAGTTCTAAATTTTTAATCGCATTTGACAAACTCTTGCAAACCTCCTTATTTCCTTTCTTGCACTCATCGCGCAGTTCGGTTAGCTCGCCGCCCAAAAGCGAGGCCGCAAAAAACGCTAGAAAAATAAAACGTTTCATGAGCTTAAAACCTCTTCCAAAATTCGTAAATTTTCCGCCGTAAACGCTTCCGCTCCCGATACGCCGTCAAAGCCGCAAATCGTAACGACGTCCCTACTAACGCAAACGGCGGACGAATCGAATTCGCAGTATTCGGCGAGCGCGTTTTTATACCCCGCTCTCACGCAGGCCTTTTTCCCCTCTAAAAATCCGGCCGCCCCCAACACTAACGTACCCAAATCAAAGCCGACTTTCACCCTAGCTCTGCTCGCGCTTTTTATCCAGCTTAAAAATATCTCGTCGTGCCTAAGCGTAAGCGCTCCGGAGCCGTCGGGCAAAATAAGCGCATCGTATCCGTAAAGACTCTCGCCGTAAATTTGAGGCAGAATTTTTAGTCCGTACTCGTCGCTTATCTCGCTCTTAAAAGCGCAAATTTTGATCTCGGGCTTTGATTCCAAGCTCTCCAAAAAAGTCCGAATACGAGCCAAATTTAGCAAATTTATCTTATCGAAAATTACGAGCGCTATTTTCATTATTTTTCCTTTTTTCGGCAAGTATAGATTTAAAAAGATTAAAATTCAAATTTAGCTAAAATCGCTATCAAAAAGGAGCGTAAAATGATCTTTGAAGACGAGCTGATTTTCGTCGAGCGCGAAACGAGCGAAATCCCGTGGGTAAAAATTTTCACCAAAACGCCGTTTAAGGAGCTCACCGACTGCGACGAAGCAATTCAAAAAAGGGTATTTGAAGCGGTTTTAACGACCGAAAAAGTAATGAGAAAATTTTATAATCCAACCAAAATAAACATCGCAAGCTTTGCAAACTACGTGCCGCGCGTGCATTTTCACGTGATGGCGAGGTTTGAGAACGATAGCTTTTTCCCGGAGTCTATGTGGGGCAAAAAGCAGCGCGATGGCGAGCCAAATTTGCCTGATTTTGCCGAATTTTCTCAAATTTTAGCGCGCGAGCTAGGCAAAACACGTGAATAAAAAAATACTTCTAACGCTCGCAATCATCGTAGTAGCAGGCGTTTTGGCGGTTTATAAGGCGCGCTGGGACGAGCAGACGCAGACGGAAAATATCAAAAAATTCCTCGACTTTCAAACGCAAATTTTAAATAAAAATATCGAAGAAGAAAAACTCTCTGCGATGACGGTGGCGGCGCTACTAGCGCAAAACGAACACGTAAAAAAATGTATGAGCCAAAATAACCGCCGGATGTGCCTAGAGACGCTTGGCGAATTTACCAAAACGCTAAGCAAGGTGCCGATTTACGAAAACGCCAAATTTCACATCCACACGCCCGAAATGAGGAGCTTTGCTAGGAGCTGGATACCGCTATATAACGACGATCTAACGAACTTTCGCCACCTGCTAGCCGAGGCCAAAAACGGCGTAGCCGCAGGCATCGAGGTCGGTCGCGCGGGAGTTTTCATTAGGTCGGTCGCGCCGATATTTGAGGATAAAAAGATGCTCGGCAGTATCGAAGTGCTGCTTGATTTTAAGCATTTGAGCGACTTTTTCTCGCAGCAAGGGCTTGATCTTTTCGTATTGCTCGACGCCGGCGGCGACCTACCCTATCAAAACAGCAGCGACGAGGGCATCATCGAAGGCTTTCATTTCGTAAATAAGAGCTACGCAAATTTAAACGTCTTGCCGATGCTAAAAGATATCAAATTTAAAAGCGGCGGATTTTATCAGACGGATTCGCATGCCTTTACCGTCCAGCCGATGAACGACGCAAAGGGCGAGCGCGTGGGATATTTCGTGATTTATTTTAACTCCGACCTAAAAGAGCGAAATTTAGCAAAACTCGGCGTTTGGTTTGATTAGTCAAGCAGGCTTTTTGAGTACGGCGAAAATTTGTAGGTAAAGACGCTGCCTTTGCCCAGTTCACTTTTAACGCCGTACTCCACGCCGTTTTTCACGCAGATGCTTTGCACGATGTTTAGCCCAAGGCCAAAGCCGCCCTGCACGCCTTCGTCTCTGACGTAGCGTTTCCAAATTTTACTCGTGTCTTTTATGCCTTCGCCCTCATCCTCGACTACGAGCACGATTTTGCCGCTTTTTTCAAAAAGGCGTAAATTTATTATTCCTCCCTCGCGGCTATATTTTACGGCGTTGCTCAGGTTGTTATCGATCAGCCTGCCCGCCTCTATCTTGCTCATAAAAATTTGCAAATTCGGCTCGACAAAGTCGTAAATTTTGATATTTTTCGCCATCGCGATACCGCGCATGTACCGCGCTCGTTCGAGGCTAAATTCGCTCAAATTTAAAATCTCGGGCGGAAATAAAATATACCCGCGCTTTATGTAGTACTCGGTATCCTCGTAGGTGACTTGCATCTGCTTTAGAGCCGAGCGCATGCGGGTGATGTATTTGTTATCAAGGCCCAGCATCTCAAGGTTTATGCCGATGATGCCCAGCGG
>CAUQJW010000131.1:0-4413 GCA_963518485.1 uncultured Campylobacter sp.
AATCTCGACCGTCTCAAACGCCAAGCCTCAGATCGCAAACTACGAATTTACCACGCTCACGCCAAAGCTCGGTCTAGTCGAGG
The DNA here is from genome assembly GCA_963518485.1 of uncultured Campylobacter sp. Lineage (GTDB taxonomy): Bacteria > Campylobacterota > Campylobacteria > Campylobacterales > Campylobacteraceae > Campylobacter_A. The sequence goes on from CAUQJW010000131.1 coordinate 84, forward strand.
TGGACGAATACAGTGGCTTTGTCATGGCCGATATCCCAGGCATCATCGAGGGCGCAAGCGAGGGGCGCGGCCTTGGCGTGCAGTTTTTAAAACACGTCGAGCGCACAAAAATTTTGCTTTTTATGCTCGATCTTGCGAACTACCGCGGCCTCGAGGAGCAGTTTGACGCGTTGCGGGCCGAGACGGCGAAATTTTCGGGAGAGCTAGCAAAAAGAGACTACGCGATCGCTCTAACCCGTGCGGACGCGGCCGAAAATTTGCAGGAAAAATTTGACGCGTTTTTGGCGCATTTGGGGCTTGCGGGCACGGCTGGCGAGATGAAATTTAAGCAAGATATTTATGAATTTGACGCCGCTAAGCCGTTTTTCGTAATGCCGATATCCTCGGCGACGGGACAAAATATAAACGAGCTAAAATTTAACCTACTTGAGCTTCTAAAAAAGGAGCTTTGAGTTGCGACTTTTTGGCGCTTTAAACTTAAAAATTTAAGAATATAAAATGAAGAAAATTTTTTGCATTATGCTATTTTACCTTAGCGCATATAGCTGTGATCCAGCGGATCCGGCATATATGTTTTTGGATTTTAATGATAATAATCGCGACGGTGCGCTAAATTTAGATGAGTGGATGACCTACAAAACGCCCCAAGCCCTAAAAATAGCGTCAGATCTATGCACAAAGCAGGAATTTAAGAGGTTAGATACCGATCATAACGGTAAAATTAGCGTTGATGAGCTAGGAAGTTTACTGTTTCAAAAGATTGATTGGAAAGAAGATCCTTGCGCCTTCTGGCCGCCGGATAGCAAAAACGTAGATCAAAATAAGAGCATTGCTAAATAGTGCACTAAATTTAAAGGAAAGTGATGAATGTAGTTTTTATGGGAACGCCTGATTATGCGGTTAGGATACTTAGGTACCTAAAAGAAGCTGGCTTTAATATAAAAGCGGTCTTTACTCAGCCTGATAAACCAGTTGGCAGAAAGCAAATTTTAACCCCAAGCGAGGTGAAAATTTACGTGCAAAATGAGCTAATAGGCGTGCCAGTCTTTACCCCAAATACGCTAAAAGATGAGGCGGTAGTTAGCGAGCTAAAGGCGTTTAGTCCAGACTTTATCGTCGTGGCAGCTTATGGCAAAATTTTGCCAGGGAGCGTGCTTGACGTGGCAACTTGTATAAATTTGCACGCTTCGATCTTACCAAAATATAGAGGTGCGAGCCCTATACAAAGCGCCATACTAGCAGGCGAGAAGCAAACAGGCGTGACGGCGATGCTGATGGATGCGGGGCTCGACACGGGCGATATGCTTGATTTTGCCTACACGCCTTGCGAGGATAAAACGGCGGCGCAGCTGTTTGACGAGCTCGGGGATCTAGCTGGCGAGCTGATCGTGCGAGTACTGCGAAATTTTGCAAATTTAAAGCCGCTTAAGCAAGACGACTCGCAGGCTACGCACTGTAAAAAAATAGCAAAATCAGACGGGCTTTTTAGCTTTGAGGAAAGCGCACGGCAAATTTATAATAAATTTCGCGCGCTAACGCCCTGGCCGGGGATCTATTTATCTAGTGGATTAAAAATTTTGGATTTAAAATATCTCTGCGGACGCGAGGATGAACACCGCAAGCCCGGCGAAATCATATTTGACGGCAAATATTACATTTACGTCGCGTGCGGGGAGGGCGCTTTGTGCATAGAGACCGTGCAAGAGCCCGGCAAAAAGCCCGTGGACGCTAGCGCGTATCTAAACGGCAAGCGCCTCGGTATCGGCGATTTTTTGGAGTAATTTTTGGATATTAAATTCGTAGACGTAGCGGCTTCCACGCAAGAAGCCTTAATAAATCTCGTAAAAAACGGCGATGTTAGACCGCCTTTTATGCTAGTAGCGAGTAGGCAAACGGACGGCATAGGAAGCAGGGGCAACGAGTGGAAGAGTTTGGACGGAAATTTATTTGCTTCGTTTTGCGTAGGTAAAGATGCTTTGCCCGGCGATATTTTCGAAAATTCGCTTTCTATCTATTTTTCCATGATTATGCGCGAAGTTTTACGGAGCGCCGGTTCTAACGTATGGGTAAAATGGCCTAACGACTTTTATATAAACGAGAGTAAAATCGGAGGAACTCTGACTTCTAAAGTCGGAGAAATTTACGTCTGCGGTATCGGGTTAAACATAGTCAGAGCTCCTAAAAACGCCGGCACGCTAGATATAAATATAACTATCCCTAGCATCGTCGGCGCGTATAGCGATTTATTAGAATCAAAACCTAGCTGGGAGTTTGTATTCGGTAAATTTAAAGAAGAATTTTACAAATCTAGAACCTTCCGGACGCACGGCGCGAGCGAAAAAGTCTCTTTGTCGGGCGCGATTTTGCTAGACGACGGCTCGCTGTCGGTAAACGGCGAGAGAATTTTTTCCTTGAGATAATCGCTTGTAAAATTAAAATTCAAACTAAACTTGTATAAAGTAAAATTTTTGTAAAATATTTCTCTAAAATATAAACGGAAAGAAAATAAATGTGTGAAGTCATTACGATAGCAAACCAAAAAGGCGGCGTAGGTAAGACCACTACCGCAGTAAATTTAGCGGCATCGCTCGCCGTAGCCGAAAAAAAGGTTCTACTTATCGATATAGACCCGCAAGCCAATGCTACTACGGGAATGGGTTTTAGCAGAAACGACTACGAGTACAACATTTATCACGTATTAACAGGACGTAAAAAACTTTCCCAAATAGTTCTAAAAACGGAAATTCCGACCCTATTTTTGGCCCCGTCTAATATCGGTCTAGTCGGCATAGAACAAGAATTAAACGATCAAAGTAAAGATTATCAAAAAATTCTAAAAGGTAAAATCGAAGAGGTCTTGGATCGGTATGATTTCATTATTATAGATAGCCCGCCGGCGCTCGGAAGCATAACGGTAAATGCCCTAAGCGCGAGCGATAGCGTCATAATCCCGATTCAGTGCGAATTTTACGCATTAGAAGGACTTGCGCAAATCCTAAATACCGTCAAGATTATTAAAAAAACTATAAATCCGAAACTTAGTATTAAAGGCTTTTTGCCGACTATGTATAGTTCGCAAAATAATCTTGCTAAGGAAACGGTTGCAAATTTAAAGCAGCATTTTGAAAATAAGCTATTTAAAAATAAGGGCGGAGACGACGAGTTCGTGATCGTTCCTAGAAACGTTAAGCTTGCGGAGAGTCCAAGTTTCGGTAAACCGGTAATTTTATACGATATAAAGTCTCCGGGTTCGATAGCATATCAAAATTTAGCGTATTCGATTTTAGGATAGCAGATGGCTAAAAAGAGTTTAGGGCGAGGTTTGGGCGCGATACTAGAGGATGTGGAATTAGCATATAAAGCGGAATTAAGCGGAGGGAATAGCGAAATAGTGCAGGAAATTTCTCTTAGCGATATAACGCCCAATCCTTACCAGCCTAGAAAAAATTTCGACGAAGCAGCGCTTGAAGAACTGAGCGAGAGTATAAAAAGACACGGCCTTATTCAGCCCGTTATAGTAATCCAAAAGGACGACGGCTATATGCTTCTTGCCGGCGAGAGGCGTTTTCGCGCAACGAAGATGCTCGGCGAAAGCAAAATAAAAGCTATAGTAGCCGACATCGAAAGTAAGAGTTTAAGAGAACTCGCGCTTATAGAAAATATCCAAAGAGAAGATCTTAATCCGATTGAACTCGCAAATTCCTATAAAGAGCTTATAGACGAATATAAAATAACGCAAGACGGTCTAGCCTCTATAATCCATAAAAGTAGGGTGCAGATAACCAATACCATGCGTCTTTTAAATTTGAGCGATCAAACCAAAGAGTATATAAAAGACGGGAAACTAACTCAAGGTCATGCCAAAGTAATCGTCGGGTTGGAGCCGAAGGATGAAAAAACTGCGGTAGATACTATTATAGGGCAACGCCTTAGCGTACGCGAAACCGAAAATCTAGTAAAAAAATTAAAAGATAAAAACATTCCTAAGGTAAATATAAAAATAGACGAAGAATACTCGGAGCAGCTTGAAAATCTAAAAAATATATTAAATAAATTTAATATAAAAACGAAAATAAATGCTAAGAACGTAACGCTAGAGTTTGAGAATGCGTCGCAGATACGAAGTTTTATAGATAAGATAAATTAAAAAATTATGAAATTTAGCTTGTTTTATCCTTTTTTTTTGTAGAATAAACGGATTTTGAAATTATAAAAATAAAATAATACTATAAGGAGAGTTCATGTTGGAAATAGATTTGCCGTTAGTCGCTCTAACGGCGGTTGTATTTCTAGCGCTGATCGCTATCTTGAACTCGGTTCTTTACAAGCC
>CAUQJW010000132.1:0-4378 GCA_963518485.1 uncultured Campylobacter sp.
ACTCTCTGGTACCTTGATACCAGTTAAAATTCGTCCTGCTTTTTAGAAATTTCTCGTCGCCGCCGAGTCCGGCAAACTCCAAACTCGTGCTTGCGATTATACCGGTTCTAGGCAAGTAGTAATCGTCCGTACTATTATACGTTATGGATGGAACCAGCGAGCTTTTTATGCTTTTGCCCTCTTTATATCCTACGTCTTTTAGAACTTGGCTTAGTCCCGTTACCCTACTTTGCTCGATGATATATCCTAGCGACGCACTTAAATTTCTAGTTAGCTTCCTGCCTAGAACGACGTTTGCGCCGTATGATTTTTCATCGTAGCTATCCCAATCGTAGTCGTTAGCGTAAAGCGTACCGCCTAAGCTATACTCGCTATCGAAAAGCCTAGGGTTGGTAAGGCTAATTTGTCCGGACAATTCATCATCGCTTCTATCTACGCTTATGGCGCCTTTCATGCCGCTACCGAATATATTCGTATCCGATAAACTAGCGTTAAGCAACAAGCCGTCCGAGCTACCGTAACCGATACCGCCGCTAATGGAGCCGGTAGAGGCCTCTTTAACCTTTACTAGTAAATCGACTTGATTTTCGCTTACGCGCTGTTCTTCTATTTCGACTTCGTCAAAGTAGCTAGTCCTTTTTAACGCGTCTTTACTATCTTGCAAATCGGTTCTATTATATAAATTTCCCTCCGTTAGATATAGCTCTCTACGCACGACCCTATCAGCCGTTCTTTCGTTTCCCGAAATTATAACGTTTCTAATGTAAACTTGTTCGTTAGGATGAACTTCGTAGATAATCTCCACCGTTCTATCCTCTTCGTTTTTTATCGTTTTAGGCTCTACCCTGACGTAAGCGTAGCCTTTGTCGGCTATCGCATCGTCTAGTTTTTTCATATCTTGTCTTAAGCGAGCCGAGTTCATAACGTCTCCGGCTTCCAATTTAAAATCGCTTAAAATTTTCTCGGTATCTAAGCCGAGTTCTTCCGGAGCTTCTATCTCTACCTTAGATACTCGGTACTGCTCGCCTTCGTGAATATAATACGTTAAATCCGCCGTGTAGTTATCCATATACGCGTTTAGATAAGGGTTTGAAACCGTAGCGTCTAGATAGCCCTTTTGATAATACCTATCCTGGATTCTAGCAGGATCGTTGGGAAGCTCGAAAAGCTTAACTTTACCGTCGTTACGTCCCCAGAGCCAACCCATAAACTCTCTCTCTTTGTTACCGACGTAAGGCTCTATATCGCCGTAATCAAATAACTTTGAACCGACCAAATTTACTTTTTGTATTATGATATTTTCGCCGCGGTTCACGTTAAGCGTAACAAAAAGACTGGTATCGCTGCCGGCGACGGGTTCTTTAGTAACGTCTACCACGGTATCGAAAAAGCCTTTTGATTCGTAGTATTGCCTTATTCTCTCTTTAGCCCTTTCTATGCTAAGCTCATCGTACATATTTCCTTGCTTGATTCCGACTAGCTGCTCGATAGCGGTTTTATCGTTAGTTACCACGCCTTTTATATCTAGGCGCGCTATACTCGGTTTTTCTTTAACCGTTATAGTTACTTCGCCGCCTTCTTGCTCTATGTATACGTCGTCGAAATAGCCCTGATTATAAAGCTTTGAGATAGCTTTATCGGTATTATCGCCGCTTAGTTCGTCTCCGATTTTTAGTCCGCTTATCTCTTTAGCGACTTCCGGAGAAAGATGTAAAAGACCTTTGAAATTTATAGCGCTTATAGTCTGAGCTTTTAGCAAAGCCGCGCCTAAAGTAAGTAAAAACAAGCTTTTTTTCATTTATTTAACCTAAAAAGTAGTATCGGGATGTATAATAGCGAAATTTATTTTTAAACAATATAAATTTAAAGGTTAATTTATGAAAATCGGTATCATAGGCCTAGGACTCATCGGCGGCTCGCTCGGAATCAGCCTAAAAAACGAAAAACTTATCAGCTGCGTTAGCGGCTTAGATTTAAACGAAGAACATGAAAAGCAAGCGCTAGAATTAGGTTTAGTGCATGAAATTTTAACGCTTGAAGAAATGAAAAAAAAGTGCGATATGATATTCCTCGCCATCCCGGTCGAAGCAATCATAAAAATCGTTAAAAATTTTGAAGATATCGGCGAAGACACCACGATCGTCGATCTAGGCAGTACCAAGCAAAAAATTATAGAAGCCGTACCTGAAAACATTAGGCGGAATTTTATCCCCGCTCACCCTATGGCCGGTACGGAATATTCCGGTCCGACAGCGGCTTTCCCGGGGCTTTTTAAAGAAGCCGTAGTGGTAATCTGCGATTTTAAAGAAAGTAGCGAAACGCACGTAAAAAGAGCCGTGGAACTATTTTCTCATATCGGGATGAAAATAGTATTCATGGATGCTAAAGAACACGACCATCACGTAGGCATCATATCCCATCTCCCGCACGCTATTAGTTTTTCGTTAGCTAGCGGAGTTCTAAAAGAAGAAGCCCCAAAAAATATTATAGCGCTAGGCGGAACAAGCTTTAAAGGGATGATTAGGATCGCAAAAAGCTCGCCTGTGATGTGGAGCGATATTTTCAAACAAAACAGGCGAAACGTAATAGACGCGATAGATATGTTTAAAACGCGTTTAGACGAGTGTAAAAAACTAATAGAAAACGAAAAATGGGACGAGCTTAGGAAATGGATGAGCGAAGCTAGAAAAATACGCGAAATTTTATAAATTTATCATAGTTTTATAGCTTTTTTTATAAAATTTATTCGATTAATTTTTAGGAAAAAATATGAGAAGAGGGAATTTAAATTTTATAGTTTACACGCTGGTCTCGCTTATAGCGGTCACGGTTTTATATTTGGTTTTCAGCTCTAGGCTTTTTGAAAAAGAACCGCCGCAAATAGCTATGGAAGGCGAGATTTTTTGGAATTTAAAAGCGCCGCTGCCTATAAAAATAAGCGACGATAGCGGTATAAAATCGGTCGCGATATCGCTAAGCGACGGGCAAAAAAATACCGAACTGATAAGGCAATCCTACGAAAGCTCTCCTTTAAATTTAGAACTAAATTTAACCTTGCCCAAAACCGCGGCAATGTCTCAAAAGTCCGAATACGAAATAATTATAGAGGCGATAGACGTTAGCAAATGGAGCTTTTTTACGGGCAACAAAACCGTCAAAAACGTAAAAGTCGTAGTAGATAGCAGGGCTCCAGATCTATACGTTCTAAATCACTCTTACGCGATAACTAAGGGCGGTAGCGCCGCGGTCGTTTTCAAAGCTACCGACGAAAGGCTAAAATACGTTTATATCGATACTAATTACGGTAAAAAATTTATACCTACTAAATTTTATAAGGACGGCTACTTCGCTTCTTTAATAGCTTGGCCGGCCACCAAAGACGTTTTTACGGCCGACGTCGTAGCAATAGACTATGCCGGCAACGTTAGCAAAAGTAGGATTAGATTTTTCTACCAAAACAAGAGCTACAGAACGTCCGCGATAAAGCTGGACGATCAAAATAGGTTTTTAAACGAAAAAATACCCGAACTAGCTCTAAAATACGCGGAAAACGCCGAAGCAATGAATAATTTAGAAAAAATGAAATTCGTTAACGAAACGCTTCGCCGAAATAACGAAAAAATAATATCTCAAATATCGTCCAAAATATCTATGGATGCGATAGACGGCTTTAAAGTAAATAAATTTTATCCGCTTAGAAACGGTAAGGCCGTAGCAAGCTACGGAGACCATAGATTTTATACTTTTGAAAATAAAGACGTCAGCGAAAGCTGGCATATGGGTATCGATCTAGCCTCTACGCAAAGAGCTAATATCGTAGCCAGCAACGACGGTACGGTAGAATTCGCCGAAGATAACGGAATTTACGGAAATAATATCTTAATAAATCACGGATTCGGACTATTTTCGCTATACGGACACTGCAGCGATATGGCCGTTAAAGCGGGAGATTTCGTAAAAGCCGGAGACGTTATCGGCTCGACCGGAGTTAGCGGACTGGCACTAGGAGATCATTTACACTTCGGCATACTGGTGCAAGGCGAAGAAGTAAGACCTGAAGAATGGATGGATAACGGCTGGATGAAAGACAACGTAACAAGCGTTTTAGAGGCCGCAAAGAAAATGATCGACGGCAAATAACGGCTTAGTCGCGAATTTATATATAATTTTAAAAAATAAGGAAAATTTTTGAAACAAACGACCATAAAAACAGCTGTAGAGGGCGTAGGAATCGGGCTCCATAAGGGCGAACCCATAAAAATTATCCTAGAGCCTCTAGGATCGAATTCCGGCATAGTTTTTTACAGAAAAGACTTGGGCGTTAGTTATAAAGCCGAGCCCAAAAATGTAGTAAATACGCAAATGGCGACCGTTATAG
>CAUQJW010000133.1:0-4339 GCA_963518485.1 uncultured Campylobacter sp.
GCTAAGGGTCGTTTTAGACGTCGCTAACGGCGCGGCTTACAAAGTCGCTCCGACTATTTTTAGCGAACTGGGCGCAGAGGTAATAGTACTAAACGACGAGCCTAACGGTAGCAATATAAATTTAAACTGCGGCGCGCTATATCCGCAAAATTTAGCTTCCGAAGTAATAAGACTCCGCGCCGATATCGGTTTCGCATTAGACGGAGACGCCGATAGACTGGTAGTCGTGGATGATAAAGGCGAAGTAGCCAACGGCGATAGCCTTCTGGGCGTTTTGGCGGCTTTTTTGCAGGATAACGGCGCGCTAAAAGGCGGAGCGATAGCGGCTACGGTTATGAGTAACGCCGCGCTCGAGGATTTTTTAGCTAAAAGAAAAATAAAGCTGATCCGCTCTAGCGTCGGCGATAAATACGTACTCGAAAAAATGCGCGAAAACGGGCTAAATTTCGGCGGAGAGCAAAGCGGACACATCATTTTTAGCGACTACGCCAAAACGGGCGACGGGCTAGTAGCGGCGCTTCAGTTCGTAGCTCTGGTTTTAAAAAGCGGCAAGAAGGCGAGCGAAATTTTGGCCCAAATTAAGCCTTATCCGCAAATTTTACTAAATTTAAAAGTAGGAGAAAAAAAGCCGTTAGAGAGCATTAAAGGCTTAAAAGAGCTAGAAGAAAGTCTCAAAAAAGAGGGTATCAGACCTCTTTTTAGATACTCCGGAACCGAGAATTTAATAAGGCTTCTGCTCGAAGGTAAAAATGCCGAAAAACTGCAAAAGCGTATGGAAGAGGTTGAAAAATTTTTCGTAAAAGCGTTAAATGAATAGGAAATTGGTCGTTTTTTTTATTGCTTTCGCAATTATTTTAGCGGTAGATCAAATTATTAAATTAATTTTTCTAAACGGATTTAATTGGGAGAGCTCGTGGATATCGCTAACGCTTGCTTTTAACAAAGGCGTAGCGTTTTCTATGTTCGCATTTTTGGGCGAATACCTAAAATTTATCCAAACAGCCTTAATCCTAGGCGTATTTTATTATCTCGTAAAGCAAAAGCGTATTTTAAACGACCATGCCGCGCCCTTAGGTATTTTGCTAGGCGCGGGGAGCTCGAATTTGCTAGATCGCTTCATTCACGGCGGAGTGGTAGATTACGTCTATTGGCATCATTGGTTCGAGTTTGCGATTTTTAACTTCGCCGACGTCGCCATAGACGTTGCCGTATTTTTGATATTTTTGCAAAGTTTTAAAGGGAAAAGATGAATAACGCTTACATCGCCTATGCGCTTTGGTTTTTCGTAGGCTATTTAGGCGGCCACAGAATTTATTTAGGCAAATTTATTAGCGGATTTTTAATGATGGGGCTGTTTTTCTTAGGAGGCGCGACGACTTGGCTCTTAGGACTAGGTTTTATACCTCTTACGATTTGGGGGATTTGGTGGATTATAGATATTTTTTTAATAGGCAAAATAATCGATAAAAATTTACGAAAAGATATTTTAAAAAATAGGCTAAGAGCCGAGGATTTAGAAACCGAGCTAAAACGCCTCTACGAATTATACGAAAGCGGCGCGATTAGTAAGGCGGAATTTGAAACTAGAAAAGAAATTTTATTTAGATAGGAGGACGTCGTGGCGGATTATTATTTGCTAATCAAATTCTTTCACTTTATTTTCTTCGTTTCGTGGATGGCGTTTTTATTTTACCAGCCGCGCCTTTACGTTTATCATGCGGAAAATATGGACAAACCGGACTTTGTTCGCGTCGTAGAAGTACAAGAATACAAAATGTACCACTATATCGGCTGGGTTTCCATAATAGGCTCTTTCGCTACCGGAGCGATGATACTAATAGCGATGCCGGAGCTACTGCAAAACGGCTATATGCACGTCAAAATAACCGCCGTAATCGTAATGGCCGTCTATCATCTGAGCCTAGGGCATTATATGAAAACGCTTAAAGACAAAACCTGTAAAAAAACCGGTATGTTTTTTCGCGCCTACAACGAAGTACCGACGATTATTTTAGTCATAGTAGTCGCTATGATGATGTGGAAGCCTTTTTAAGGCTTAAATTTAATCGCCGAGACTTTCTAATATAAAGAAGCGTACGGACGCGAAGCTAAATTTTAGCTCTTTTTATCGCCTGAGCCAGATCGGCGATTAGGTCGTCCGCGTTTTCTACGCCGATAGCAAGGCGCAGCAGATTAGGCTTTATGCCGATTTTGTCTTGCAGCTCTTTAGGGTATGATTCGTGCGTCATGGACGCGGGCTGGCAGATGAGGCTCTCAACGCCGCCAAGACTCACGGCTAGGTCAAAAAGTTCTAGAGATTTAGCAAAAATTTTATAGTCGTATTTTTCGTTTAGCTCTAGCGATATAACCGCGCCGATATCGCTTGCTTGGCGGGCTTGAATCTGCTTTTCTAGCTGCGAGTACGATCCCGCATAGTGCACCGCGTCTACCGTTTCGTGCGATTTCAAAAATTCGATGATTTTATGCGTATTTTGCGTCTGACGGTCAAAGCGCACGCTAAGGGTTTTAAGGCCTCTTATCAGATAATAAGCGTCCATCGGACTGATTATGCCGCCAAAGGTATTTCTGGCAAATTTTATCTTTTCGGCTAGCGCGTCGTCGTTTACCGTAACGATACCCGCGATCGCGTCTGCGTGTCCGCCGATGTATTTCGTCGCGCTATAAACTACGATATCTACGCCAAAATCAAAAAGCTTTTGATAATAAGGCGTTAAAAAGGTATTATCGGCAATCACTAGGATGCCTCTTTTGTGCGCGATGTCTGCGATACGGCGGATGTCGGTCACGCGCAGCAGCGGATTTGAGGGCGTTTCGATAAATATCGCTCTCACGTTCTCTGCGATATCTTTTTCCTCTAGTAAATTTAAATCGTCCACCGCCTCGTAGCTTATGCCCTGCGACGCAAAGACGTTGCTAACGTAGCGGAAAGTGCCGCCGTAGACGTTGTTATTTAGCAGCACCTTATCGCCCGTTTTTAGCAGACTAAAAGCCGCTGCCGTCGCCGCCATTCCCGAGCCGAAGCTAAAAGCGTATTTGCTGCCCTCTACCTTAGCAAAAAGCTCGTCAAACGCCTGTTTGGTCGGATTTGCGCCGCGCGAGTAGGCAAACTCGCCAAAGCCGTCTAGCCCCTCTTGCACGAACGTCGTCGCCAGATAAACGGGCGGCACGACGGCTCCAAAAGGGTTATGCTTGGCTTCGATGCCTTTTACGATTAGCGTGTCTAGTTTCATTTTCTCTCCTTAAATTTATCGCTAAAATTTCAAAAATCTTATATCCATCGCCGAGATAAAGCTCATTATACGCTCGTTTCGGCTAGCGAAAAATCTCTCCGCGTCACCGTCAAACGCGATCTTGCCTTTGTCCAAAAACAAAATCCTATCCGCGACTTTGCGAGCGAAATTCATATTATGCGTGACGATGACGAGGGATTTTTTCTCTCTGGCTAGGGCTATGACGACTTTTAGCACCTCGGCTTCTAGCTCCGGATCTAGCGCGCTAGTCGGCTCGTCTAGCAGCAAAAACGACGGATCCATCGCTAGCGCCCTAGCTATCGCCACGCGCTGGCTCTGACCGCCAGAGAGTCTATTTGGATAGGCGTTTTGCTTGTCTGCCATGCCAACCTTGCCTAGCAGCTCGAGGGCTTTATTTATCGCCGTTTGCTTGTCGGCACCAAGTACCTGCGTCGGTCCTTCGATCACGTTTTGCAAAACCGTTAGATGCGGAAACAGATGAAATCCCTGAAATACCATCCCCGTTCGCCTGCGAAAAGGCAGTAGCTCTTTTGGCGAAATTTTGCCGCCGAATTTTATCTTCTCGCCGTCTAGCTCCAGTTCGCCTTCCTCGGGGATTTCGAGTAAATTTATGCAGCGAAGCATGGTTGATTTACCGGATCCCGAAGACCCCACAATCACCGTAGTTTGCCCATCTGCGATCTCTAGGTCGATTCCCTCTAGCACCTTTTGTTCGCCAAAGCTTTTGGTTAAATTTTTAAATTTTATCGCCATCACACGTACCTTGAAGTTCGTTTTTCTAACTTACCTTGCAAAAAGGTAAGTAGCGTGCAAACGACCAAATAAATAAGCGCGGCCAGCACGTAAAGTAGCAGCGGCTCGTATGTGCGAGCGGCGATGCGCTGGGCGACCATAAACATATCCACCATCGTTATGGAAGCGGCTAGCGAGGTGTCTTTAACTAGCCCGATGAAGGTGTTTGATAGCGGCGGCAGCGATATACGTACGGCCTGAGGCGCGATGATACGGCGTAAAATTTGCGCGTGCGTCATACCTAGCGATGTCGCCGCCTCCCACTGCCCCTTAGG
>CAUQJW010000134.1:0-4316 GCA_963518485.1 uncultured Campylobacter sp.
CGACCCTCAAACCTCTATCGGCAAAATTTACCGTTAATAACGTTAGCTTAGTTTATTTTAGTCTTTTAAATACGAAGATTAGACAAAAAGTTTACGTTAAGGCTAATCATAGCGGAAGCGAAGGTAAAGATACGGCCGTTACGGCAACTTTTGAAGGTAACGTTAAAATACTCGAAGCGCCTAAATTCGAAATGAATAAAGAAGCTAATATGAGTATCGAAATGAGCTGCGTGGTCGTAAAATACGAAGTCGATAGGATACCGACGCTGCTATACGACGCGGAAAATAAAATTTACGCCGTTAACGGCAACGATCTTTACGAAGCTATTAGAAAAAATATATCTTAAGGAGTAGAAAATGGCGCTTAAAAAAATAGAATTACCGAAAACCGAATTTGTCTTTAGCGACGGTCAAACGGTGGAACTCAAAGCTCCTACGCTAGCGCTCATCCAAAGCGTTCAAAACAAGACCAAAGACGAGATCGAGCAGGCTAAATTGATGCTAATCGAAATGAGCGACGGCGAGATGGATAAAGAGTTTTTAAATTCTCTGCCGATGAACGAATGGAGCGAGCTATCAAAAAGAGTTAGCGCATTTATGGGTATCGACGTAAAAAACTAACCGAGGGGATTGCTCTAATAGGGCACTCCCTGCACTTTACCCTAAAAGACATCATGAGCTTGGAATTTAACGAGTTCGTGGATTATTATGAAATAGCCTTAAAGCTTGTAAAAGAGTTTTAAGGCTCTAAAACTCTAGCCTCAAATTTTCTCTCTTTTCTGAAATATTTAAAATACGCGTAAACACAAAATAACGGGATAGAAATATACCAAAAAGCGCAAGCTATTATAAAAATAAACGCTAGAATCATCCATCCCAAGCATAAAAAAAGACCGACGATCAAATCATTCATTTTTACGCCTCCGTTGTATAAATTCGCATCTCGATTTTAATAATATAAAGATAAAAAAAGGCTGAAATATGGCAAAATCGGCAGAGCGTTTTTCGCGCAGCGAAAAGATTTCTAAAGGAGCGTAGCGGGATGGCAAAAAACGCGACTCTAACCTTCGGGATGGACTTAAGCGACTTCGATAAAGCGATGAAGTCGATCAATAAGCAAGCTACGAGCCTAAGCGATCAGATAAATAAAGTTACTCAGGGTGCAATGCAGGCCTATAAAAACGGTCTAAGCGATCTTAAGGCAAATCCGTTTCAAAGCGCAAAATTTCACACGGACCTAGCAAATCTCAAAGAAAATATCAAAAAGGCCGTAACGCACAAGCTAAATTTAGACATCGAAGAAGCCAAGAAAAACCTCGAAGGACTAAAAACCCAAGCTTTGGCCGCCGTAGGTAGTATCATGGCGATCTCAAAGCCTATAAGCTCGGCGATCGATTTTGAGAGCTCCATGGCCGACGTTAAAAAAGTAGTCGATTTTAGCGGCGCTGACGATGTTAAGAAGTTTGCGGACGGATTAATGAAGATGAGTCGCGAGATCCCGCTAAGCGTCAATGAGCTAGCCCAAATCACGGCAAGCGGCGGACAGCTGGGCATCGCTAAAGAAAATTTAATGGACTTTACGACTACCGCGGCTAAGATGGGCGTCGCCTTTGACATGAGCGCAAAAGAAGCCGGCGATAATATGGCCACGATGATGAATATATTCGGCATGGACGTTAAGCGCGTGGGCGAGCTAGGCGACACGATAAATCACATCTCAAACAACTCCGCGGCCACAGCAAACAAAATAGTTAATGCCCTAGGACGTATCGCTGGCAATGCCAAAGACTTTGGGCTTAGCGCGGACGCCGCGAGCGGACTAGCCAGTAGCTTTATAGCCCTAGGTAAAGCTCCCGAAGTAGCCGCTACCGCTATAAATTCCATGCTAACGACGCTAAACAACGCTGACGACGCGAGCGGCTCCGTAGCAAAGGCTTTTAATCAAATCGGTATCGACGGCAAAGAGCTAAAGCAAGCGATCGTCAAAAACCCTCAAAAAGCCTTAACCGATTTTTTATATACACTCTCAAAGATCTCAAAAGAGAGTAAAACGGGCGTTTTGACGGCCATTTTCGGTAAAAACTTCGGCGACGACATCTCGCTAGTAACCGGCGCTATCGAAAACTACGATAAGGCGATGAGGTTAAGCGCGGATAAGGCAAAAGCCGGATCGATGGATAGAGAGTTTAAGTCGCGGAGCGAAACGACGGCAAACAATATTCAGCAGATGAAGAGCGCATTTAACGAGATCGCGATAAATATCGGCGCGGTCTTTTTACCGGCTTTAAATTCTATTATGGACGGTATAAAAAAGATCAGTTACGTCGTTTCGGATTTTGCGAGCGCATTTCCGAATTTGATAAAATACTCATTCGGCGCGGTTATCGCAATAACCGCCGTTAGAACGGCGCTCATCGCAAAGCAAGCCGTTTTAAGCGTCACTACGCTAATGCTCGGAAATTATCGTAAAGTATTGCAGCTTTTGCCGTTTGAGTGCCTGCAACTAGGCGCGTCGCTTAAAGAGTGCGGTATCGCGGCTAGATTTAAAGCCGCGGGGATGAAGGCCGCCGCCGCCGCTTCTAAAACGTGGAGCGCGCATGCCGTCGCCGCCGGCGCGGGGTCTTTGAGTTTTACCGCGGGCATTAAAAACGCGATCGTAGCGGTTAGGGCTTTGGGCGCGGCGGCTATGGCTAATCCGATCGGGCTTATTATAGCCGTTATCGCGGCGGTCGGATTTACGATTTATAAATATTGGGATCGGTTTAAGGCCTTTTTTAGCGGTTTTTGGGAAGGATTAAAAGAAGGGCTGGGGCCTTTATTCGAGAGCCTAAGCGAATATTGGGAGATAATTAAAACCGTATTTGCTCCGCTAAAGTCGCTTTTCGGTTGGCTGATCGATTGTTTTAGCTCGTTCTTCTCCCAAAGCGAAGCCACCAAGGAGAGCTTGGCGGGTTTTGCCGATGCCGGTCGGACGGTAGGAAAGGTCTTTGCGGCGGTTATAGATTTCGTAACTAAGCCGCTTCAGTGGATAATAGGCATTATAAAAGATATATTTAATTTCATGGCCGACTCTAAGCTGGGAAAATGGATAAGCGGAAAAACGGGCTTAAGCGTAGGCGAAAAAAACGTCTCCGGCGCGATCGGCGAACAAACTACGGCCGGATCCGTGGATCAAGTCGCGCAAGATCGCCGCGAGATGAGATCGCAAACGAGCCAAAATCAAATCACCGATAATAAAAAAATAGACATAAATTTATACGGCTCGCAAGCTACTCCGCAAGCCGTGGCGCAGGCCGTGAGCGATAACGGGTATAGTTTTGGGGATTAGACTACGTCTATACTTTTAATATTATTCTTTGTATCTATGGCTGATTTTTAATCCACCGCTAACAACGCTGGCCGTGTCTGGATTGCGACAGAATTCTTCCATTGTGTTTTTGCATTTATTGCATTCAACTTTAATCCATCCGCTATCGTTTTCTCCTGCAACACAGTGGATTTCATTAATTTCTATAGTGTTTCCGCAATCGCACTTTGTTTTTGTTAATGTAAAAGAATTCTCAACCATTTTTATCCCTTAAAAAAATTTATATATTTAAGTATTTTACAAAAAATATACTTAAAAGTGCTATGTAATTATTTTTACTCTATCTACAAGCCTATTAAATACTTTATTAATTTTGTTTAGTGATTTAAAAATATCTTCGGTGTATTCTTTGGCTTTATCTGTAGTAGCCCACTCTCCAGGATCTGGACGTTTTGGAAAACCCATCCCTTGGCTAACTTCTCTTGTGGGTTTAAAATTATTATGATATTTTTCTAACTTCTCTATTTTTGTTAATAGTAATCCTGCTTCTTTGGATGCGCTAGGTAAAAGCCTTAATTCTTGTTTGTGTTTACAAAAAATAAATTTCGGTATTATTAAGAAATAATTACCCATTAGCAAGTTTTCTATATCTGGTTTTTTTGATATATTTGCTTGTTTTACATTACTATAGAAGGAGTCAAATTTATCAATGATTGATTTTGTTTCTTGATAAACTATTTTATATTTTTCATTTTTCTTAGTTTGTTTTTTATCCAATAGAGCTAGTACGCTAACTATTAAAGCAAGTATCGCAATAATATTACCTTTTATATATATATAAAGTTCTTCAAGATCCATATTTATTTTCTTTCCTGCAATCTTAAGCTCTCATAATACTCTTCGGCCAGTATCGTCGTTTTAAATTCATATTCAGTTTTTTTGGTCTCGTGTAGCGCTCTTTTTATATCGTCTAGCGATTCTTTAAATAACGCTTTTCTAAAATTTTCCG
>CAUQJW010000135.1:0-4280 GCA_963518485.1 uncultured Campylobacter sp.
CTTTAACGAGGCTAAATGCAATATACGCGCTCTCCTTCATAACCTCGCCCAAAGACCCCGTTATCTGCAGGCCGCCCTTGCCTTGTATGCGTATGGCTTCGATCTTTAGCACGTCGCCGCCCACGCTCGTCCACGCTAGCCCGTTTACCTGGCCTATCTGCGGTTTTTTGTCCGCATGCTCGATCTCGTAAACCTTCTTTTCTAAAAACTCGTTCAAATTTTTAGTCGTTACGGTTATCTTTTGCGCCTCGCCCCCCAGCAGCCTTTTTGCCGCCTTTCTAAAGATATCCGCCAGTCGGCGGCGCAGGCTTCGCACTCCGCTTTCGCGCGTATAGTCAGAAATGATGAGGCTTAGTACGTCTTTGCCCAGAGTTACTTCGCTCGGCTTTAGGCCGTGTTTTTTGAGCTCTTGGGGGATTAGGTATTTTTTAGCGATCTCAAATTTTTCCTGCGGCGTATATGAGCTAAGCTCGATAAACTCCATCCTATCGCGCAGCGCGGGCGGTATAGCGCCGACGTCGTTTGCCGTCGCGACGAAAACGACCTTGCTCAGGTCGATATTAAAATTTAAATAATAATCCCTAAATTTGTTATTTTGCTCAGGGTCTAGGATCTCTAGTAGCACCGCCGTCGGGTCGCCGCGAAAGCTCCTGCCGACCTTGTCGATCTCGTCTAGCACGATGACGGGGTTCATCTGCTTTGCCTCTATCAGCCCCTGCACGATACGACCGGGCATCGCGCCTATGTAGGTGCGGCGATGTCCGCGCAGCTCGTTTACGTCCTCAAGACCGCCCAGTGCCACGCGCACTAGCTCGCGCTTTAGCGCCCTTGCGATAGAGTTTGCCAGGCTCGTTTTACCGACGCCCGGAGGCCCCGCAAAGCATAGTATCGCTCCGTTATTTACCTTGCCCGCGATGCCTCGTAGCTGCAAAAGCTCGCGCAGAGCAAAATACTCCTCTATCCTATCCTTTGGTCTTTCAAGCCCGTAGTGATCGGCATTTAGCTGCTTTGCGACTTCCTGCACGCTTAGTTTTTTATTTGCCGTATTTTCAAACGGCACTTCGATTACCCAGTCCAGATAGCTTTGTATCGTGTTTGCGTCGGCAGAATCGGGATGCATGCGCGACAGTTTGTCGATTTGCTTTTTTATCTCCTTATACGCATCCTCGCCCATAAATTTTTTCTTAGCTTCCAGCTTCTTGCGGTACTCTTCGATCTCCTCTTCGCGGCTGGTATCTGAACCTAGTTCTTGCTGTATCTGCTTTAGCTGCTCCTTTAAAAAATACTCCTTATTTACTTTATCGATCCTTGAATGGACTTTATTTTTTATCTCGCGTTGAAGTTTATTTGCCTCGATCTCCTCGATAACGTAGTCGATGAGCTTCAATAGTTTTTGCTCTAAATTTTCCTCGATAAAAAACTCGTACGCCGTCTTTTTCTTTAGTCTAAGCGAGCTTAGTATTAGATCGCAAACGCGTACCGGTTCGACGCTTTCTTCAATCGTTTTTAAAAGATCCGGCGGAAAAAAGTGGCTAAGCGCGGCCAAATCTCGCACCTTTTCGCGAAGTACCGTTAGCAGCGCGTCGCTTTTAGTATTTTCGGGTCTTTTTTCGTGTATTACGTCCACCGTCGCCAAAAGCGGCTTTTGCGAAACGGGTTCCGTTATACGCCCTTTACTCGAGCCTTGAAATAAAATTTTCACCCTACCGTCCGGAAGCGGCACTCGTCTCATTACGGTACCGATAACGCCCGCATCGTATACGGCGTCGAATCTTCTCGCCCCCTCGTTTTGCGCTTTAGTCGATACGACTAAAATTTGGCTTTGATTTTCTATCGCGTATTCAAGCGCCAGAATATTTTCATCGTCGTTTAAAAAAAGCGGCGTAATCATAAAAGGATATAAAAACAGCTCGTCTTCTACGATAATCGGAAGCTTTGCGGGAAAAGTTTTTGATTCGTAAATTTGCACTTTGGCTCCTACTCGAAAAGCTTTCTATACCAAGGAAGTTCAGGCGAAATGACGTTGGCGTCGTTTAGCGGAGAAGTTTCTACCTTTTGCTCGTATATATTAGCCGACTCTTCTCTGCCGGTTTTTTTATACAACTCCGCTATTTGAGCGTTAAGCTGATAAATAGCTAAATTAAATTTAGTAAGCATAGTCTCGATTAGCGGGCGATACCGCGTGTTTGGGTAGATGTAAAGAAATTTTTCTATTTCGGCGACACTATCTTGCATAAGCTTTTGATTTCGGTTAGGCTGTGCGAAAGAGTCGAAATTCGCTTTTATTTTAAGATACTGCGCAAATTCCGTCTTAGGGCCGTTATCGCCGTATCTTTTAATGTATTCGTCTAGATAAAAATTCGCCATCAAGTACTCTTCGTCGTTAGCGTGCGCTTGAGCCAGAATTAATAAAATTTGCTCCAAAAGCGGACTGGCTACGTGCTCGCTAGACATCGATATATAGTGCTTGTCGGCGCTTTCTAGATCGCTGTTTTTTATATCGGATATTATTTCGGAATACCACTGATCCGGCGTTAAGTTGTAAAGTTCGGTATATTTTTCCGAACATCCGCCCAACATGACTATCGCGGCAAAAACGCTAGCAATTTTGATAGATAATTTCATATCGTTCCTTGAATAAATTTTATAAATCGCTTATTTTACTATTTAATACGTTATTTTTATATAAATTTTTAAATTTTAATCGTTTGCGTTAATTTTGCTTTATTTTTTGATATAATCAGCGATATAAACTTTAATCAAGCAGGAGACGCCGTTATGATTTTTGAAGTAAAAAGTCCTATTTTAGGTTTTGAACACATTAAAAGCTATGAATTAAAAGAACTAGATCAATTTTTTGTAAAACTATCCAGCAAAGACGACAATACGTCTTTTACGATGATAAATCCTTACGCGCTCAGAAATTACGAATTCGACATACCGACTTACTACCAAGAATTAATGGATATAAACGATAAAAGCGAACTACGCGTATATAATATCATCGTGGTCGGCACTCCGCTAGAGACTTCGACCGTAAATTTCGTAGCTCCTATCGTTTGCAATATGTCCAATATGACGCTATCTCAAATCGTTTTGGACGCGTATTCTTATCCCGATTATCTACCTGCGCAAAAAATTTCCGACTTTTTAGATAAGAAGTAAGGAATTTTTATCAATTTTAAATCTCGAGCCTTCTCGCTCATAGAAGTCGTAGCTTCCGTTATAATTTTAGGAATTCTCGCGACTTCGCTTCCTTTGCTTATTTTAACGAGCGATAAAAATAACAAAACGGCCTTAACCTCGCAATCGGCGCGCGAAGCTAAAAACGTAGCGACGATAGCTTTAAATTTACCTTGGGGATGCGACGGATCGACCGATACGCCGATATTTACGAGATTTATCCCCGGCTTTTCTAATTTCTATGATAAAAACGATATAGATTTAACGCTAAGAGACGGACGAAAATTTAGTTCGGCAGCACCCGTTGCGACTTGCGGCGCGACGAGAAAATTTCAAAACCTAGACGACTTAAGCGGTAAGATTTTTACAACCGACGCAAAGGAAGCCGGCGAAATCGTAAAATCTAGAACATCGGTAAAAACGTCTAACAAAAAAATAAACGGCGAAAACGACGATAATTTTAAGGAAATTTCGATAGAAACTACGCTTTTAAGCAAAGACGATAAAATTTTAGGAAAAACCCTACTTAAAAGTTACTTCGCAAACGTCGGTTTAGAGCCCGAAATCCTATCGAAACGGCTTCCTTGAGACGCGGTTTTACGCTGGCGGAGCTAGTCGCCGTAATCATAATTTCAGGAATTTTGGGCGGTATCTTAACGCAGACTATTTTTAATTTATATCAAAACTACGCGCAAAGCAAAATCATTAACCGATTGCAGGGCGAGGCGGACTCGGTTTTAGAGCAAATTTCAAGGCTTTTAGGGTTGGCCGTAGAAGGCAAAATAATCGCCGCCGACCCGAACGGTAGCGGTTTTATACAGATAAAAGATAAGAAAGAAGGCGATAAATACGAAATACTAGAGTGGCTACCGGCCAGCTACGAAGCCATGATATCGACCGATCCTTCAAAAGACGGCGAAAAATTTATCGGCGGATATAGCGGTTTGGCGGATTTGGAACATCCGTCGACCTCAGCGTCGAGCGGCGAGATTTTACGATTTTATACGCCGCTTAGCGATCTACAAACGGCTAGCGAGACGATGAGCGATCTAACCGATAAAAAAGTAACTCTAAAAAACGGTAGAGCGGGATTGTTT
>CAUQJW010000136.1:0-4228 GCA_963518485.1 uncultured Campylobacter sp.
TATATCAGAAACTGTTGAAATTGATAAGAGAGAATCCGCTTAAGTTTAATTGAGCTAAGTTATATATTCTTATTGCCGGAAAGCTTGGCTATGGAGCTAAAGCCTATTGTAGAAAAATATTCAAAAAGTGAATTTGCAAATAGTAAAAACATATAATAGAAAATTTTTAGGGATATAGATTATCTAAATTTTAAAAGGTATCAAGAAAGAGAATTCCTTATTGTAACTAATTGTAACTAAAGGAATGCTAATAATAAATATGCAAAAGAGCACTATTGTACTCTATCAAAGTTGATAAGAAAAATTTGTTTAACTTATCTTGAGTATTTTCTATTATAAGTTGTGCTATTTTCGTGTCGTATTAATCGATAAAATGGTTATTAATCGATAAAATGGTTATTTATCGATTAATAATGATTTACTTTTTTTGAATTACTTATTTTTACCTTTATTTGTTTTTATATCTTCTTCTAAATTTGTTCTTCCAGTTTTGTTATCAACGTATATATCTTTTTTTATATTATCAAATATTTTACTTCCGATACCGTTAACATTTTTTAATTCATCTATATTTTGAAATTTATGAGTGTTCCGATATTCTATTATAGCCTCAGCTTTTGCTTTGCCGATACCGTTTAGCTTCATAAGCTCCTCTTTTGTTGCTATATTTATATCTATTGCTGCATATATAAATGAACTCAATGCTATTAAGCATAGAAAAAATTTGGTAATTTTCATTGGATTTCCTTATGATAAAATTTTTATATATTTTATTTAAAAAATCTAAATTTAAAGTTAATACAAGCTAATTTTTGATATAAAATAATGCAATATAACGGTGATCCAAACTGACTACTTATGGTGCCATAATATAAGCTATTTAGTATTTCTATATTTTGGTGACCCTTACGAGAATCGAACTCGTGTTACCAACGTGAGAGGCTGGTGTCCTAACCGCTAGACGAAAGGGCCAACAATAATAAAATAAGTCGTGGTGCCCCGTGTAGGGTTCGAACCTACGACCCCATCATTAAGAGTGATATGCTCTACCAACTGAGCTAACGAGGCAAATGGCGCAGCGGACGGGGCTCGAACCCGCGACCTCCGCCGTGACAGGGCGGCATTCTAACCATCTGAACTACCGCTGCACCTAAAATGGTGGTCGCTATAAGACTCGAACTTATGACATCCACCTTGTAAGGGTGGCGCTCTACCAACTGAGCTAAGCGACCGAAGTTAATAAAAATAAATGGTGTCCTGTGCTGGACTCGAACCAGCGACCCCTTCATTAAAAGTGAAATGCTCTACCGACTGAGCTAACAAGACAAATTTTCAAAAAACGAAACGTGATTATATATAAAAAAGGCTGATTTGTCAAGAAAATCGCCGTTGTTTTTAAAATATCGTCGTAAATTTAAAAATTCGCGACGATATTTACGTTTAAATTCGATTTAGCAAGAAAAACAAGTCTTAAACTCGTATGCCGTAGGTCTTGCCTCGTACGGCCACACTTGGGTTTCAAATTTATAATGCTGATAATCGTCGATAAAAGTCTCGGTCATTATCGGACGGAGGTATTCGTTGTCGCGGATTAACGCTTCTAGGCTACCCCTTAGCGTATGCGGTAGCTGCTCGATACCGCGCTCGCGAATTTCGTCTAGGTGCAGTTTAAATAAATTTTCATCCATCGGGCCCACCGGCTCCATTTTGTGCTTCACGCCGTCAAGCCCGGCCATCAGCATCGCAGCAAACGCCAAATACGGGTTTGCCGTGCTATCAGGAAATCTCATCTCGGCGCGCACGGATTTTTCTCCCGAGCCGTAAGGGATACGGATCGACGCCGAGCGATTTTGACTTGAGTAAGTGAGTATCGACGGCGCTTCAAAGCCCGGGATTAGGCGCTTGTAGCTGTTTGTGCTTGGGTTTGTAAACGCCGCGACGCTTCTTGCGTGATTTAAGATTCCGCCGATGTACCAGCGCGCGAAATCGCTTAAATTCGCGTAATTTCCCTCGCCGTAGAATAAATTTTTACCGTCTTTCCATACCGACTGGTGCACGTGCATGCCGCTGCCGTTGTCGCCGTAGAGCGGCTTTGGCATAAAAGTCGCGGTTTTGCCGTTTAGGTGCGCGACCATTTTGACGACGTATTTATAAATTTGCACGTTATCGGCGGCCTCTACGAGAGTGCCGAATTTCACGCCGATCTCGCCTTGGCCCTGCGCGACCTCGTGGTGCCCGACGAAGACTTCAAGCCCTACTTGCTCTAAAACCTGCATCATTTCAGCGCGCAGATCGACCATGCTATCGGTAGGCTGCGTCATCAGATAGCCGCCTTTTCGGCGCGGTCTGTGGCCCGTGTTGTAGCCGTCGGTAAAGTCCTTGGCGTCGTTCCACTCGCCTTCTTCCGTATCTACTTCGTACATCGCGCAGTTTGGGCTATCGACGATTTTTACGTTATCAAATATAAAAAATTCGTTCTCCGGTCCAAAATACGCCGCGTCGCCCACGCCGCTTTCTTTTACGTAGGCCATCGCTTTTTTGGCTATCGAGCGCGGACATTTTTCGTAAATTTGCCCCTTGTAAATGTCGTAAATATCGCAGAAAACGACTGCGGTAACGTCGGCGGTAAAAGGGTCTAAAAAGGCACTAGTAGCTTCCGGACGCATTATCATGTCGCTTTTATCTATCGGCTGCCAGCCGCCCAGCGAGCTAGCGTCCATCGGTACTCCGTGCTCGAAATGCGCCTTTTCGACGGCTTTTACGTTATATGTGATGCTGTGCCAAGCGCCGTTCATATCGGTAAATCTAAAATCTACGAATTTAACCTCGTGCTCTTTGCAAAAATCAAAAAAATGATCGACGTTTTTTACGAATTTTCCCATTTTTCCGCTCCTTTGTTTATTAATTTCGTAATTGTATCATAAAATATTGCTTTTAAGATTAATTTAAATAATTTTTTCTACCCGATCTAAAATTTTACAAATTCTCTATCGCGGTTTTTAAATACCGCACACTTGCTAAAGCCTAAATTTCTAGCGATTTGTTCGCATTTTTCGCCGTTTAGACCGACTTGGTCTTTTGCGTGCGCGTCCGAGCCAAAGGTGATCGGTATCTCTTTTTCGGCGATCATTTCTAGCAAATTTACGCTCGGATACTGCTCGCCGATCGGTTTTCTAAAGCCAGCCGCGTTTATCTCCACCGTGAGATTTGCCTTTTTTATAGCATTAATCGCGTCTTTAGCAAGGAGTCTAACGTCGGTTTTTGGCATAAATTTAAACACCTTTAGTAAATCCAAATGCCCGACTATGTCAAATTTTCCCGACTTTGCCATCTTTTCTACGCAGTAAAAATAATCCCGCCAAATTTGATCTATGTCGCGTTTTTCGTATTCGCCTATAAATTCGGGATTATCAAAGCCCCAGCCGCCTAAAAAATGCACCGAACCGATGAGATGGTCTACGTCGCGCGATAAAACCCGCTCGTCCATAAAGCCCTCTAAAAAATCGACCTCGTAGCCGAGCATTATTTTTATCCGCCCGTCAAATTCGTCTCTGAGGCGCAAAATTTCGCTCTCGTAAACGTCCATTTGCGAAAAATCCATACGGTACGCTTCGTCAAATTTCATCGGCGCGTGGTCGCTAAAACCAAAATACTCGCAGCCCGAATTTATCGCGCTTAAAACGTACTGCCTAGGCTCGTCTACGGCGTGTTTGCAAAGCGGAGTGTGATTGTGAAGATCGACTTTCATTTTCGTCCTTTTGTTTCCGAGATGCTACCTAAAATTTGATAAATTTAAGGATAAAATTCGCTTTTTAAACTTACATTTCGTTAATTTTTTATATAATCAGCCTAAATTAAATAGGAGTTTTTATGACGCAAGAAGAACTTGACGCCTTGATGGCGGGCGATTTAGAGGGCGTTGCCGCCGAGACCGACGACGCGCAAGCTAGCGAAGATGAAAATTTAAACCTAGAAACCGCCGAGGAAGCCTCGGTAGAGGGCAAAGACGAAGATGTTAAATTCGACTCCGGCGACTACAAAGTATCCTCAAATATGCCGTGGCCTCCGCCTCCTCCGACCGATGATCATAAGATGGTTCATCAGCTAGACGACGTCACAAAGGACAGCGAGGAAAAAGCCACGCAGATGTTTGATAAGCTTGATGCGATCAATAACTTCTCTATGGACGCGGAGAACGGGCTTAGCAAGATTATTAGCGGTATAGAGG
>CAUQJW010000137.1:0-4203 GCA_963518485.1 uncultured Campylobacter sp.
GTCCTATCTCGCATCGGCCACGTGCCTCTGCCGCCATATATCAAGCGAAGCGACACCAAAGACGATGAGAGCTGGTACCAAAGCGTGTTTGCTAAAAACGAGGGCGCGGTGGCGGCTCCGACGGCAAGCCTGCACTTTAGCGACGAGATGATTGATAGGCTGGCAAAAAACCGCGAGATAGCCTACCTCACGCTACATGTGGGCGCAGGGACGTTTAAGGGCGTGGAGAGCGAGGATATCACGCAACACAAGATGCACGCGGAGTTTTACGATATCCCGCAAGATACGCAAAATTTGATCGCCTCAAACAGACCGATCCTAGGCGTAGGCACGACGGTGACGCGCTGCGTGGAGGAGTTTGCCAGAAGCGGCAAGTCTAGCGGCGAGTGCAGGCTGTTTTTAAATTTAAACAACAAGCCTATCCGCCAAAACTACCTGCTTACGAACTTTCACCTGCCAAAATCAACGCTAATCATGCTCGTTACCAGCTTTATCGGACTCAGTCAAACTATGCGGATTTACAAAACCGCCGTGGAGCAAAAGTACAAATTTTACTCCTACGGCGACGCGATGCTGGTTATTTAAGGAGTTTTGATGAATTTTTTTGCCCTAATCGCCGTCTTTATAACGCTTTACGTAGTTTTGATATGGATATATTTTAAGTACTCTAAAAAGCGGAATAAAAATTTTCTACAAAGACGAATTAAAATAGAAAAAACAAATGAAAAACGACAAACGCATTATATAAGCAAACCCGAACAAGTCGATATTTTAAGATATATGCACCTTTTAGCGACTTCTCTAAACGAGGACGGCAAAAATACGGAAAATTGCATTTTGTTAGATTATCCGCTAAATTACCCTAGAATTTTTAATACCGATCCGCTAAGACTTACCAAGCTAATCGACGCTATGACTCAATTTTTTTTAGTTAATAATCGTAAATCCGCGATCGTAGTTAAATTTCTACTCGCAAACTATCAGCAAAAATACGTAAAATTTAGCATATCCGTTTGGTCTAATAAGAATTTCTTGAGGCAAGACGCAAGCGCAAACATCGTCGCGTCTTCAAATAAAAAAAGTCGAACGTTTTTAAACAAAGCTCAAGAAATAGCCGCAAGCAACGGTTCTAAGATAGAATTCGATTCGAAAAAAGGACTAAAAATATCTACTAGCGTAAGGCTAGAAATTTCGGATATGAAAAACAATCTCGTAGATCAGCTAACCGTAAAAAACCCATCCGAATTCAGTATCCTAATAGCAGACGAAAATCCGCTTTCTTTCAATATTCTACGAAATTATCTGCTTTATATGGGATTTGACGTTAAGCCTACTTCTAGTTGGTCTAGCGCAAAACGGCATATCGAGGATATGATTTTTAAACCTAGCCTAATATTTATAAGCGATAAGTTATCGGACGAAGTAAATTTAGCCCAGGTTCAAGATTATTTACTGGAAAAAGACGTTTGCGTAGTAATAATTCAAAAAAATAGAAACGAAAATATCGGTAGCGACAGGGTCTATATCCAGCGCCTCATCCAACCGTATTTACCAGAAATGCTCGTAAGAGTGCTAAATAACTGCGATAACTACCGTAAATCCAAAAAGCAAACGACGGCAGATTAGTTTAAGCGGCTAAAATATCGACGTAAAATTATCATGGCGGCTACGCTGTCTAGTTTACCGTCTCTAGCGGTATCTCGGTATAGCTCGCTAGCTTCGCCGCTACTCATCGCCTCATCGACGTATACGATCTCGCCGTCAAATTCCAAAAGCGAAACGAAATGCTCTATGCGGCGCTTCATCTCATTCTCGCTGGAACCTCCCAGCGGTACGCCGACTACTAAAATTTCGGCTTTAAATTCTTTTAAAACCGCGCTAACGTCCTCGGCCGCTTGGTTGCGATTCTTTCTTAAAATAGGCTTTTGCGGTATTGCTACGCCCCTAGTTCCGTAAGCTACGCCTATGCGCTTAAGTCCTACGTCTATAGCTATAACGCTCATTTTACGCTCAAAACCCTAAGTCCGTTTATCTCGAGCCGTCCCGAAAGCTCGTATTCATAAACCAAATCGCCGAATTTAGCTAGCGCCTCATCCAAACTTGCTCCGTTTTTACAAAATGAGATTAGTTCGTCGTCTTCTTTTTTGACGGTAAAATCGCCTTCGCAAAACATTTGTGCAAATTTATCGAAATCATTTATCAACTTTGCTTCGCCTTTAGCCAAAAGCGCGTTAGTACCGTCGCTCTCGCCGAGTCTTTGGGGCAATACGTATATATCTATGCCGGCAAGTTTTGCCATCCTTGCGCTTTGCATAGAGCCGCTTAAAAAATCGGCCTGAGCTACAACTAGAGCCTTGCTTAGTCCGACCACTATACGATTTCGCTCCAAAAATCTATAAGGCAGCGACGGCGTTCCGGGTTCGTATTCGCTAAGAGCCAAAGATTCGTCGTAAATTTTTTTTATGATTTTAGAATTTATTTGCGGATAAATTTTGTCAAGCCCGTTTCCGAAAATCCCGATCGTGTTGGGGAATGCGCCCCTATGAGCCTCTATATCGGTTCCTAAAGCACCGCCGCTTACGACGCAAACGCCGGCCGAGCTTAAGGTTTTAGCTAACGCGTAAACGCATTCTTTAGTGTACCTAGAAGCTCTCCTAGAGCCTACGATACTCACCAAAGGAAGATTTAAAAGTTCTAAATTTCCTTTATAAAAAAGTTTCTTAGGAGGATTTTTAAGGCGGCTTAGGCTTTGCGGAATTTCTTCGATAAAGTTCATAAAATATCTTTTAGATATACGACTTCGACGCCTTTTAGCATCTCTTCGGCATGCCTTAGTACTTCGAGAGTATTTTTGTGCGGATGGCCGATAGCGATCGCGTAGCCTCTTTCTTTGGCTAGCTTAACGGCATGCTTTAATTGCGCGGTTACGGCCGCCTTGGATCCGTCATGGTCTAAGAATACGTCCCTAGCGATATATCTCATGCCGTGCTTCTTAGCCGCTTCGTATACTTTGGTAGGGCTTATAGTTTTGCTATCCATAAAAATTATGCCCTCTTTTTTAGCTACCGACATAAATTTATCCATCGACTCGAAATCGCTAGTAAACTTGCTTCCCGTATGGTTGTTTATATATATCAAATTCGGAAAATCTTTTTTCACGCTTTTTAAAGTTTGCGCCATTTTTTCGATGCTATCGCCTACTCTTAACGTACCCATCTCCGCACCGCCGCTACTCATAGCCTGCATAGGCAAATGAACCATATAAAAGATAAAGCTTTTTGCGATTTTCGGCGTATCCGGATGACTTTTCGTAGCCGGAAATATAGAAGGAGTAAGCTTTAAATTTATACTTTTTATCGCCGCGGCTTGCTGCATCGTAGCTACGTCGTCGATTATGACGACTAGTTTCGGCAATCCGCTCTTAGGTTTTATTTCGCTTTCATGAGAAGCTGCGCTTTTTATCGGCTTATCGATTTTTTGCTTGGGCGAGACTTGCTTGAGCTCGATCGCTTTTTGCTTTTTATCTATCGTCCGATTTTCGTCTCCTTTTTTTATTTTCGCCGATTTTACGACTGTCGTTTCGCTCTCGTTTTTATCGTAATTCTTCTCGGCTTTTACGCTTTTTTGTCCTAATGATGAGTTTGAATCCTCTTTTCTCGTTATATTTTCTTCTTTTGAGGATATCGATTTGATTTCGTATTTTATTTTTTCGTAGTCGTTTTTTATACGTTCTTTCAGTTTTTCTTTTTCGCCTTTATCGTCCGCCGTTTTTTCTTGCTCTTGAGGCTTTATGTTTAGAGATTTTTGATTCTTGTCTTGCGCGCCGAAATAACGATTTATATCGTCTATCGTTTTTTGCGTATCGTCTTTATATTTCTTTTCTACTTTTTGATCGGTTTTCGCGCTTTTTAAAGAGCTATTTGACTTGTCCGATAAAAAATAGGCAAAAAAACAAAGTGCAAGCACGACTAGGCAGGCCGATAAAATTTTTATATAAAGAGTCTGCTTGCTTTTTTTACCGGTTTTTCTTGGTTTTTGAGACCTCGGCTTATCCGAGATCGCTTTTTTATTTACGGACTGTTTCAAAATTTACGCTTAGTTTTTGCTTTGGTCGATGAGTTTGCCCGAGCTGATCCAAGGCATCATAGAGCGTAGTTTTTTGCCGGTTTGATTTAGCAGGCTTCTTTCGGCGATACCGCGCTC
>CAUQJW010000138.1:0-4203 GCA_963518485.1 uncultured Campylobacter sp.
ACTTTGATCTCTATAGCTCTCAATTCTATTAAGGAACTCGTTTTCGTCAATCTTGATCGCCGGCGGCTCGAAGCTCTCGCATTTGATGGTATTGATAAAGGTTTGAAGCTTAAGGTGATTGTCTTTTGAACGATACCAGTCCTTTACCACGTCCTCCATAGTGTAAAAAGGGCTATAAAGCGCATTAAGGAAAAATCCTGCGACGTCCGAGCGCGGATTGCCGGCGATCCACTCGCCGCCCTTTACCGCCTCGTTTTTTTGCTGCTCGGTTAAAAGCGCGCCGCATTCGCAGCACTGATAGCGCGCGCTCTCAAAGATCGGCGCGTCGCTCTCGTCTTTATCCCACGCCAAAAACTCAAACTTCATCGTTTGAGCAAAACCGCACTCCGGGCATTTGATATAAAATTTGCGCTGATCGCTGAGCTCGTATTCGCCCTCTATCGTTGAGCTGCCCTTGACCGTCGGCGTCGAGCTTATAATGATTTTGCGATCAAAAAACGTTTTTGTGCGCTTTTCGGCTAGCTCGATACTATCGCCCTCTTTGGTAGGCTCGCATCGATCAGCCTCATCCACTAGCAAAATCTTGATCGGCTTACTTGCGAGCTTGCTTGGGCTGTTTGAACCTACCAGCGCAAGGTTGCCGCCTTTAAAGTTTTTGATTAGGATCGTATTGTTTGCCTCGTTTGAGTTTATGAGCTCGTCTAAAACCCTACAATCTCGAAACATCGGAGCTAAACGGCGTTTTGAATAGTCCTCGGCGTCCGTATCGTTTGGGAGTAAAAATAAAATGGTGCTAGGCTCTTGATGGATAAAATAGCCGATAGCGTTGTTTATCGTTTCGCTTTTCCCTACTTGCGACCCCCAAAGCAGAACTATTTTGCGGCGCTTAGGATTTGAGATTTCATTCATCGGCTCAACTTGATACGAAAATGCTTTAAACCTTCCGTAGTTGCTTGAGCTCTCGCGGCTTAGAATTCTAAACTTCTCGGCCCACTGAGTTAAATTTAACCTCGGTTTGATAAAAATCGCATTTGCGAAAATATCTATAATTTTACCCATTACGTTTTTTTGATTTTATGATTTTTTAAAAGTTGGTTTGTAGTCAGTGGCTCTGTTAATGTCTTTATTTTAGCATTTTTTAGATAAAAATTCAAATCAAAAGCCCCTAAAATACGGCTTTTAACAATGTTTTTATAATTTTTTTAGATAAAATTATACTTTTTAAGTTTTTATCTCTTTTTTTATTTAAATTTGCTAACTAAAAGCCCTTAAAAACGAAAACGAACCCACTTAAGTTTTATTATATCTCTCAGCTTTTCGCGGTGAGCCACCGCAGTTTACAATCTTTCTCGGGAAGAACCTAAATTTATTTGAGCTTATTTGCACCGCTATTAAGATAGGCTTGCACGTTTCGCTTTTGGCTGGTCTGCACGCTAGCGTTTTAAAATAAACCGCTCAACTATCGCCCACGCCGTCGCTACTGGCGATTTTCCGCATCCTTATATTTAAGCGGACTTTAAGCAGATTAATACCCCGCGAGTTAAGCGGACTTTAAGCGAGCGTATATCGGGAATTTATCGGAAATTAAGCTACCGCACGCGCTGCCCCGTGTATAAATTTAGCCGCCTGATTTGCTACACTCCACGCAAAAAAGGCAATAAATGTTAATCGTCATCGATCGTTATATTTTTGAAGTAAAACACAATATTTTAAGCATAGCAAAATCCACGAGTATAAACTTTGACAAGCAAAACACCATCACAAAACCCGTTTATACCCACCTGGGCGGATATGAGGAGGAGATCAGCTTTGAGGCCGTGATCTTGCTTGACGATATAGTTGAGTTTATCGGCTTTGAGGATCTCGTTAAACTTGGCAGGCCGCTTGATATTTCGACTTTTGATCTTGCAGTGGATAGGCAAATTTTTATAACCAAACTCACCCAAAGCGTCGCCAACTTCGCTAAAACTAGACTAAACGGCGTAACGTATTACACAAAAAACCTGCAAATCTCAGGGTATTTGATAGAGAGGCCGAATGAGGCGCAATGAGTAGCAAAAACGATAAAGAGCTCGATAGACTGCGCAAAGACGTCCAAAATGCGCTAAATAGGACGCTAACCAAAGTAAAAAAAGAGCAGTCGAATTTTATTATAAACCATCTCGCGCTTACCAAAAAGAGGATTAATTTTTTTACAACGCCAAAGCGCGCGCGCCCTGACGATATGAGCATTCGCCTTTTTACCGTCAAGAAATATATCACCCCCGCCATGCTACCGCGTAAAGTCGCAGATAGCGGCGTGTCCGTTACTATCAGCAAGCATAAAAGCGTATTTTTAAGAGGCTTTGCGCAGCAAACGCCTAGGCGCGGCGACGGCAAAATTTTAATAAGCTCTAAAAATCTAAACGCCGGGGCTTTTAGCGTTTCGCGTCACCTGCTAAAATCAAGCTATATGACATCCGGCGAGCGCAGGCTTTCACGACCTAGAGAGGCTTTTATCGCAAAACGCCTAAAAGACGATCTATCCGAATTTGCATTAAAAGATGCGGATGCCTTGCTTGAAAAAGCCCAAGAAATCTTTAATCAGGAGTTGTCAAAATGAAATACCTTGCCAAAGACGGCGATACGCTAGACATGATCTGCTATAAACACTATAAGAGCTTAAACGATAGCGTTTATTCGCAATTTTTGAGAGCCAACGAGCATCTTTTGGATAAAGAAAAACTATCGGGCGGCGACATCGTAAATTTGCCCGATATTGAAGTAAAAGCAGCAGTAAAGGTTACGTATCTATGGGATTAACATCAAAATATCTCTCGCCGAAGGTGCAGATTTTTTATAACGGCGTAGATAAAACCTCAGCGATGGATTGGATCAATATTAGCATAACCGACAACGAGGGCAAAGAAACCGATAAACTAACCGTTACGCTAGGATATGGAAGCCCCGAGCCGCGCTTTAAAGATAGTATTGATATTTACGTTGATGGCTTCTTTTTGGGGCATTTTACAATCGCCACCATCAAAACAAAATACAAAAGAAGCTACGATATAGAGGCGATAGCGGCCGATTTTATGAGCTCGCTAAAGGATCGCAAAAGCAGATCGCACGTTAAGCTAAGTTATAGGCAAATTATCGAAAATATCGCCAAAGAGCACGGGCTAAACGTTAAGATTGATTTTGAGCGCTCAAACGAAGTCGTCGAGCTAGAGCAGCACGATATGAGCGATGCGGCGTTTTGCGAAAAGATAGCAAATGACCTAGATTTAACCTTTAGCATCAAAAACAAAACGATGATTTTTATCGATAGGGATAAAGTAACCGATCGCGTAGAGTATGATCTTAGCGAGGATGATTATTTAGAGCTAAATTTCGAGCAAACCGAAGTAACAAATTACGCCTCATGCGAGGTTAGATGGCGCGATACAAAGGCGGGGCGCGATAGGGTGACGGTAGCCGGCAGCGGAACGCCGGTGCTAAAAAGGCAAATTTTCTCAGCAGATAGCGAAACGGAAGCGCTAAAGATCGCCCAAAGTTATCTACAAAATAAACAAAATAGCTCGTTTAAAGGCAATGTGAGATGTATGGGCGTGCCGTTTTTTGCAGGCGGATATTTAAATTTGCAAATTAACGGCGAGACGAAACGAGCCATCATTAAAAGGATCACGCACACCATAAATAAATCATGGATTAGCGATATTGAATTCTTTTAAATTTAACGGTTTTTGTTACGGTTTGATACACTATTTTTTACAAAAAAGAAATAGTATTTTTTACGGAGTTAAAACGGAGTAAAGAAAAACTTAAGAATATAAATGCGTATTTTAGGTGACTATATGCCTAAATATTAGTCCGACCTCGGGCACCATAACATACGATTTACGTATTTAAAATCCTAGAATATGATATTTCAATCGGATTCCAAACCCAAAATAGCAGTAGAAAATAGCCTCTATTACTATATATTTTTACTATATACTCGATTTTTATATAGTGAATTCAAAAACAACAACCTATATAAAGGCTCTCCCAAAAAACAACAAGAATATGATATTTAGTAAAAAATACGAAGCCTAGCAGATATAATTTAAAAACCAAACTCTTAAAAGAGAAAAAATAAAAATCCGCAAGGAAGACCATGCAAATTCCAACCTATAATTTTAATAGAATAATTTAACAAGATAATTTTTATATCTACATATA
>CAUQJW010000139.1:0-4041 GCA_963518485.1 uncultured Campylobacter sp.
ATTTTATAAAATTAAATTTTTAACTCCGATAATAAACGGTTACATCGAACTTAGCCGCAATACCCCGCTCTTAATTCAACTATTTTTCCTTTACTACGGCTTAACGAAACTAGGAATCAACCTAAGCGCATTTAGTTGCGCCGTTATAGGACTCGCATTCTTAGGCGGTAGCTATATGGCGGAAAGTTTAAGATTGGGTTTTGAAGCCGTCAGAAAAACGCAACTAGAAGCCGCCGCCAGCCTGGCTCTTTCGCAAGATCAAATTTTAAGATACGTTATCTTGCCTCAAGCTTTTAGCGTGGCCATGCCTTCAATCTCCGCAAACGTTATTTTCCTACTTAAAGAAACCTCGATCGTAAGCATAATCGCCCTACCGGATCTCGTCTATACCGCAAAAGATATCATCGGGCTTTACTACATGACGGACGAAGCGCTTTTTATGCTGGTAATTAGCTATTTAGTTATGATTTTGCCGATATCTTTAGGGCTTTACCTCCTAGAGAAAAGGATGAACGTTGGACGGAATTAATATTTTATTCGAAGGGCAAAATTTATCTAGACTCTTAAAAGACGGTCTCGTCGTAAGTATAGAAATTTCAGCTATTTCTATACTTATTTCGCTTATTTTCGGCACTATTTTGGGTATTTTAATGAGTTTAAAAAATAAATTTATCTTTATCCTGCTTAAAATTTGCCTCGAAATAGTAAGAGTTATGCCCCAAATCGTCTGGCTGTTTTTATTTTATTTCGGCGTTAGCAAGGCTTTTGATATTCACCTTACGGCTTTTACGGCTTCGGTTATAGTTTTTAGTATTTGGGGAGTGTTTGAAATGATGGATATCGTGCGCGGCGCGATCGTATCGATACCGCGCCATCAGTTTGAAAGCGCAGCCTCTTTAGCTTTAACTCAAACGCAAATCTATATCTTGGTTATTTTTCCGCTAGCGACGCGGCGCCTAGTTCCGGCAGCCGTAAATTTACTAAGCCGTATGATAAAAACGACGCCCATAGTAGTTTTAATCGGCGTTATAGAGGTAGTCAAAGTCGGACAGCAAATCATAGAAAGAGCCGTTTTTGCCAATCAATTAGCGCCGTTTTGGGTTTACGGCTTCATTTTTCTACTGTATTTTCTCATCTGCTACCCTATCTCGAAACTATCCAAGATACTTGAAAACAGATGGACTTAAGGAAAACTATGGAAATTTTAAAAATATCTAATTTACGAAAAAACTACGGTGAGATACAAGTTTTAAAAGGCATAAATTTAAGCGTAAGAAGCGGCGAAGTGGTCGTAATCCTAGGACCTTCGGGCTGCGGTAAAAGTACGACTCTGCGCTGCATAAACGGTCTTGAGCCGTTTGTTGAAGGCGAAATAACGATAAACGGCGAAAAAATTACCCCGAATTTCAAGGACTGGATCAAAATTCGCCACAAAGTCGGAATGGTTTTTCAAAACTACGAACTATTCGAGCATATGAACGTTATAGAAAATATCCTACTAGGGCCGATAAAAGCCCAGCGAAGAGATAGATCGGAAGTAGAAAAAGAGGCCGACGTTTGGCTTAAAAAGGTAGGGCTTTTCGATAAAAAATTTGCCTACCCCAAAGAACTTAGCGGCGGGCAAAAGCAGCGTATCGCTATCGTGCGCGCGCTTTGCATGAAGCCCGAAATCATGTTATTTGACGAGATAACGGCCTCGCTGGATCCCGAGATCGTGCGCGAGGTGTTAGACGTCGTCATAAACCTCGCAAAAGAGGGCATGACGATGCTAATAGTAACGCACGAGATGGGCTTTGCTCGCTCGGTAGCGAATCGTATCGTCTTTATGGACGAGGGTAAAATCATCGAAGAGAGCGATCCGGAGACATTTTTCACTCATCCAAAAAGCGAACGCGCCAAAAAGTTCTTAAATTTATTCTCGTTTTAGCTCCCGTTTGAGCTAAAACACCTCTTTTTAATCTTAATTTAAACCAAATAAGTCTAATTTTATCTGTATTTTATCTAACTTAAGAGATAATCGGCTGTTTTTAAACCTGAGTTTAGACCGATTCGGTCTTATTCTATAAATATTTTACGCATTTAAGCGTAAGATCGCTTTCAATAAGGAGAAAGAATGAGAAAACTTCTGTTTTCATTTTTGGCTGTATTTGCCGCCGTCTTTCTAACGGGTCAGGCCAATGCTAAGGCTGCCGAAGTAGATACTTTGGCTAAAATTAAAGAGCGCGGATACGTTCGTATAGGCGTTTTTAGCGACAAACCGCCGTTTGGATACATCGGCAAGGACGGTAAAAATGAAGGTTACGATATATTTTTCGCTAAACGCATTGCAAAAGACCTACTCGGCGATGAGAATAAGATCAAATTCGAGCTTGTAGAAGCTGCCGCAAGAGTCGAAGTGCTAGTCGCGGATAAGGTAGACATCACTTTGGCAAATTTCACCAAAACCCCCGAGCGCGCTAGAGTCGTTGATTTTGCGCTTCCGTATATGAAAGTATCCTTGGGCGTAGTTAGTCCTGACGGCGCGGTCATAAAAAGCGTGGACGAGCTAAAAGGCAAAAAACTAATCGTCAATAAAGGCACGACCGCAGATGCGTATTTCACGAAAAATCACCCTGACATCGAGCTTATAAAATACGACCAAAACACGGAAACCTTCGCCGCCCTAGTCGATAAAAGAGGAGTAGCGCTAGCGCACGATAATGCGCTGCTTTTTGCATGGGCTAAGGAAAATCCAGGCTTTACCGTCGGCATCGAAGCCTTAGGCGATGTTGACGTCATCGCGCCTGCCGTTAAAAAAGGTAACAAAGCTCTACTTGAGTGGCTAAACAACGAGATTATTGAGCTTGGCAAGGAAAATTTCTTCCACAAAGACTATGACACTACGCTAAAACCGATCTACGGCGATAGCGTAAATCCTGAATCCCTCGTCGTCGAAGGCGGCAAACTATAAAAATTTGGAGGGTGTTTAACCCTCCAGTTTATCTTTATTGGCTCTATCTCTTATTGCATCGTAAATCAAAACCCCGAAGACAGACAGCATCAAACTAGACAAAAATGCGATCGCAATTATGATCGTTTTTTTGGGCTTAACCGGGTTATTTGAGATAACTATATCGGAAACTATCTGCGTGTTTTGGTAATTATAGGGCTTTAATGCAAGCTCTACGAGAGATCTTTGATCTAAAAGCTTATTTAATTCCTCGGTTTGTAAATTTACTAATTCTCTTTGCAAGAACGGTAATTTATCATTAACTATGGTATCTTTTTCCGCCTGCATATTTTCTAGCTCTACGCTAACTAACCTATCTAATCTATTCTGCGCATCAGGTTTAGATTTTGTTAATAATACTTGCTTTTGCTGCTCAAAAGCTATTATACTTTGCTCTAAATTTGAAATTTGGCTATAAATACCTTGTTCCATCATCTGGCGAAGTATAATATTTTCGGATTCGCCTACATTTTTATTGGTGCGAAGTTTTTCTAGCTCTGCTTCATATCTTTTTAATCTTTGCGTATTTAACTCTATATTCTTTCGCACCGACGGAATGCTTATATCGTCTATTGCCGATATTTCGCGCCGTGCAGCAGGTATAGTAGCGTCTTTCATATATGTTATTTGCCTATCTATACGAGGTATCTGCGTTGATTTTATATATTCTATCTGCTGTTGCTTTTCCACTATGACGTTGTTTTTTAAGAAATTTATCTGACGTTCTATATTTGCAAGCTGAACCTTTTTTAATTCAATATATGAGTTTATGGCATTTTGATGCTCGCTCGCCAAATCATCTACCATTTTATTTATCTGTTTTACGGCTATATCATTACTCTTTGCGACGACCTCTACGTCAAAAAACTTTTTATTATTTTTTTCCTCCGATATCTTTTCTACTTTATATTCAAGGCCTTCAACGCCTTTTAGCAGGTCGATATACTTTATCGTTAATTTTTGTACATTATCGGCGGTATTTGCTATTAAGATTTCTTCGCCGCTATCATTCTTGTAGTATCCCGTCTCAACCAAAGCCGTAGCCTTATATA
>CAUQJW010000140.1:0-4030 GCA_963518485.1 uncultured Campylobacter sp.
ATATAAAATAAATCAAGAATATCTTATAAAATTTTATACTTAATATCCGCGCTCCTCGTATTTTTCATTCAATATTAATCTTTTTCGGCTACAATTTCAGCCTTATTTTAGTTTAATCGGAGAGAAAATGAATAACTCCAAATCACTACCTTTCGTCGAATTCGTCGCGCTAACGGCGCTTCTTACTTCGCTGGCGGCGATGAGTACCGACGCTATGTTGCCCGCGCTCGCGCAAATCGGGGCGGATCTAGGCGTAAAAGACGCGAACGAACCGCAGCTAATCATCTCTGCGATGTTCGGCGGCTTTGCGATCGGTCAAATTTTTTACGGTCCGCTTAGCGACTTTATAGGCAGACGCCCGGCGATCGTTTTTGCGCTATCAATATTTATCGCCGGATCGCTGATTTCGGTCGCTTCATCGAGTTTCGACGCGCTACTTTTTAGCCGTTTTTTGCAGGGTTTAGGCGCCGCAGGTCCTAAAATTATCGTCGTCGCGCTCATACGCGACACGTGTGAAGGGCGCGCGATGGCTAGGGTTATGAGCTTTGTTGCGACCGTATTTATCATCGTGCCGGTTTTAGCTCCGAGCATCGGCGGATTAGTAATGAAATTTTCTAATTGGCGAAGTATATTTTTACTCTTAGCGGCGATGGGGACGCTTTGCTTAGTCTGGTTCTACGCACGCCAAAGCGAAACCCTACCGCCCGATAAACGACAAAAATTTAGTAAAGAAAGAGTTAGAGCCGACATACTGCAAGTAGTAACGAATAGGCGGGTCATGGGGTATACCGCAGTAATGGGACTAGTTTTCGGTATATTTTTATCCTATCTCAATGCCGCGCAACAAATTTTTGAAACTAACTATAAAGCGGGCGAGCTTTTCCCGATATATTTCGCGATTAACGCTTTATCTTTGGGTACCGCTTCCATAATAAACGCCAAACTCGTAATGAAGTTAGGAATGAGATTTTTAAGCCTGCGCGCGATGATAATTTTTTGCGTCGTTTCCGCCGTTTTTCTTCCGCTTTGCCTATATTTTAACGGAACTCCGCCGCTTTGGACTTTTATGGCGTTTTGCATGAGTAGTTTTTTCTGCACTAGCGTATTGTTCGGAAATTTAAACGCGATGACTATGGAGCCTATGGGACATATCGCAGGTATGGCCGCCGCGCTTACCGGGTGCTTTTCTACGCTGATAGCCCTACCGATAGGAACGCTAATAGGACAACTCTACGACGGTACGCTTATACCGATGACGGCTAGCTTTTTAATCGTCGGCTTGCTAGCATTAATGCTTCTTTTAAAAATTTCAAAAGAGGGATTTTAAATAAAATCTAGGCGAGCCGGTCGCCTAGATAAAAATAATTAAGCTAGCTTGGTAGCATCTACGATATTTATATCTAATCCTAGCTGCTCGTTGCTAAGTCCTAGCGCAAGACCTACTAGCTGCGATAGATGGATGATAGGCTTTCTAACCTTAGAATTTTGCGCTTCTTGATATCTATCTTGATATATATCTAGCTGCATTTGACAAAGAGGACAAGGCGTAACTACGCAATCCGCGCCGTTTTCGTCGGCATTTCCCACTATTTGGCTAGACATCTTTTGCACCGATTTTACCGCAGGATAGCTCGCGTGAAATCCGCAGCAATCAAGCCTTTTTTCAAAAGGTACTATCTGCGCGCCTAGAGCCTCGACGACGGTTTCGAAACTTTTGGGGTTAGTCGAGCTTTCCTTGTTGCCGTAAGCTTTTTCCGGGCGCAGGCTATGACATCCGTAAAAAAGCGCCGCTTTTAAATTCGTCAAAGGCTTAACGACTTTAGCTCTAAGAGTTTCTACGTTTTGATAAAGAACCCAAAGCAAGCTCGTTATCTCGGTGCTGCCTTGATACTGCATATTTCCTTCGGCTAAAAATTCGTTTATTCTATTTTTAGCTCCTTTATCTAAAGCGCTTTTAGCTCTAGTTAAAGTCAACATACAAGTAGAGCAAGTCGTAAGCAAAGGCATATTCATACCTTCGGCTAGCGCGATATTTCTGGCGTTTGCGACTAAAGTAGCCAAAGGATCGACGTTTTGAGCTTGAGAAGCTCC
Organism: uncultured Campylobacter sp.; assembly: GCA_963518485.1. GTDB lineage: Bacteria > Campylobacterota > Campylobacteria > Campylobacterales > Campylobacteraceae > Campylobacter_A. The sequence goes on from CAUQJW010000140.1 coordinate 2,092, forward strand.
GCAGCAGCTCCAACCCTCGATCTCGTGAAGCTTAATACCCAAAATAGGAGCGATCGCCTCAAGAGACATTTTCGATTCTTTTGCGGCTTGAGATAAAACGCAACCCGGGAAAAATGCAAATTCATTTACGCTGCTCATATTATTCCTTTTCCGAAGCGCGCGCCGCTTCTATCATTTTTACCAAATCCGCATGGCCTTTTATCTCTTCTTCGCCGAAGAAATGAAGCGGATTCATCTTGCCGGCCATCATCAAATTCGCCGCTATATCCATTTTGCCCATATTTTTAATAACGCCCTCGGAGCGAAGCGCGAGTTTGATCTCGTTTAGTCGTCCGCTACCCTCTACGATATCGGTTAAAAACGCCTCCGCGTGATCCGGTCCTAAGCCGTCGTCAAAACCGTTTTTCATCGCCATAACGCTTAAAGAAGCTATATCGTCCGCCGCGCTTATGCCTTTTGGACAGCGATCGGCGCACTCTTGGCAATGTACGCAGTTCCATAGCCCGTTATCTATCGCGGGTTTTAGATGCTCTAAAGGATTTTTAGAACGCGAATCCGCTGCGGCGCGCCAAGCGTGAGTAAATACGAACGGCTCCATATAATCGCTTGCGTCGGCCGTTAGCTTATTACACTCCGAAGCGCAGCAACCGCAAAGGATACAGTCCCATTGCTTTTTAACCTCTTCCATTTGAGCTGCAGTCTGTTTACAGCCCTTATGTTCTGAAAATTCGTCCTTAGGCGTTATAGTAGGTTTTATCTTTCGTAAATTTTCTATACTAGGCTCCCAATCTACGACCAAATCCGAAATTACTCTAAAATTCGCCAAAGGAGAAATGGTAAAAGAATCCGGATTTTCATACTCTTTAAGCAGCTGAGTCATCTTAACGTCGCAAGCTAAATACGAGTGTCCGTTAACTCTAACCGCGCACGCTCCGCATATCGCCATCCTGCAAGAAGCGGTAAAATTTAGCGTGATGTCTTGCGTTTGCTTAATAAACTGCAAAACGCCCAGCAAGGTTTTGCCTTTGATATCGTCTAAATTTAGTTCGTAAGTTTGATCGTAACGTTTTTGTCCGTCGAATCGGTTTATGATAAATTTCATTGCGGCTTCCTTCCGTCTAGCGAAAACTCGGTAACGACTACGTCTTTATATTCGAGTTCGAGTTTATCGCCGTTTAGTTTAACTATACTGTGTTTTAAGAAATTTGCGTCGTCGCGCTTAGGATAATCCTCTCTAGTATGCGCGCCGCGGCTTTCTAGTCTTTTTTGCGCGGCTAGGCAAGCGCAGCGAGACAATAAGATCAAATTTCCAAGCTCTACGTAATCGGTAAACGCGGTATTACATACCGGATTTGAATCCGGAATCGTCAGCGCGTAGTACCTAGCCTGAATATCGTCTAAACTTTTAGCCAGCGCGTCTAGCTTTTCGCCGGTTCTAAAAATACCCATATTATCCCAGTTTTGTCTTCCAAGCTCTTCTCTTAATGCGTATAGCTCGTTCGTCGTTCCGCCTACGGTTTTAGCTTTAAAAATTTCTCTCCATTTTTGCGCTAATTCGTCAGCCTTTTTACCGTCGCCGTATCCGTTGGCTTTAGCGGCGTAATCTCCGGCGGCTACGCCCGCTAATTTACCGGTTACTACCGCGTCGGTTAGACTGTTTCCGCCTAGGCGATTAGCTCCGTGGATAGAGACGCAAGAAACCTCGCCGCCGACGTAGATGCCGGGGATTTTCGTACTCATATCGTCGAATTTATCTACCTCGATACCGCCCATAGAGTAGTGCGCAGTCGGACGAATAGGCACGGGCTGTTCGATCAAATCTATATCTTCGAATAAAATCGCCGTATGGCGAATTTTAGGAAGCGCGTTTAAAATTTTGTCTTTTCCTAAATGCCTAACGTCGATTAATACGTAAGCGCCGAGGCCTTCGCCGTAACCC
>CAUQJW010000141.1:0-3960 GCA_963518485.1 uncultured Campylobacter sp.
CTTTCAAGGAGGCCAAAACGTCATCGTTTTGCGCTAGCTCTAGCGTCCAAATTTCGCCTAAGTTTTGCTTTTTTAGCTTGCCTTCAAATTTGGTTTTTGGAACGTAGTCGCTAACCGCAGCCGCCATCGCGAGCAAATTTGCGTCCGTCAAATTTGCGCGTAGCAGCTCTTTTAGCTCCGCCGAGCTTTGAAATTTGAGCGTTTTATAGGGCGCGTTTGCCGTCTCAAAACTAGCTATCAGCGTCATGTCCGCGCCCGCGTAGTAAAAGGCGTCCGCCAGCGCTTTTGCCGTCTTACCGCTAGAAAAATTCGTGATCGCCCGCACGTCGTCGATCTTTTCGCTCGTGGCGCCGCCCGTTACGACTACCTTTTGTCCTTTAAATTTTGGCTCGGTTAGCATCCTTTTTGTTTCGTAGATGATCGTAGAAACGTCTGCCAGCGCGCCTTTACCCATGTCGCCGCATGCTAGGATTTTTTCTACCGGCTCGATAAATCTCGCGCCGTTTTCCGCTAAAAACTCGAAATTTTTGCGCGTGGCGAAGTGATTTATCATTTTGTCGTTGGCCGCGGGCGCGATGAGTAGGGGGGCGGGGCTAGCGATCAGAGTCTGCATGAAGACGTTATCGCAAATGCCGCTTGCAAGCTTGTTTATCGTATTTACGCTCGCGGGCGCGATGAGGATTAGATCGGTTTTAGCGTAGGCGATGTGATTTAGTCCGTCCTGCCAACTCTCCGTGCGCGAGGTCAAAATTTTATGCTCGCACAGCGCTTCAAAGCCCGCTTCCGAGCAAAATTTGAGCGCTCCTTCGCTAAGCATAACCCGCACGTCCGCGCCCTCTTTTTTTAGCGCGGATAAAATTTCATAAGCCTTATAAAACGCGATACTGCCGCAAACCGCGAGCAAAATTTTTTTATTTTTTAGCATTTTAGTCGCTTTTTGCGCCGTTAAAAAATTTATAAAAAAAGCCTTCTTTATTTATCTGTTTCGTGCGACTGATGGCTAGCGCGCCGCTTGGTACGTCGCTAGTTACGGTGCTGCCCGCGGCGATTAGCACGTCGTCTCCGACTTTTACGGGAGCAACTAGCTGAGTGTCCGAGCCGATAAAGACGTTTTTGCCGATTATCGTTTTGTGCTTGGCTTTGCCGTCGTAGTTACACGTGATCGTGCCGCAGCCTACGTTTGTGCCGCTACCTATCTCGCAGTCGCCCAGATAGCTTAAGTGGCCTGCTTTGACGCCGTTTAGCCTGGCTGCTTTTAGCTCGACGAAATTTCCGATGTGGGTGTTTTTAATCTCGCATTTTGGGCGTAGATGCGCTAAAGGGCCGACGTCCGAGTCCTCGACGACGGAGCTTTCTACGACTGAGCCGCTTTTGATGACGGAGTTTTTGATGACGCATTCGCCGATGACGCTTACGTTTTCTTCGATGACGCATTCGCCTTCAAATTTTGCCCTAGCATCGATGTAAATGCTATTTGGCAGACGCATTAGCACGCCGCTTTTCATCAAATTTTTCTTGATCTCGTCCTGCATCAAATTTTCTGCTATGCTGAGCTGAAATTTATCGTTTATACCCATGAAATTTTGCTCTTCGACGCTGATGGCCCAGCACTTTAGACCGCGCTCGTTTGCGATTTTTATCGCGTCGGTTAGGTAAAATTCTTTCTGCGAGTTTTCGTTGCCGATGAGAGGCAAAATCTCGCGCAAAACTTCGCTTTTAAAGCAGTAGCAGCCGGCGTTTGCGCTTTTTATCATTTTTTGCGTTTCGGTCGCGTCTTTTTGTTCGACGATGGCCTCGACTTTGCCGTTATTTATGATCACGCGGCCGTAGCCGTAGGGGTCTGCCGCCTCAAAAACGCTTAGCGCGACGTCTGAGTTGCCCGCGCTTAGGCGGATTAGGTCGTTGGTTTTTATAAGCGGCATATCTCCGCACAAAATCAGCGTTTTTTCGCTATTTAGGGGGATGTTTTTTAGCGCGCCCGCAGTGCCGGGGAAATCTTTTAAATTTTGTTCGTAAATTTTAGTTTGAGGGAAAATTTCTTTGATTTTGGCTCCCACTAGCTCTTTTTGATAGCTCAAAACCACGCTCACGTCGCTACTGATCTCATAAGCTTTGCGCAAAATATGGATAATCGTCGGCTCTCCGCAAAGCTCGAAAAGCACCTTTGGTTTAGTTGATTTCATCCTTGTGCCAAGCCCCGCGGCAAGCACCACTACGCCGATATCGCTCATCTTTTTTCCTTATTTAAATTTGAGCGATTTTATCTTAAATTTGCTAAATGCGCGATTAATGCTTTTTGGACTTAACAAATTCTTAAGCATTAATCAATATAATCACGAGTTTTAAAAATAATCAAAATCAAAATTTAAAGGATGTTGCTTGCTTGCATTTTTAAAAAAGGCCTTAAGAAGAAATCAGTTTTTGTTTAATCTCCACCTGATTTTATCGATTATTTTTGCCGTCCCGCTACTCGTTATCGGCGTTACGGGAGCGATTTTATCGTATCAGCACGAGCTTGAGGATCTTATAAATTTAAACGCCGTCAAAGTCGAAAAAACGAGCGAAATGCTAAGTGCGGAAAAAATCCTGCAAAGCTTTAGCGAGCAAACGGGCGTTAAACAGCCCGTAAGGCTTGTGCTGCCTAAAAATGAAAACGAAGTGATCAAAATTTATGCTAGCAACAGCGACGCCTATCTGGTCGATCCCTATACCGCGCAGATCATCGGCAAGGACTACGGAGTCGCATTCGTGCGCACGATAATGTCGCTGCACCGAAATTTAGGCTTTGCGCTAACTGGCAATAAAACCGCTGGCGAGGTCGGTAAGCAGATCGTAGGCGCAAGCACGGTTGCTATGATAATCCTCGTGATAAGCGGCGTTTGGCTGCATTTCCCAAGGATAAAACGCAAATTTGCCGAGGCGATAAAGCCGAATTTTAAACTCAAAAAATACGCCCTTTTTCACAACCTGCACACGAGTCTGGGCGCCTTAAGCACGGCGATCTATCTCATCATCTGTCTAACCGGGCTAATGTGGTCGTACCGCTGGTATAACGGCGCGGTGACTGAGCTTTTCGTTAGTGCGCAAAATTTGCCTAAAGAGGCCGAGCGCAAAGAGGGCGTGCCCGCAAAAACAGAGGGCAAAAAGAGCGCCGAGTATAAATTTAGCGATGTGCAGAGAGCTTACGAGATATTTAAATCAAGCGGCATAGAGTATAAAGAATTTAGCCTGATGCTCGCGGCCGGAGATAAGATAAACGTTAGATACTACGAACCTGACGCGCCTAGCACCGCTCGTCCGAAAATGACCTCCGTAAACGTAAAAGAGGGCAAGATGGCGGAGCAAAAACAAACCGAGGGCATAACCGTAGGCATGGTAAAGAGCACGAACTATCAGCTGCATACGGGGTATTTTTTCGGGATTGCTGGTAAAATTTTGTGGTCGGTAGTTTCGCTTTTGATGGCGCTTTTTATATTTAGCGGCTTTTATATGACGGCTAAGAGATGTTTTAAAAAATAGACGATTATCCTTAAATTTAACTATTTTTTCAACAAAAAGAAACTAAAATAGTAAGATTTTAAAATTATATAAAGAGAGTTTGATATGGATTTAGGAACCGTCGTCGGCTGGATCGCTATTATGGCCCTTCTACTTTACTCTATGCAAATGGGCGTCGGCGTAGCGGCATACGTCGATATTCCGTCGGTCTTGATCGTTTTCGGCGGAACGATATGCGCCCTATTTATCGCCTTTAAGCCGGAGCAAATGAAGAAAATCTTCTCTTTTTACGGCAAGGCCGTAAAGCCAACTACTTTTAATCTCCCGGAAATTATAGCAAAGCTTGTGGAATACTCCACTAAAGCGCGCAGAGACGGTATTTTATCTCTTGAAGCCGATGCCGCTAACGAGCCCGATCCTTTTCTAAAAAAAGGTCTTTCTATGGCGGTAGACGGCAGCGAA
>CAUQJW010000142.1:0-3814 GCA_963518485.1 uncultured Campylobacter sp.
GGCTTTTAGTATACGGCTCTCCTAAGGTATTGCCTCTAGTCTCTAAAAGCTCGAATATTTTATAGTCTCTTTGTCTAAGTCCGGTCGGTAGCTCCAAGAACTTATCTTTTATGGCTTCGTTTGCAAATTTTACGCTCTGCATCGTAACCCTTTTATGCGACCAAGTCTTATTGTGCCATATATGATATAAAATGCAGTTTGTTTTATATGCTTATTACTGAATAAACAACTTGATATAAAATTATTCATAAAGCCTCTCCACTATCTCTTTACCGCTACCTGGCATCAGCTTTGCATATCTTAGGGTGTGATTGATGTCTGAGTGATTCATGAGCTTTTTTTATCGTTAGTATCGGGGTGCCGGCTATGGCTAGATGAGAGGCGAAAGTATGCCTTAGCGTATGTATTACGACTCTATTTGCGCTGTCCTCCGGCGCAAGGCCGTCATTAAAGAGTTTGTTTAATAGATGCTGCAAAACGTTTTGGAGAGTAGCGTAGGGTTTATCGACAAGAGCGTCATTTGGCGAAATCTTCGTGTAAATTTTATTTATCAGCACCAATGCCTCATCGCTTAAAAATCCCGTATATCTTTTATTTTCTGGATTTTTGCTTTTAAAGTCGGTTATATTTACGCTCATATTTGAAAGCGATATATCTTTTTTCTTTATGTTTAATATACCGTCAAGCCTAGCTCCCGTGCATAAAGCAAGTTCTACGAATAGCTCTAACGCAAAATCTCCTTTGCCAGCTAGCTCTTTGCGCAAAAGTTCTATCTCTATAAGCTCCAAAAACCTTTCTCGTTTATTATCTGGTTTTTTGATCTCTATATCAAATGGACCAAGATGAGATATAAGTTTTTGTTTTATAGCGTAGTTAAAAATCGTTCTGACGGTTTAAAAATATAGCAAGAAAGGATAACAAGCGATGATTGGAGAATATTCTAGCAGGCGATTTACCTACTAGAATATTTTAAATTTAAAATTTCTTCTTTTTTACGTCTTCTAAGATAACTTTCGCCATATCGTCGATCTGCGCCGTTACGTCGTTTGTGACGTTTACTATGGATATATTTTCGCGCGTGATGTTGTCGATGGCGGCTACGGACTCGTTTATCATATTTATCGCGCTAGTTTGCTCCCTGATGCTCTCGCTCATCTCGTTGATGCTTTGGGCTAGTACGTTTGCGTTAGCTTCGATCTCGCCTAGGCTCTTTTGAGTTCGTTCGGCTAGCTTGCGTACTTCGTCGGCAACTACGGCAAAGCCTCTGCCGTGTTCGCCCGCTCTTGCTGCTTCGATAGCGGCGTTTAGAGCGAGTAAATTCGTCTGATCGGCGATGTCGCGGATTATTACGATGATATTTTTAATCTCTTCGCTTTGGCGGGTTACGTCCTCAGCCTTTTGGCTAATAGCGCTCATAGAACTAGACATCTCTTCGACTGCGGTGGCGCTTTCTTGGATGGAGTGGGCTTGCTTGCCTGCGCCGTCGGTTAGATTTTTCATGGACTCTGCTAGGATTTTAGCTTTTTCTTCTAGCATTTGAGCTTCTTTTAGGCTTTCTTTTAGCATATTAGCCACCGCATCGCCGGCGCTTTGTATGCCTACGATCATATCTTTTAGATCGCTTTCAAGCTCCTCTTTTAGCTCGACTTTGGCGGTGTAGTCGTTTTTATTATACGAATTTAGCACTCGCGCGATGTCCTTTAAATTTGACGAGATGGAGCTAAAAAAGCGGTTTAGCAAGTCTTTTAGCTGTACCAAAGCCGGATTATTAGGATCAGCCTTGATAGTTGCGCCCATGTGGCCTTTTATCATGAGATTTGCGATACCGTTCATCTCGTCGATCAATGCGCTATCTTTTTTGATACCGTTTACGACTTTATCGATATTTTCGTTTATAGCGCGACTCATCATGCCGAATTCATCCTGCGTCGTTACGACTAGTTTTTGCGGGGCTTTGGGCTCTTCGTAGGTGACGAATTTAAACGTATCTTCTAGTTTTTCTTGGATAGTTTTTATCGGACTTAGAGATCTTTTAAGCAAGATATAAACGAAAATCGAAAGCACGGCGATAAAAAGTACCGCCAGTACGAGTTGAGCTTTTAGCAAAGGCATCGTGTGGTTTGAGAAGGTATCGGCGTTTATGACCGCTATCGCCGTCCAGTCTTTATCGTTTATCCGTAAAAATTTGGCCGTTACGTTATCGCCGCTAGAGTTTACGTATGGGATGAGCCCGTTTTCGTCGAAGTCTTTATCGGTTATTTTTTTTGCGATTATTTTGGTTATATCGTAGGCTTTACCGATGTATTCTATATCCGAGTCTATCAGCATGACGCCGTCTTTGTTGATGATATACACGTAGCCGTTTTCGGTTTTACCCATATCTAGGATTTTACCGTTAAGGGCGTCTATTTTTACGTCGATACCCGCTACGCCCGTAAATTTGCCGTTCTTGGTTATAGGTTTAGCGAAAGTCATAACTAAATTTTTACTCATTGCATCGACATAAGGCTCGGTGTATATGACGTCCCCGACTCTTTTTGCTTCCGTATACCATCCTCTGGTTCTAGGATCATAGCCGTCGGCTTCGGGAGTCGTTATGATGTTATTCGATTGAAAATGATGTCCGTCTTCTTCGCGGCTGTAGTAAACGTCGCCGGTGATTGAGCTAGATTGCTCTTTTTCCATAACTACGGCTTTTAGTATACTCTCGTCGTAATCAGGTGCGCTTTCTACGTGCTTAGCTAGCTTTTTGACGGCTTCTGCGTAGTCTTCTAAAAACGAATCCGAGACCGATTTTATATCCTTTAAAATTTGGTCTTGATTTTGGCTAACTAGCTGGACGACTTTTTTCTCGGCCGTATAGTAACTAACCGCAGAGATAGCGGCAAACGATACGAATAACGCTATGATGAGCATTACCGCGATTTTATTCGTGATAGAACGCATATATACTCCTTATTTAATATAGTTAACATTTTACAACTAGTAATATTAAATGCGATTAAAATTAATAGCTAATCGATACCATGATTTATTTGAAAGGTAGAAGAGAAAGTTATACCCCAAAGGAAAATCTCGGGGGTATTTAATCGTTTTGTTAAACGAAGCGACCACTAAACGCAGAAATCTATGTAAAGTAACGACGATATTTGTTTTAACGCCTCTTATCAAAGACGGCGGCAAAAACAAGATGCGGTTTAAAATTTATCAACGACTAAAAATCTCGGCTAAGTAGCCGAGATAAATTTAGCAGTTTATATATCTACCGTTATATCGTTTTCTACTCGTATCGTTACGGTACGAGATGTGTCATAAATGTTTTCGGTATTCGTCGCCGAATATTGACGCCAAACTTTTCCGTTACCATCCGTGTAATCAGCCAATTGGGTAAAACCGCTGCCCTTTAAATCAACCTTATCGTTGCCGTCTCCCAGGATATCGAGTATATGGTTTGCGCTACCTTCACTCTTGGTTATATCTAGTATATTTTTGGCGCTTAGCGTAACGTTTTTGGTAGCGTCGCCCATCTCTATTCTTTCGATGCTTATAATATCCGTCTTGCTAAAATCTAGGCTTGCGCTATCATCCATGATTTTTAGCGTATCCGTACCGCCATAGCCGCCAAATATCTGTACGCGGCCGGTTATATGGCCGGCTTCGTTTCGGTAGTCTTTATTTATATCGGCTACTTTTTCTATTACGAAAGTATCGTTTCCTTCTCCTCCATTTATAAAAGTGCCGTCTTTATTGGCAATAAACTCTATACCGCTTTTTAGCGTTATCGTATCATCTCCCTTATTGCCGTATATAGAGG
>CAUQJW010000143.1:0-3802 GCA_963518485.1 uncultured Campylobacter sp.
GAGGTACTTCGCGGCGTGGCGGGTCTGACGCAGAGTAACGGCGAGCCCGGCGGCACGATAAATTTAGCTAGAAAGCGTCCGCAAAAGACGTTCGGAGCAAATTTATCCCTAGGTATAGGCAGCTGGGATACATACCGTAGCGTAGCGGACGTGACGGGCGGGCTAAACTCCGACGGCTCCATCCGAGGCAGAGTAATCGGCACTCTGGGCAAGGACGGGTCGTTTAGGGATATGAAAGGCAACAAAAGAGGCGCAGTCTCTGCGATGATAGAAACCGATATAGGCGACTCCACGAACGCGCTTGCCGGGATAATCTACCAAAAAAGTAGAGGCGTCTACGATCCGTTCGGCGTACCCGTGGTCGGCAAGAACGGCGAGGAGTTAAATTTAAACCGCAAAACGACCTTTATATCAGACTGGAGTCGTGCGATCTACGAAAAATATAACCTATTTTTAGATCTTGAGCACTATTTTAACGACAGCATCAAGGCCTATGCCAAATTTAACTATACCGATAGCAAAAGTACTCTCAAATTCGGCGGCTGGCACGGAGTAAATCGCGATCCGATTACCAGATATATCGGCTACGATAGATACGACAACGCAAGTAAAGAATTTAGCTTTAAAACCGGTATCGACGCAAACTATGATTTATTTGGTCAAAATCACGACTTTTTCACCAGCATTACGATGTCGCGCGAGACCTTCACGCAGCACGACAGAGATGTATTTACGGGCGCGGCAAATCTCACCTATAATACCTTCAACAAAGGCCTCATAAATAGCGAACCAAACTGGGGAGATATGACGGCTCTTTGCGCGCTTGGTACCAACTGCTACAATCTACACTATAACACTAAAATTTACCAACAGATGTTTACGATCGGCACTAGGTATAACTTTAGCGACGACTGGCATTTGCTCCTTGGCACTAGATACTCGTGGTTAAAGAGAAATAGCACTACCGATAACTACCGCCGAGGCACGCATACGGTCGCGCAAGAGGTCAAAAAGCATAAACTAACGCCGTATATCGGCCTTACGTGGGATTTTGCCAGAGATCACTCGCTGTACGCCAGCTACACCGAGATATATAAGCCCCAAACTGCTACCGATAGAAATGACGAGATACTGAAGCCTATCGTGGGCTACAACGCCGAGATCGGTCTAAAGTCCGAGTTTTTTGACGGCGCGCTAAACACGACCGTAGCGCTGTTTCAGATCGAGCAAGAAAATCGCGCGATACAAGACTACGAGTACTACGTCGCCACGAATAAAAACAGAAGCGTAGCCGAGGGTAAAGTACGAAGCCGCGGCCTTGATATCGAAGCAAACGGCGCGATCACCGATAGATGGAAAATTTTCGGCGGATATACGTATAATAAAAGCGAATACATGAAAGACGAAACGCACAATCCTACAAGTGTCGACTACCGCAAAGGCGCAAATGCTAAGCCTTGGATACCAAAACATATTGTCAAGGTCTACACAAGCTACGAGCTGCCTCTAGTCGCGCAGCAAAAGCTAGTCTTTGGCACGGGCATACGCTATCAGACCAAAACCAACAACATGTACTCAAGATACAATATCACGACCGGCGCGTATTATCCGGCTAACGACATCCCGGACCAAAAGGCCTACGCGCTATGGGATGCGAATATCGCGTATTATTACGACAAGCACTTTAACGTAAATTTATCCGTCAAAAACATAACCGACGAGAAGTATTTTATCAATCAAAATAACCGCGTGGCCGGACAAAATAACTTCTACGGCGAGCCTAGGAACTTTATGGTGACGTTTAATTACGCATACTAATCAGGCTATTGCGCACCTGCTTTTCGGACTTAGCTAGGCTCGTAAAATTTATAAATACGAGCCTCTAGCGTAAATTTGTCTTGCTTATTTACGGAGCTAAATTTGCTCAAATTTAACCTTTCTCGGCTTGCGGGACACGAATTTACTCGTCCGTAAAGCGCGATTAAATTTGCGGTAAAATTTGGAAGATAAATTTCTGCGCAAAAGTCATAATGCGCCGTCAAGCAAGGCAGACGAACATAAAATTAAAAAAAGGCTAAATTTGAAGATTTTAAAGAAATTTTTCATCATCGCGGGCTGGTTTTGGGCGGGCAAGCGCTCGCTAACGGCGTGGGCGATGCTGGCCGTGACGCTGGGGGCTAGCCTAGCCATCGTTAAGGTCGCGACGCTAATGAACGCATGGGATAAAAAATTTTACGACGCGATCGAAAAATTTGAAAAAGATCTCATGCTCCCGCTTGTGGGCGAATTTCTCATATATACCGCCGTTATCGTGCTTTTTATCGTGATAGGAAACTGGTTTAAAAAGCTGCTCGTAATCTCGTGGCGCGAAAGTCTAAGCGAAGAGATGGAAAATTTATGGCTAAAAAACGCAAATTTTTACCGATTGTCCGGCGCCGCAGGCTTTGATAACCCGGATCAGCGTATCGCAGAGGACAGCCTCCTGCTCGCCGACAAAAGCGTAAATCTCATAAAATCCATGGTTTATAACCTCTCCAAGCTTTTTGCCTTTACCTTTATCCTCTGGGAGGCGTCAAAGGTATTGCATTTTAACGCGTTTGGCCGTGAGTTTGCATTGGAGGGATTTTTGGTCTACGTCGCGCTCGTTTATACGCTCATTAGCTCGCTTATCACGCACCTAATCGGCCGCAGTCTAAAGCGCCTAAACTACGAAAAACAGCAGGTCGAGGCCGACTACCGCGCAAATCTGCTCATCACCCGCGAAAACGCCGAAGCCGTCGCGCTGATGAAGGGTGCACGCGCTGAAAAAACGCGCTTTCGAGCGAGCTTTAGCGAGGTAGTGCGCAACTGGCGCGTCATCATGAACACCGAGTTTCGCCTCGAGTGCTTTTCGGCTAGCTACTTAAAAATCACGAATCTAATCCCGATTTTCGCCTGCTTGCCGCTTTACTTTGCGCACGCGATGACATTTGGCGATATGATGCGGGCGCGCTCGGCGTTTTATAGCGTGCAGGACGGCTTTGCGTGGTTTATGGATTATTATAAACAGATCATGGAGTGGGCTGCGAGCGTGGAGCGCGTGTATAAATTTGTCGAGATCGCGCAGACGGCGGACTCTAAGGTCAAATTTGACGCTAAATTTAGAGAGCACAACAGCGATCTTGACGGAGTGAACGAACACACTCAGGTAATGGTGGCAAATTTGATGCTGGATAAATTTGAGAGCGTTAAATTTGACGATAACAGCGAACGAAACGAGCTAAAATGCTCAAATTTGAAAATTTTTACCCCAAGCGGCGAAAAGCTGGTTTTCGGGCTAAATTTGAGCGTAAAAAGCGGCGAATGGACGCTACTACGCGGAGCTAGCGGAACCGGCAAAAGCAGCGTGTTTAGGTATATCGCGGGCATCTGGGATCACGGCTCGGGCGAGGTTTGCGTACCGCGCGGAACGATGAGCGTGCCGCAAAAGCCGTTTTTAGCGCGCATGAGCCTAAGGCGGCTTATCGCGTATCCTAGCGATTTGCAAGGCGCAGAGGCCGATTTTGAGGGGATTTTACGGCGGGTACGGCTAGAGAAATTTATCCCCGAGCTAGATGAAGTTAAAGCTTGGGGCAAGATTTTAAGCGGAGGCGAGGCGCAAAGGCTTGCATTTGCGAGGGTTTATTTTACGGGGCCCGCGTTTTTGCTGCTTGACGAGGCAACCTCGGCGCTTGATAGCGCACTGGCAAAAGAGCTTTTAACCGCCCTGAAGCGCGACTTTCCGCACCTTGGCGTACTAGCTATCACGCATCAAGAGAAGCTT
>CAUQJW010000144.1:0-3657 GCA_963518485.1 uncultured Campylobacter sp.
GGAGTATAAAAATCTTGAGACGATAGAGCAAATTTTAGAGCAGCTTTTTGTTAGCCGTCTTGACCGAAGCAGCGTGATCGTCGCGCTTGGCGGCGGAGTGGTGAGCGATATGGCGGGCTTTGCGGCGAGCATTTTCGAGCGCGGGATCAAATTTATAAACATCCCGACTACTCTGCTAGCCCAAGTAGACGCTAGCGTAGGCGGAAAGACGGGAGTAAATAACAAATTCGGCAAAAATTTAATCGGCTCGTTTTACCAACCTAGCGCAGTTTACTGCGAAACGGAGTTTTTAAAAACGCTTGAAAAGCGCGAATTTGCAGCAGGCCTTTCGGAAGCCGTAAAGATGGCCGTAACCTTTGACGAAAAACTATTTTCGTGGATGGAGGACGCAGATTTGACGGATGAAGCGAATTTGCAAAATTTGATCTACCGCTGCGTGCAGATAAAGGCCGCCGCCGTGGAGGCCGACGAGCGCGAAAAAGGCGTGCGTGCGGTGCTAAACTACGGCCATACCTTCGCTCACGTGATAGAAAACGAAACGAACTACAAAAAATATCTACACGGCGAAGCGGTGGCGATCGGTATGAATATGGCTAACGCGCTAGCGGTGAAGCTTGGCCTTATGAGCGAGGAGCAAAAGGTGCGCGCGGCGGAGCTTTTAGTTAAATTCGGCCTGCCGATAAGCTACAAGGTGCCAAACGCAAGCGGCTTTTACGAGGCGTTTTTCCTTGATAAAAAGGCGGAAAACTCCGCGATCAAATTTATCCTGCCGCGAGGTATCGGCGCATACGAGATACGAAAAGACGTGCCGCGCGAACTCGTGATGGACGTTTTAAGAGAGTTTGAATGAGAATTTTACTTTTATTTTTTATATTTTTAAGCGCTGTTTTCGCGGAGCAAAATTTAACGGCGGATAATAGCGAGGAGTTGCGAGTTTTAAACGAACGGCTGGGTAAAAGCGACGAGGAGCTAAAAGGAAACGTTTGGATAACGCGCTACTCGAATTACTATATCTACCAACGGTTAAATGCCGAGCTCGGCGAAATAGACGCGCTAATAAAAAGCGCCGTTTTCTAATATGATTACCGCGCCGGAAATAGAAATTCTGCCCGAGATTACCAATCCTTTTTTGATCATTTCAGGATTTTCTTACATTAAGCAGCTTAGAAGCAAAAAAGACGAATATAGACAGCGCATAGAGAGTTTAAATGCCGTCATAGACGAGCTTTCTAAAAGAGAAGCGATTTTGTCGGCCATAGTTAGGATTAGCGGCGACGAGAAAGAGTCCGGAGAGCTTTTTGATTTAAGACAGGAGATTAACGAGTTTACGGCCGCCGCCGATGTAGCCAAAACTACCTATAGCGTATATGAAAAACGCGTGAACGAAGCTATATCGCGCGTTAGAGAAGATATAACTTCGCAGATAAAAAAAGCGCTTAGCATAGGCATTTTTATCGTTTTATCTATCGCTTTTTCGTTTTTGCTTAAATTTATAGTAAAAAAAACTATCGCCGATCACGAGAGGCTTTATACTGCGCATAAGATTATAAATTTAGTAAATATAACGCTCATAGTTTTGATTTTACTTTTTGCGTATATAGAAAACGTAACCTATCTCGTTACGGTGCTAGGCTTTGCGTCCGCCGGTATTGCTATTGCTATGAAAGATATGTTTATGAGTATGCTCGGCTGGACGGTGGTGGTTTTCGGCGGCAGCTTTCACGTAGGAGATCGTATAAAGGTGCGCCGCGGCAATGAAGATATAGTAGGAGATATTATAGATATATCCTTGCTTAGGATGACGGTTTTTGAGGATGT
Source organism: uncultured Campylobacter sp. (assembly GCA_963518485.1). GTDB lineage: Bacteria > Campylobacterota > Campylobacteria > Campylobacterales > Campylobacteraceae > Campylobacter_A. Next base: position 1,819 of record CAUQJW010000144.1, read on the forward strand.
TACTTATACGACTTATACTTATAATAGAAGAGCGGGACGTATAGTTTTTATACCGAATAACTACATTTTTACCGATATGATGGCTAACTATACTCACCACGGCATGAAAACCGTTTGGGACGGTATCGATATCGTTTTTAGCTTTGAATCAAATCATAAAAAAGCCGCATATATAATAAAGAATATCGCGCAAAAATACTCCAAAGGCTATACCGATATAGCTAGAAAGCAGATGAGTAAGCTGAGAAATCAATATAACATCAAAAGCTCTAACGTAGAGCCTAGAATTTATACGCTTATAGAGCCCTACGGTATTAAAATTTCGGTTTGGTATATGGCCAATGCTACGGCCACGCTTAGCCTTAGAAGCACTATAAGCGCCGAAATTTTAGACGCGATTTCCGGACACGATGATATAGTCATAGCATATCCTACGCAGACCTTATATACCGATAGGCGAGTGAGGGCGAGCGAACCTAAGCATATAGAGCAAAGCGAAGAGTTATGAGAGAGAAAGTGTTTTTTAAAACATTCGGCTGCCGCACGAACATCTACGACACCGAGCTGATGAAAAGCTACGTCAAAGACTACGATATAGTTAGCGACGAAAACGAAGCCGACATCGTAGTGGTAAACTCCTGCACGGTCACAAACTCCGCAGATAGCGGCGCGCGCAGCTACATAAACGGCATAAAAAAGCGAGGCGCTAGAGTGATACTAACCGGCTGCGGCGCGGTGAGCAAGGGCAAGGAGCTGTTTAACAAAAGCGCGGTTTTCGGCGTGATAGGCGCTAGTAAAAAAGAGGATATAAACGCGCTTTTAAAGTCGCAAGATCCGTTTTTCGAGCTGGGAAATTTAAAAAGTATCGATAAAAATATCGTAACGAACTACGAAAATCACACCAAAGCCTTTATTAAGATCCAAGAAGGTTGCGACTTTGCCTGCAGCTACTGCATTATCCCGGCCGTCCGCGGCAAGGCGCGCAGTATGGATGAGGAAGAGATCTTGCGCGAGGCTAAAATTTTAGCCTACAACGGCTACAATGAGCTAGTGCTAACCGGTACAAATATCGGCAGCTACGGCAAGGATACGGACTCAAGCCTGGGTCGCTTGCTAGGCAGACTCGGTAAAATAGGCGGCATAAAGCGCATAAGGCTAGGCAGTATAGAGCCAAGCCAGATAGACGAGAGCTTTCGCGAGATCTTACGCGAGAGCTGGCTGGAGCGGCATCTGCATATCGCGCTTCAGCACACGAGCGAGGCGATGCTGCGCATCATGAGGCGGCGAAATCAGGCTTTTAGGGACTTGGAGCTATTTTTAGAGCTTAGCCAGATGGGTTTTGCGCTAGGAACCGACTATATCGTGGGGCATCCCGGCGAGAGCGAGGAAATCTGGAGCGAGGCGCTAGAAAATTTTAAGAAATTTCCGCTCACGCATTTGCACTGCTTTGCGTATTCGCCGCGAACCGGCACGCACTCGGCGGATATGAAAACGGACGTTGGCGGCGACGTGGCGAAGGCTAGGCTTAAAATTTTAAAGCAAATCGTAGCGGAAAATAATTTTAAATTTAGGCAAGAGTACGCCAAAAAGGGCGGGAGCCTAAACGTTCTGGTTGAGCAGTTAAACGACGAATTTTACGAGGGATTCGATCAATTTTACAACAAAGTAAAAATCAAAACGGATAAGCAAATTTTAAAAGAGTGGGCGGTTATAGATAAATTTGAAGTAAAAAGCGAGGGCGACTATGCACAAATTTAAGCTAAATAAACAAAAGATCATCGTGATTTTGACGGCTATTTTGGCGGTTTTGCTAGCCGTTGCGGTAGGTAGAAGCCAGCC
>CAUQJW010000145.1:0-3625 GCA_963518485.1 uncultured Campylobacter sp.
CCATATAGGCACCTACGTGCTGCGTGATGCCGCCAGCTTCGCCCGCTGCTACGCGCGAGCTTCTGATGTAGTCTAGTAGCGAGGTTTTACCGTGGTCGACGTGACCCATGATGGTTATAACAGGAACGCGGACGGTCAAATTTGCATCATCTAGCTGCTCCTCTTCTTCGTCGTAGGCTTTAACGTAGTCAAATGCTTCTTGCATATCGACGATATTTACCTCGATACCGAACTCATCGGCTAAAATTTCTATCGCATCCTCGTCTAAGAAATCGTTTTTAGTCGTCATCATGCCTAGCATAAAGAGCTTGCCGATGACTTCGCTAGGCTGCTTGTTTATCTTATCAGCAAATTCGTATAGGCGGATCTCTTTTGGTATCTCGACGTAGGTTACCGCTTCGCCGTTATGGTCGGCGCGTTGCGATTTTTTATGTTTTTTGCGAGGCCTGCGCGCAGTACCTTGTTCTAGAAACGAGCTTACCGAGTTATTTAGCGTCGGTTTATATTCGTTATTGGTCTGTTTTGGCCTTTGAGTCGGGGTCGGAGTATGGACGGAAAAATCCGGCAAGACCACCATGTCGTCGTCGTTATCTATGTTTATATCGGCCAAATCTCTATCGCCTAAGAGATCCATTTTGGTAGCGCCGTCTTTTTTTACGGCTACCGCGCGTTTTTTATCTTTTTTATTTTTTTTATAACTTTCTTCGTTGCTAAAAGCAAATATGTTTTCTAGGCTAATTGCCGCAGGAGTTTGTTTTCTACTTTCTTTTTGGTCTAAAAATTTAGGAGGCTGCTCGTCTTTTTTCTTCTTTACGATAACCAATCCTCGGCGTTTTTGTAGGCTTATGTCGGCCAAGCTTTCTTTTATCGGCTGAGATTGTTTTTCTTCTTTGGCTCTAGGCTCCTCTTGCGGTTTGGTTTCCGTCTTAGGGTCAGGTTTTTCGGCTAGAATTTCTTGCGCTTGTTTTTTGTTTTCTTTAGCCTCGCCTTTTTTATCGGCGGTTTTTTTATTTTTTTCGTTTTTCGTTTTTTCTATAATTTTTTTATCATTTTGCTTCTCTTCTTTGGGTCTTTGTTCTCTTTTTGTCGAAGCTTTTTTCTTTTCCGGTTTTTTAAATGCGTCCGGGATTACGCCGGTGGTAATATAGTCGTATAAAGCAGCCGCTTCTTCGTCGCTTACGCCGCTTGAGTGGGTTTTAACTTTTAACCCAAGTTCGATAGCTTTTTCCAACACCTCTTTGCTGTTAAAGCCTATTTCGTTTGCTATTTCTGAAATCCTAATCGCCATTTGCGAGTATCTCCTTTAAATTTTGCCCGCCTTGCAAGGTCGCCAAAAAGCTACCGGCGACTTTACCGAGCGATTTTTTTAAAATTTTATCGTCTTTTTTTATACACTCTTCGCAGAGATAAAAACTTCTTCCGCTGCCTTTGCCGAAAAAGAGCGAAGAATCTATGATTCGATATCTCCGTAGTTTCAATTGTTCAAAGCGCTTTTTGCATACTACGCACATTCTAATCGGCGTAAAATTTCTTTTCATTTATTATAACTTTATTTAGCTTTTTTTTAGCTTTGTAGAATTTGCAAGCCCTCGTCGTCAAAATCCAAAACCTCGACTCTAAAGCTTTTAAATTTATCTTGCAGTTTGTCTTTTAAATTTTTTGCGTCGTTTTTATAAACGATATTTAAAAAGCTTGAGCCGCTACCAGAAAGAGAACTCATTAAACTTCCGTTTTCGTAAGCTATTTTTTTAACTTCAAATAGCTCCGGTATGGTTTGCATACGAATTTTTTCGTGTATTTCGTCTTTGCAAGCGGTTCTTAAAAGGTCGTAATTTTCGCTAAAAAAACAAGCCGTAACGAATGCGGCGTGAGAAAGGTTGCTAACGCATTGGCTTAAGGATAAATTTTTAGGAAGCCTTGCGCGCGACTCGTTCGTGCTCATCGGCTTATCGGGTATTACGACGACGGCTTTTAGATCCGCACTTAACGACTTTTTGAGCGATCTTACGGAGCCGTTTTCGACGACGGAGCTAACGAAGCCGCCTAGTACGGCGGGAGCGATGTTGTCCGGGTGATTCTCGTAAATTAGCGCTTTGTTTAAAACGACGCTTTTGTCGGCCTTAAATCCAGCCGTGCTATAGGCGGCCGCTACGGCCGAGGTAATAACCGCCGACGAGCTTCCTAAACCTCTTGAAAACGGTATTTTATTAGTAAAAGCGATACGAAAAGGCGTTTTTTCTCCGGTCAGTTCGGAGTAAATTTCGTTAAAAATGGACAAAAATAGATTATTTCTTTTTAAATTCGCGCTTTCTTTGCCCTCTCCGCAGATACTTACGGATGAAAAATTGGCTTTATTTATTTCGACTTCGTTATGAAGGCTAAGCGCCAATCCTAATGCATCGAAGCCCGGACCTAAATTCGCGCTGGTAGCTGGAACGATAATTTTCAAAAAAACTCCTAAACGGCTTGAATAACGTAGTTTGGAAGCGTATCATAATTTAAATTTAAAACGCCTAAATTCTGCGGTAAGCAAAACTCGCCGGCTTGCGCTTTTTGTAGTTTGACGCCCTCGGGCGTATCTACGAAGCTTAAGTTTTTATTCGCCCGTATCGGCGCGCCGCCGTTTAGTTCAAAGCCGCTAACCGCGTAAAATTCGCACTCTTTTACGATGCTAATCGTCTTTAAAACGACGTAGGCGACTTTCACGCCCATAAAGCTTCCCGGGCCGTTTGCGTAGATAATTTTTTGTAGATTAAATTGGCCATCGTTTAAAATTTCGTCCATTATTTTTACGAGAGAGACGTCGGATTTTTCTTCGCTAGAGATTTTTTTAAGAAGATTGCCGTTTTCGTCGTAAATTCCGACTAAAATCGGCGAAGTTAGGGCTATGACTAAAATTTGAACGTTTTTTATGCGAATACCTTTTGAAACTCTCGCGCCAGTTCGCCTTCGCTTAGCGTGATAATTTCGTAGTTTTTCTCGTCGCTTAAAATTGCTTTCGTAAGCTCGTGGTTTAGTTCGTGGCTTCCCGCAAAGCTCGTATAATCGCCCATAAGCGGCGCGCCCATCAGGCTTAAGTCTCCGATAGCGTCTAAAATTTTATGGCGGACGAATTCGTTTTCAAAACGTAAGCCTTCGGGGTTTAAAATTTTATTATCGTCGATGACTACGGCATTGTCTAAACTGCCGCCTAGGGCTAAATTTTGGGCTCTAAGCATCTGTACGTCTTTTAAAAAGCCGAAAGTTCTAGCTCTTGCGATATTTTCTACGTAATTTTTTTTACTAAATTCGAAGCTATAACTTTGTTCGCCGATAATCGGGTGGTTAAATTTTATAGTGAAGTTAAATTTGGGATTTCTCGACGGCTCGACCATGGCGAATTTGCCGTTTTTGCTTACCTCGACCTTGCGTTTTATAACGATTACTTTTTTGTCTTCGTCTAGTTCTTGGATACCGGCTTCGTCTAGCATCATGCAGTAGCTTATCGCCGAGCCGTCCATTACCGGCACTTCATTAGCGTCTAGGACTATTCGGATATTATCTATGCCGTAACCTGAGATTGCGCTTAGCAAATGCTCGATAGTAGATACGTAACCTTCTTGGCCGCCTATAACGGTCGCCATTT
>CAUQJW010000146.1:0-3555 GCA_963518485.1 uncultured Campylobacter sp.
CGCTCTACGACTAAAAAACCGGCCGCTCCTAAAACTCAGGCGCAACCGCAAACTCAAGAGGCTCAAGGATAATAAATGAACGCGATTGTATCTACGACTAGACTTCCGCTCGATCACGTACTTAGCGGCGCGCTTTTTGCAACCATTACGCTAGGCGGGAAAGATTATGCGGCTCGCGCTAGAGGAGAAATTTCAAATAAAGCCCTGGCCGTAAACCTAGCTAAATCAGCGCTACAAGGCGGTATAGCCGCCGGAGCTGCTATAGCGGCGTCCAATAAAATAGTAACGAAAAACTATCTCTCGGCAGCCGTTTACGTCGCGGGCGGAATTGCGGCCGTAATGATGGCCGAAAAATTTTTAAATAAAGGAGCCAAATGAAAAATCCATATATAAATCAAACCCAAGTAGTAAGTCAAAAAAATGACGACGGAAGCGTAACCACGACGACTACGACCGTTAAAACTACCGGCGCTCCTAGCGCGCTGGATACCAGCATAAACAATGCTTTAAAAGATTTTATACCTGCTAATTTTAATGCGGCGGGCTTTTTAAAGGGTGCTTTAGTGGGCGGCGTAGTAGCATACATCCTAACTAATCCGAAAGCTCAAGAGACGGTATTTACCGCTATCGCAAAAGGCGCAAACCTGCTTCAAGCCGGTTTTGAGGAACTAAAAGAGCGTTTCGAAGACGTAAAGGCGCAAATTGAGTCCGAAAAATAAGCTAAAAATAGTCCATAAAAATAAAAATCGCGTAAGATTTATCGTGGATAACGTAAATCTAGACTGCGACGAAAGCTATTTAGAAGCTCAAATCTCCGAATATAAATTCGTAAAAAGCGTTCGCGTAAATAAAAAGGCTAAAAGCATAATAATCGAATTTCGCTCAAACTTAGAAGATATAATTAAGTTTTTAGAAAATTTAACGATAAAAACCCTAAGTAAAAAACGTAGCGAACCGAGCAAATCGGAAATTTACAAAGCTGCTACGGCTATGGGCGTAAGCTTAGTTTCAAACGATAACGCTTTAAATCTCGCAACGAGTTTATACGCGGCGTATCCTTTGCTACGCTCGGGTATAGATGAGCTTATGAACGACGGCATAACCTCAAAAGTACTAGAGGCTACGGCCGTAGGCGTAAGTTTAGCTAGAAGAGACTATGTTGCGGCTAACGGAACGAATTTAATGCTTACGATCGGCGAATATATGGAAGAAAGCGCCGTACATAAAAGCGACGACCTCATTAAAGAACTAGCCAAACCTAATATAGAAGAGGTGTGGATAGAGATAAACGATCGCGGCGACAAACGTCTAGAAAAAATTCCGACCGAAAAAGTAAAAGTAGGCGATATAGTCGTGGTAGGAGCCGGCGAAAGCATAGGCATAGACGGCTACATCGTAGAAGGAAACGCTAGCATAAATCAAGTCTCGATGACGGGCGAGGCCGAACCCGTAGCTAAAGAGCGGGGCGACCGCGTAATGAGCGGAACCGTAGTCGAAGACGGACGGATAAAAATTTGGGCCGAAAGCGTAGCCGCCGAAAGCGCGACCGCAAGGATAAAATCCTATATACAAAGCTCGCTAAACGAAAAATCGGCTATCGGACTAAAGGCTACTAGACTAGCCGATAGGCTGGTACCGGTAACGCTCGGACTAGCAGGGCTTAGCTATGTTTTAGGACGCGATATGACACGAGTAGCAAGCGTATTGCAAGCCGACTACTCCTGCGCGCTAAAGTTAGCCACTCCGGTCGCTTTTAAATCTAGTATCTCGAAAGCCGGCAGAAACGGCCTTCTCATAAAAGGCGCCAAGGCTATCGAAGCGCTAGCTGCGGTCGATACTTTCGTATTCGATAAAACCGGCACGCTAACGCACGGAAGCCTAAGCGTAGAAGAAATTTATTCTTTTAAGGAAGGCGTTAGCGAGGCGGAGCTTTTAAATCTAACCGCCAGCGCGGAGGAACATTATTTTCATCCCGTAGCCGAAGCCATCGTAAAAGCAGCTAGACAAATAGGCTTTCACCACGTTCATCACGACGAGGTCGAATTTATCGTAGCTCACGGCGTAAAAACTTTTGTCGGCAGCAAAGAGGTCGTGATAGGTTCTAGACACTTTTTGGAAGAAGATGAAAAAATCTCATTTTTTGAACATGAAAAAATTATCCAAAACGCGATAGATAGCGGTCTAACGCTACTTTACGTCGGATACGACAAAGAGCTTTTGGGCGTGATAGCTATGAGAGATACTATGCGAGACAACGCCAAAGATGCGCTTGCGGCTCTAAAAAAACTAGGCGTTAAAGAAACGATAATGCTAACCGGCGACGTCGAGCTAAAGGCAAATCAAGTAGCTAAAGAGTTAGGCGTAGATAGAGTGTTTGCCGAGTGTTTGCCGACGGATAAAGCAAGCATTATAGAAAAACTAAAGGCCGAAGGTAGAAAAGTAGCTTTTGTCGGCGACGGCATAAACGACGCGCCTAGCCTAATAAAGGCCGACGTAGGTATAAGTATGCAAAAAGGCGCCGATATAGCCAAAACCACTGCGGATATAAGCCTATTGAAAGACGACATTTACGCAGTCGTAACCGCCAAAGAGATAGCCGATAAAACGATGAAACTTATAAATACGAATTTTAACGCCACCGTCGGCATAAACTCGCTAATCCTAGCAGGCGCGACATTTGGACTATTTAGTCCGATAACTACGGCCGTACTTCATAACGGCACAACTATCGGGCTGCTCGCCAACTCTATGAAGGGCGTAAAATTTAAGAAAAAATAAGGACGAAAAAATGATAAAAGGCGAGCTATTAAATCTACAAACTCACAGAAAAGTCGCCAAGGTCGGCATGAGCGTCACTTTAGCGGCTGTTTGCGTTACGGCTTTGGGAATGCTAGGACGTAACAAAGGCGGCTTTAAAAAGTGGCACGTAGCCTCAGGCGTCGCGTTTATAGGTTTTTCGCTCTATCACGCGGGCCTTTACGAAAACGGCATTTTTAGAAATATGATCGTAAACGCAAACAAGAAAAACGCCGAAGCTAAGAGGCTAGCAAGCGATGATAAAGCTTAGCGACGCCGAAATTTTAGCCTATATCGGCGAGGATCTGCCCTACTTTGATCTCACGACCTCGCTTCAAGGCATCCGTAAAAACGCCTCTTTGACCATACTGCCGCGCGAGGACGTGACCGTTAGCTGCGTAGACGTCGCCGCTCGCATCGCGCAGTTGCTTGACTGCGAGGTGCAAATTTGCGTCTCAAACTCAGCCGTCGCAGCCGTAAAAGAGCCGATCGTAAAAATAAACGGCAGCTACGATAATGTGCATAAAGCCTGGAAACTAGCGCAAATTTGCCTAGAGTACGCCTGCAAGATCGCCACCTACGCAAGAGCGATGAACGAAGCGGCCAAAAGCGTAAATCCAAAATGCGAAATCCTAGCCACGCGCAAGAGCTTCCCGTTTGCTAAGAAATTTTGCCTAAAAGCCGTGCTTGAGGGCGGCTGCGGCATACATAGACTAAATTTGAGTGATAGCGTCCTGTTTTTTAAAAATCACATCAAGG
>CAUQJW010000147.1:0-3463 GCA_963518485.1 uncultured Campylobacter sp.
GGTCGAAATTTAGCGCGCCGTCCTTGAGCGAAATTTTGACGTTTGCGTATTCGCCAAGTATCTTTTCGGCGGTAAATTCGAGCCACTTATCCTTAAATTCTTCCAAATCCATATCGGAGTCGAGCAGCTCGGTCATGAGGGGTTCCATCCCAAGCCCCATACCCTTCGTTTCGCCGCCACCGAAGCTTCCTAAATGGATATGAAACTCGTTTGTAAATCCGTCCACGCTAAAAACGTCGTCTTTTCTGTCAAACGAATTTGAGCGCAGAGTCTTCGTGCTATCTATAAATCTTTTTAGCTCGGCTGCCTCGTTTTTGCCGATATTTGGATCAAGTCCGTTTATCTTACCCCAGACGCTGATTTTATCCTCCGCCGTGTAGCCGCTTAGCGAATAGCTCTTGCGCGCGAGCACGGGATCAAAAGGTTTATATACCGGCTTTTTAAAGCCCATTTTGACGGCCAAAAGTCTATTTTTTTGTTTATCGTTTAGCTTGGCGAATTCTACGTTTTGCGCCCAAATGGCAAGCTCGTCTTTGTTTAGTTCGTCCGGATCTAAGGCGTAGTAATCGACTTGTCCCGTCCGTATCGAATCCGGCTGCGCGACCGTCGAATTTGCTATCTCTCTTTCTTTGCGCGCTTTTAAATTTTCTTCGTGCGATACGTTGAAATCAAAAATCGCATTTGAATTAAGTCCGCTTACGCCGCTTATCACTTTAATCCTTTAAAACTAGTTTTAAGCCATATCGTCAAATTTGAGAAAAATTTTATAGTCGTATAATGAAATTAAAAAAGCGAATGCTCGGCGGATTAACCGCCGAGCATTATATGGTTAGCTTATAAAATCTTGTCTAGCGTTTATATAGTATTTGCCGCGACCGCCGTGTTTTGCTTTATAAAGGGCGGCATCCGCGCGCTGAAGAAGTAGGTCGAACGAACCGTGTCCGATTTTGCCTTCGGCTATACCCGCGCTTACGGATAAGCCTTGGAAATGCGGATTTTGTTGGCAAGCGGTATAAAAGCGGTCGATTAAAATTTGCATGCGAGGAGCTATGCTTTCCATATTTACTCCATCGGTGAAAATAGATATAAATTCGTCTCCGCCGATACGCACGTTCATGGCGTCTTGGAAAATTTCTTTTATGAGGCTTGATATCAATACTAGCGCTTTATCGCCGGCTTGGTGTCCATAGGTATCGTTTACTTGTTTAAATCGGTCTAAGTCCATGTATAAAATACTCATCTGAGTCGTTTGAAGCTTGTCCAAAAAGGCATCCAGTTGGTTGCGGTTAGCAAGACCGGTAAGTTGATCGTAGTGGGCTAGATGTTCGATGTTTTGCAAATATTCGTATTCTTTGGTAACGTCGCGAGCGATACCTACGGTGCCGATAATCGTCTCGCCGTCGAATATCGGAGTCTTGTATGTTTTTAGTTTGCTTAGTTTGCCGTCGGCTTTCATGACTTCTTCGTCTAGGAGGCATGTTTTTCTGGCTGCGATTACGTCGTCTTCGGTTTGAACGCATACGTAGTCGCTTTGTTCGTAGATCTCTTTAGGGATATTCCAGATATGGTAGTGATCTTTACCTCGCACGTCTTCTTTGGTCTTATCTACGATTTCGCAAAATGCGTCGTTTACGTCCAAATGAAGCCCTTGCATATCTTTAAACCAAATCATATCCGGAAGCGAATTTATGGCTGTTTGTAGCCAATTTTTTTGCAACCATGCATCTTTGCGTTCGGCGAGCAGACTTATAATTCGCTTAAAATTAAATATATCTAGATTTGCCTGCTCGCACCAAATTTCATCCGCTTGTTCGCATTGTTCTTTGGTGATTTTATCGATATTGTTAACGTATAACACGAGTATGCCTTTACCGTCTATACGCTTTTTTATCTCCGCTAAATTTAAATCGCTTTCTTGAGATATTACGATTAGGTATTGATTTTCGTCTGGAATCGGGTTAGGAACGTCTTGCGCGCCGGTTATAGTACGAAATTCGTGCTCGAAGCGAGGTTTAGCCGGGATTTGCCGCCATAGCGCGATTTTATCCTCGGGAATGCCTGCTAGGCAGATGTTTAGTTTAACATGATACATAAAAAGTTCTCCTAAATTTAGGCGGTATATTATTAAAGATAATATAATAATTTCGCTTTATTATCGCTTTTACTCTTACGAAACGTTTAACCGATATCGGCAAAATTTAAAAAAACTTTAGCGGCAAGTAATAAAAAATGCTAACATTTTAGGAGGCGACGCTCTAAAAATGTTAGCTAAAATAATCAACCTCCGTACATCAGCCTCGGTAGCCAAAGCGAGATTTCCGGGATGTATGTCACCAGGACGAGTCCGACAAATAGCGTCAAAGTCCACGGCAAGCACGCTACGATGACGTCTTTTAGATTCATGCCGGTTAGGCCGCTCGCGACGAATAAATTTAAGCCCACAGGCGGCGTGATCATGCCGATTTCCATATTTACGATGAGTAGGATACCGAAGTGCACCGGATCCACGCCTAGCGCAGTCGCGATCGGTAGCAGTAGCGGCACCATGATCATCACGACCGATGAAGGTTCCATAAACTGTCCCATGATGAAAAGCAGGACGTTTACGATGATTAAAAAGCCTATTTTGCCGATATTTGCGGCTAGGATGCTATCTGCTATCGTTTGCGGGATGTTTTCGCTAGTTAGCAGATACGCAAACACGACCGCGTTTGCGATGATAAAAAATATCATCGCCGTCGTGATGGCAGACTCTAGGCAGATGTCCCACAGGTCTTTAAATTTGATATCTTTATATACAAATAGCGAAATAATCAGCGCATATATCGCGCTCGCCGCAGCAGCTTCTGTCGGGGTGAAAATGCCGCCGTAGATACCGCCGATAACGACTACTACGATTAGCAGCGCCCAAAACGCCTTGCCGAATTTTTTTATTCGCTCGCTCCAAGGCTCGGGCGTAGTAGCTTTAAATCCGAGTTTTTTCGCTCCGATATAAGTCTGAAGTATCATCATGCCGCCTAGCATCAGCCCCGGCACCACGCCCGCCATAAATAGCTGCGCGATACTGACCTCTGCCGTCACGCCGTAAACGATCATAACGACGGAAGGCGGGATGAGGATGCCTAGAGAGCCCGCGGTTGTGATGCCGCCCACGGCGTACTCTTTCGGATAACCCGCTTCTTTAATGGCAACGAACATGATAGATCCTATCGCTACGACCGTAGCGGGCGAGCTGCCAGAAACCGCGGCAAATATAACGCACGCAAATATCGCGCTCATCGGCAGGCCGCCCGGTAGATGTCCGACCATGGATTTAGCAAAATCTATAATGCGTCTAGCAGAGCCGCCCTTGCTCAGTAAATTTCCTGCTAGGATAAACATCGGGATCGCCATAAGGGCAAATTTATTGATACCGTCAAAGATAAGCTGAGGCATCGCCGCGATGTCAAGATCGGTAAAAAGC
>CAUQJW010000148.1:0-3446 GCA_963518485.1 uncultured Campylobacter sp.
CGGCTACGAAAAAGGCGATCCCGTTAGCATAAACGGTAAAAAAATGAGCCCTGCGGCGCTGCTAGCCGAACTAAACCGCCTAGGCGCCAAACACGGTATCGGCAGACTCGATCTAGTAGAAAACCGCTCGGTCGGCATGAAAAGCCGCGGCTGCTACGAAACTCCTGGCGGTACGATAATGCTAAAAGCTCACCGCGCGATAGAGAGCATCACGCTAGACCGCGGCGCGGCGCACCTAAAAGACGAACTGATGCCTCGCTACGCGGAGCTCATCTATAACGGCTACTGGTGGTCGCCTGAGCGCATCATGCTACAAGCGCTCATCGACAAAAGCCAAGAAAACGTAAACGGCACGGTCAAAGTCGAGCTCTACAAAGGCAACGTAATCGTGCTAGGACGCGATAGCAAAACGGACAATCTCTTTAGCGAAGCGTTTTGCACGTTTGAAGAAGACAGCGTGTTTGACCAAAAAGACGCGAACGGATTTATCAAGCTAAATGCGCTAAGATTTATCATCGGACGCAAAAACGGACGCAAATTTAACTAAATAAAGGATAAAAATGAAAGTACTACTAATAAAAGACGTAAAATCGCTCGGAAAAGCCGGCGAAATCAAAGAGGTAAAAGAAGGCTACGGAAATAACTTCCTAATCGGCAAGGGTTTTGCCAAAGCCGCGACTCCCGATGTTTTGCGCCAGTACGAAGCCGAGCAAAAACGCAAGGCCGAGGAGCTAAAATACGAGATCGCAAATATAGAAAAGCTAAAATCCGAGATCGAAAAAATCACGCTCAAGATTAAAAAGCCGCTCGGAGCAAACGGCGCGCTATTTGGGGCGGTGACGAAGGATGAAATTTCTGAAGCTCTGGAAAAAAATCATCATTTGGTCGTAGATAAAAAGGCATTTGACTTCGCGCATACGATAAAAGCGACAGGCATCTATGAAGTGGACGTCAAACTCGGCCATGCAGTGCGCGCCACGCTAAAACTAGACGTCGAGGGCGAATAAGTGTTTCACGCGACTACCATTTTGGCCTACAAGGGCAAGAATAAATCAGTCATCGGCGGCGACGGACAGGTGAGCTTTGGCAACACGGTGCTAAAAGGCAACGCGGTAAAAATCCGCAAAATCCACGGTGGCAAGGTCCTGGCGGGCTTTGCCGGTAGCACCGCCGATGCGTTTAATCTCTTTGATATGTTTGAAAACAACCTAGAGCACGCAAAAGGCGACCTGCTAAAAGCGGTGATCGAGTTTAGCAAAGAGTGGCGCAAGGATAAGTATCTACGCAAGCTAGAAGCCATGATGCTGGTGCTTGATAGAGAGAAAATTTTCCTTTTAAGCGGAACGGGTGACGTCGTAGAGCCGGAGGACGGCAAGATCGGAAGCGGCGGAAACTACGCCCTCTCAGCCGCAAGAGCTCTTGATAAATTTGCCCAGATCGACGAAGAGGAGCTCGTCAAAGAGAGCCTAAAGATCGCGGGCGAAATTTGCATTTATACGAACACGAACATAAAAACCTGCGTTTTAGAATAGAGAAAAGATGAATTTAACCCCAAAAGAGATAGTGAAATTTTTAGACGATTACGTAATCGGGCAAAAGGATGCCAAAAAGATCATCGCCATCGCGCTACGAAACCGCTACCGCAGGATGAAGCTAGACAAAACGATGCAAGACGATATCATGCCAAAAAACATCCTGATGATAGGCTCGACGGGCGTGGGCAAAACCGAGATCGCAAGGCGCTTGTCAAAGATGATGGGCTTGCCGTTTATCAAAGTAGAGGCTAGCAAATACACCGAAGTGGGCTTCGTTGGACGCGACGTAGAAAGCATGGTGCGCGACCTGGCGGCTGCGTCGGTAAATTTGGTCAAAGCCGAACAGCGCGAGAAAAACCGCGAGAAAATCGACGAATACGTAAAAGATAAGATAATAAAAAAACTCCTACCGCCTCTGCCGACTGGTGCGAGCGAAGAAAAAAAAGCAGACTACGAAAAAAGCTACGAAAAGATGATGAGTAGGCTCGAAAACGGCGATTTGGATGATCTTAGCATCGAGATAGAAGTCGTACAAAATAGCTTTGACGCAGGAGCCAACGTGCCGCCCGATATGGCGCAGATGCAAGAGAGCTTCGTCAAAATCATCGGCCTAAGCAACAAAACCGTCAAAAAAGAGATGAAGGTAAAAGATGCCAAAGAAGCGCTCAAAAACGAAGCTAGCGATAAAATTTTAGATATGGAAAGCATCAAAACCGAAGCCGTGCGAAGAGCCGAAAACGAGGGCATAATCTTTATCGACGAGATCGATAAAGTCGCTGTGAGCTCCGGAAACTCCGGCAGGCAAGATCCGAGCAAAGAAGGCGTACAGCGCGACTTGCTACCTATCGTGGAGGGTTCGACGGTGACGACCAAATTTGGCGCCATAAAGACCGATCACATCCTTTTTATCGCCGCGGGCGCCTTTCACATCAGCAAACCAAGCGACCTAATCCCCGAGCTTCAGGGGCGTTTTCCGCTACGAGTTGAACTAGATAGCCTAGATGAAAATGCGTTGTATCAAATTTTAACTCAGCCTAAAAATTCGCTACTCAAACAATACGAAGCGCTTTTAAAAACCGAAAACGTGGAGCTTAAATTTACGGATGACGCCATAAAAGCTATTGCTAAAATCGCACAAAATGCCAACGAAAAAATGGAAGACATCGGTGCTAGACGCCTACACACCGTGATCGAGCGCGTGATCGAGGATATCAGCTTTGAGGCTAACGAGCACGGCGGCGAGACGGTAGAGGTGGACAAAGCCCTCGTAGAAAAGCGCCTCTCAGACGTCGTCGAGGACCAGGATCTAGCGAGATACATCTTATGAAATCGGGCTTTGTTAGCATCATAGGCCGTACGAATGCAGGCAAAAGCTCGCTTTTAAATTTTTTGCTTGATGCGAAGATCACCATCGTCTCGCACAAGCAAAACGCCACGAGGCGAAAGATCAGCGGTATCGTGATGAACGGCGAAGATCAGATCGTTTTTACCGATACGCCGGGGCTTCACGAGAGCAACAAGACGCTAAACAAACTCATGATAAACGAAGCGATAAAATCGATGGGCGACTGCGATGCGATCGTGTTTTTGGCGCCTATTTACGACGACATAGACGACTACGTAAAATTTCTAAATTTAAATCCGCAAAAACCTCATATCCTGGTGCTCACCAAGGTTGACGAAGTCTCAAACGCCAAAGTGCTTGAAAAAATCGCGCAGTATCAAAAATTTCAAGATAAATTTACCGCGCTTTTGCCCTTTAGCGTCAAAAAGCAAACTTATAAAAAGCCGCTTTTAGATGAAATTTGCAAGCTTTTGCCTGAGCACGAGTATTTTTACGATCCGGAATTTTTAACGCCGACAAATGAAAAGGAAATTTTTCGTGAGTTTATCCTTGAGGCGCTCTACGAC
>CAUQJW010000149.1:0-3404 GCA_963518485.1 uncultured Campylobacter sp.
GATAAATTTAACGTCGTTTTTAAAGACGGCGTTAGAGCCGAAATAGTGCATTTCGTAGGAGGCGGATGATGGACGAGTTGGTACTGGGCGGAGAGAGATTTAGTTCTCGCTTTATACTGGGATCGGGTAAATTTTCGCTCCCGTTAGTTAGCGCGTGTATAAGCGAAGCAGACGTACAGATGGTTACTCTGGCTTTACGTAGGGTGAATGACGGCGGTGCGGAAAATATTTTGGATTTTATCCCTAAAGACGTTACTCTTTTGCCCAACACTTCGGGCGCCAGAAATGCCGACGAAGCCGTCAGGATAGCAAAGCTAGCCAGAGAGCTTGGATGCGGCAAATTCGTTAAAGTAGAGGTGATTAGAGATAGCAAATATCTTCTGCCGGATAATTACGAAACGATTAAGGCCACCGAAATTTTAGCCGATTTGGGTTTTGCGGTGATGCCTTATTTTTACCCGGATTTAAACGTAGCTAGGGATTTGGTTAGCGCGGGCGCCGCATGCGTGATGCCTTTAGGCGCTCCGATAGGCACCAATAAAGGCCTAGCGACTAAAGAATTTATAAAAATCTTAATAGACGAAATATCGTTGCCCGTTATCGTGGACGCCGGTATCGGCACCCCCGCGCAAGCATGCGAAGCTATGCAGTTGGGCTGCGCCGCAGTGATGGCGAATACGGCCGTAGCTACCGCGCGCGACGTCGGCAAAATGGCTAAGGCGTTTGCTCTAGCCGTGCAGGCGGGCAGAATAGGATATTTAGCCGGAGTAGGCGCTCAAAGCGAGCTAGCCAGAGCTTCGTCGCCGCTGACCGGATTTTTGAGATGAATTTGGCGGACGTCATGGGTTACGCGCCGGATATGCAAGTCATAGACGAAAGCTTGATGGAGACGATTCTGACTCACCGGCAAGCTTACGACGAGAGCCGCTATACCGCGCGCGACGTTATAAACGCGCTTAACGAATACCCTCTTGGCTTAGAGGGATTAAAGGCTTTGTTGAGTTCCGCCGCGAGAGAATTTTTAGAACAAATAGCGCAAAGAGCCAAGGAAGAGACTTTTAAATTCTTCGGCAATAGCGTGGAGTTTTTTACTCCGCTTTATATTTCTAATTATTGCGATAGCGACTGCACTTACTGCGGATTTAGCGCGCATAATAAAATTTCTCGCCTAAAACTAAAAGCCCCCGAAATAAAAAAGGAACTCGAAAGTATCGCGCGAACCGGGCTTAAAGACGTCTTGATTTTAACCGGCGAAAGTAGTAAAAAACGAGACTTTAAGTATATCGGCGAAGCCTGCAAAGAGGCGTCGGCGCTTTTTAGTAACGTCGGCGTAGAAATTTACCCGCTAAATTCGGACGAATACGCTTATTTGCACGAATGCGGCGCGGACTACGTTATAGTTTTTCAAGAAACTTATTCGCCGCAGGCTTACGCTAAATTTCACTTAGGCGGCTCGAAGCGTTCGTTTGCCTATAGATTTCATGCGCAAGAAAGGGCGCTGATGGGCGGTATGCGAAGCGTAGGGTTTGCCGCTCTTTTGGGCCTGGACGATTTTCGTAAAGACGCCTTGTCTACGGCTCTCCACGCGTATTTACTGCAGCGCAAGTACCCGCACGCCGAGATAGCTATCTCGTGTCCTAGACTGCGTCCGGCCGTAAATAAAAGCGAAATTTCTCCGCGCGACGTAGACGAAATAAATTTGTTTCAAGTTATATGCGCTTACCGCATTTTTTTACCTTATGCCAATATTACTATTTCGACGCGGGAAAGCCCCAAATTCCGCGACGGAGTCGTCGGCGTAGCCGCGAGTAAAATTTCAGCCGGCGTAAGCACCGGAGTCGGAACTCATTCAGACGGCGAGAAAAAAGGCGACGAGCAGTTTGAGATTAGCGACGCCAGAACGGTCGCGCAGATATACGAAAGCGTCAAAAAACTAGGGTTGCAGCCCGTTATGAGCAATCACGTATATGTTTGAGCGGATTTGGGTTAGCAACAGGCGTCTTAGCGACGATTTTCTGGCAGATGCAGCCAAGATTGTAGCTTACAAACCGGTCGATAAAATTTTATTAAGAGAAGCCGATTTAGATGAAAAAAGCTATGAAAATTTAGCTAAAGACGTTCTTGGCATCGTTAAAAGTAGCGGCGTAAAGCTAATTTTGCATAGTTATTTTAGCGTAGCCGAAAGACTCGGAATAGATGAGTTGCACGTGCCGTTTGAGCTATTTTCTAAAGTCGGTAGAGGCGGGTTTTGCGGTAAAATAGGCGTTTCGGCGCACTCTTTAAAAGAAGCTTTATCGGCACGGAAGTTTGGCGCCGATTACGTAGTGGCGGGGCATATTTTCGATACTCCGAGCCATGCCGGCGTAGCAGGGCGCGGGATAGGATTTTTACGAGAAATCATAGACAATTTAGACGCCCCCGTTTATGCGATAGGCGGTATAAACGACGGAAATGTCGAGCTTATCGAGAATAGCGGCGCTAGCGGCGCTTATATGATGAGGGGCGTTATTTTAAATTTAGGAAAGAATAAATGAAAAAACTAATTTTCGTAACCGTGCTTTGGGCGTTTAGCTTTAGCCTCATCGGCGAGTTTTTGGCGGGGCGAGTGGATAGCTATTTTGCCGCGTTTTCACGCGTGGTGCTTGCGCTCGGCATATTTTTGCCCTTTATGATTAAGGATTTTGCCGCAAAAAACCTCGCCCTCTACGCTAAAGTAGCCGCGATCGGCGCAGTGCAAATCGGCGCGATGTATATCTTTTACTACAACTCGTTTGCCTACCTTAGCGTCGCCGAGGTTGCGCTCTTTACGATATTTACGCCGTTTTACGTGAGCGTGGTTTACGACGTGCTGGCGGGCAGGCTTAGACTGTTGTATCTGCTTAGCGTCGGTATCGCGGTCTTTGGCGCTCTCATTATCAAATACGGCAACGTAAATGCCGGCTTTTGGCATGGATTTTTGCTCGTGCAGGGGGCAAATTTATGCTTTGGCGTCGGACAGAGCGCTTATAAATTTTTGCTGGAAAAGCGTGATTTTAACGAGCAAAGAGGGGTTTTTGGCTACTTTTTCGTAGGAGCCTCGGCGGTTACGGGCGTAGCATTTGCCATGTTTGGAAATCCGGAAAAAATCAACCTTGATCTAACCCAAGGCGCGGTTTTGCTCTGGCTTGGTATCGGAGCTAGCGGTCTTGGGTATTTTTTATGGAACAAAGGCGCATGCGAGGTAGATAGCGGCACTCTAGCCATCATGAATAACGCTCTCATACCTGCAGCCATCATCGTAAATTTAGTCTTTTGGCATAAAGATGCAGATATACTAAGACTATGCCTCGGCGGTGCTGTGATTTATATCTCGCTACTAATCCATAATAAAATCATCGCACACTACGAGCGAGCACGCGTAGCGG
>CAUQJW010000150.1:0-3402 GCA_963518485.1 uncultured Campylobacter sp.
CGAGGTATATCCGTGCCTATTTAAGACCGGACGCAAGGTCTATCACTACCACACGGGCACGATGACTAGAGAGTGTCCGGCTCTTGAATACGGCGCAGGCGTCGAGGGCGCGCTCATCGAGGTGAGTCCCGATATTGCTCGCGAGAGGGAGCTAGAGGAGGGCTGCTACGCGCTCGTACAAAACAAACGCGGCCAGATCGCGGCCAAACTGCGCGTAAATCCTGATCTAAAAGAAGGCACGATATTTACGACCTTCCACTATAGCGAGGCCGACGGCAACGAGCTAGCCAACGCGGGCGATCCCGATCCGCTCTCAGGCATCACGCCGCTAAAGATGACGATAGCAAATATCAGGCGTCTAAGCGAAGAGGAATTTATCAAATTTAGAGAGCAAAACGAGATGTCAATGCACTCGGCAAATCCGTATTTATCGCCTGTTAGAGCGTAAATTTAGGGCGGGAGACCGCCCTTTTATACTTAAATTTATCCACTTTTATTTTAAATTTACCAGCATTCAGATTTGACAAACTAACGATGTAAAATTTAATGAAATTAAAGAAATATGAGTCAAATTTAACGAACTACCCATGTAAAATTTAATGAAATCAAAGAAGCGTGAGTCAAATTTGACGCAGACAAACCGCGTCAAATTTGATGAGATTACTCGCCCCCCCCCGCAATCTCGGCGAAAGCGAGCTAAATTTTAAGATTTTATTTTAAGCCTATCGCCAGCATAGTAGGCGAGCTTCCAGGTCGGAGTTTGTTTTAGGTCTTTAAAGCCGTAGCCGCGAGCCTTGACTCTATCGCCGTAGATTTTTTCTATCATAGCCGATTCGCCTACTAGCAGCGCCTTTGTCGAGCACATCGCCGCACAAACCGGCACTTTGCCTTCGGAAATTCTATCCTGGCCGTACTCTTCGCGCTCGGCTTCGCTATTCGTCGGTAGCGGACCGCCTGCGCACATCGTGCACTTATCCATCGAACCTTTGGCTCCAAACACTCCCTCGCGCGGAAACTGAGGCGCGCCGAACGGACACGCGTATAGACAGTATCCGCAGCCGATGCAGATATCTTTGTCGTGTAGCACGATACCATCGCTCCTGATATAAAAGCAATCAACCGGGCAAACCAGCGAGCACGGAGCGTCCTCGCAGTGCATGCAGGCTATCGAGGTTGATATTTCCTTACCAGGTACGCCTTCGTTTAGCGTGATGACGCGGCGGCGGCGGATGCCAAGAGGCAGCTCGTGAGCCTCGTCGCAAGCCACCGCACAGCCGTTACAGTCGATACATCTATCGTCGTCGCAGTAAAATTTAAGTCTATTGTTGTCGTTAAATTCGCTCATTTTACGCCTTTTCTATGCGGCATAGACCGCTTTTGGTTTCAGGAATCTGAGTGTTTATATCATATCCGTAGTTAGTGACGGTATTTGCGCTCTCGCCTACCGCATAAGGCTTGGTGCCTTCCGGGAAATTACCCGTCATATCAACGCCTTGCATATAACCCGCATAATGAAACGGCATAAAGATGGTGTCGGGTTTAACGGACGGTACCACTCTGGCGCGCACCTTAACCTTAGTACCTTCAGGCGAATGAACCCAGATGAAATCCCAGTTTTTAATGCCGTGTTTAGCCGCAAGTTCAGGGTGGATATCCGCAAACATCTCAGGCGTCAAGCGGCTTAGATACATACTAGCTCTCGTCTCCATGCCCGCGCCGCTAAAATTTACGAGGCGAGCCGTCGTGAGGATAATAGGAAACTCTTTTGAGTAGTCCTTTGCTAGCTGGACGGATTTAAATTTCGTATCGACGCGGTTTTGAAGTTTCTTATCCTCAAAGCTCGGATACTTCTGCGCTAGATCAAATCTAGGCGTATGCAACGGCTCTCTGTGAAGAGGAATTTGATCCGCAAAAGTCCAAACGATCGTCCTAGCTCGCGCGTTGCCGTACGGAGCGATGTTTTTCTCCATGCATTTTTTAGCGATGATATTACTATCGTCATGTATCCAGCTGCCGCCTATTTTAGCCTTTTCATCCTCGGTTAGCGTGATGCCTAGCACCTTTTCGATGTTATCTTTTTTGATCTCCGGATATCCGCCCTTAACAAACGAATCTACGGGCGCGCTACCGTCTGCGGCTAATTGGCTAACTCCGTTATGCTCTAAGCCGAAGCGGTTTCTAAAACCCATACCGCCTTGCCTAACGGGCTTGTTTATATCGTAAAGTATCGGGCTGCCCGGATGTTCCTCCGTCCAGCACGGCCACGGCAAGCCGTAGTATTCGCCTTCGACTACGGTGCCCGGTTTTCCTAGACTTGTTTTTTCGTCAAATTTATCCCAGTTTTCTTGGTGCTTTTTGAGCCTTTCCGGAGTCCAGCCCGTCATGCCGATAGTTTTTATTATATTTGCGATCTCGCGCGTAGCGACCTCAGGCCACTCGATCTTACCTTCGGCGTCTCTGATCGTGCGCGTTAGCTCGTCATAGTAGCCTAGCCTTTTGGCAAGCTCGAATAAAATTTCATGATCCGGCATACTCTCAAACAAAGGCTCTACGACCTGGCTTCTCCACTGGCCGCTGCGGTTTGTCGCTACGACCGTACCGCTGGTTTCAAACTGCGTCGCCGCAGGCAGTATATAGACGTCGTCTTTTTTGTCAGTTATCACGCCGGCATCGTTTACGAAAGGATCTACCAGCACTAAAAGCTCAAGCGCATCTAGGCCTTCTTTTACTTTTACTTGTTGCGCGGTTGATGTGATACCGTTGCCGATTACCACTAAGGCTTTTATACTGTCGCCGGCATTATCTACGGCTTCGTTGCCGTTTTTACCGTCAAGCACGCCCGCCCACCATTTTGATAGCGTAAATCCGGGTTTAAACATCATTTCAGGCTTAACGAAATTCTTTTGGAGCCATTCAAAATCGACCTTCCACATCTTAGCGAAGTATTTCCAGTTTGCTTCGTTTTTTGGATAGTACCCGGGTAGCTCGGTCGGCAAATTCGCCATATCCGTCGCGCCTTGAACGTTGTCGTGACCGCGCAGAATATTACAGCCTCCGCCCGATACGCCCATATTTCCTAGCACTAGTTGCAGGATCGGAGCGATACGAGTGTTTGAGCTGCCTATGGTGTGCTGAGTTAGACCCATCGCCCAAACGACCGATCCCGGGCGATTTTTGGCGTAAACTTCGGTTATCTCAAGAAGCGTCTCTTTTTTGATCCCGCAAACATCGGCTACGACTTCGGGCGTCCATTTGGCAGCCTCTTCGCGGATCAGATCCATACCGTAGACGCGGTCGTTTATAAATTCCTTATCTTCCCAGCCGTTTTGAAAGATGATATTCATCATGCCGTACATAAAAGGTATATCCGTGCCCGGGCGAATTTGAGCGAAATAATCAGCC
>CAUQJW010000151.1:0-3400 GCA_963518485.1 uncultured Campylobacter sp.
TTCTTAGATTTTTCTATGGGGCAAGTTTTATCCTTTTTTATGTTTTTATCGGGGGTTTTTGCATATATTACCTTAAAAAAAAATACTAATAAAATTTCAAAATAATTTAAAGTGTTTTACGCTACTATTAGGACACATATTTAATATCATAGTTTAAATTATTTTTAAGTTATGATAACGCATTTCAAATTTAGGAGGGCTCATGAGTGGGCTAATCGAGGGCTTCTTGGGTAGGCAAGCGGATACGAAAAAAAGTCGTACTCCTGCCGTTTGGGACAGATGGCAAAGTATAACGGGACTAATTTTGGCCTGTTTTATTCTATGTCATATGATTTTTACCTCTACCATCTTGCTTGGTAAAGGCGCGTTTAACGCCGTCGTAGGGTTTGCGGAGGCTAAATTTTTATTCGGCGAGGCTACGTGGTGGATCACTAACGTCATAGCTGCGGTAATATTCGCCGTTTTTATCGCTCACGCGTTTTTAGCGATGAGGAAATTCCCTGCAAACTATAGACAATACATTATGTTTAAAGGTCATAAAGACCGCATGAAACACCTTGATACTACGCTTTGGTGGTTTCAGTTTTTAACCGGTTTTGCTCTATTTTTCGCAGCCAGCGCGCACCTAGTGGATATAGTCTTTGGCGGACATATTACTGCAGATAATTCAGCTAAAAATTTTCATCAACTAGAAATTTTTTACTTTGCGCTGCTTGTTTTCATGGTCGTTCACGCTAGCGTGGGAATGTACCGCCTATATGTAAAATGGATAAGCATCGACGGAGTAAACAAACAAGAGATGTTCGCAAAAAGAAATAAAGCCAAAACTGCGATATTTGCGGTTTTTGGAGTGCTCGCGGCCATCGCGCTGATCGCCGATTTCGTGTGGATCAGTCTTTAGGAAAAGGAGCTTTAAAAAATGAACGTAAAATATTATGATGCATTAGTTATCGGAGGCGGTCTAGCGGGGCTTCGCGCTGCCGTTGCCGCTGGAGAAAAGGGGCTAAGTACGGTAGTTTTAAGCCTAATTCCCGTTAAGCGCTCGCACTCTGCGGCTGCTCAAGGCGGTATGCAAGCCTCTTTGGGAAATTCAAAAATGAGCGAAGGCGACAACGAGGATGTACACTTTGCCGACACGGTAAAAGGTAGCGACTGGGGTTGCGATCAACAAGTCGCGCGTATGTTTTGTCAAACCGCGCCTAAGGCGATCCGCGAGCTAGCGGCTTGGGGCGTGCCTTGGACTCGTATAACAAAAGGCGAAAGAAGCGCTATCATCAACGCTCAAAAAACGACTATCGTAGAAAAAGAAGAGGTTCATGGACTCATCCACTCTCGCGACTTTGGCGGAACTAAAAAATGGAGAACATGCTTTACGGCCGACGCCACCGGTCACACTATGCTTTTTGCCGTAGCAAACGAAGCTCTAAAACATAACGTCGAAATCCACGATAGAAAAGAAGCTATCGCGCTAATCCACGCAAACAACCGCTGTTACGGCGCGATCGTTCGCGATCTAGTTAACGGCGAGATCACGGCATATGTCGCAAAAGGCACGCTAATCGCCACGGGCGGCTACGGTAGGGTTTATAAACACACTACAAACGCCGTAGTTTGCGAGGGTATAGGTGCTGCTATCGCTCTTGAGACGGGCGTTGCGCAACTAGGAAATATGGAAGCTGTGCAGTTTCACCCGACTCCGATCGTTCCAAGCGGTATCTTACTAACGGAAGGTTGCCGCGGCGACGGCGGAATTTTACGCGACGTGGACGGATATCGCTTTATGCCTGACTACGAGCCTGAGAAAAAAGAACTAGCTAGCCGCGACGTCGTAAGCCGCCGCATCATGGAGCATATCCGCGCAGGCAAGGGCGTACCTAGTCCATACGGATATCACGTTTGGCTAGATATCTCGATCCTAGGACGCGAGCATATCGAGAAAAACTTGCGCGACGTTCAAGAAATTTGCGAAATCTTTAACGGTATCGATCCTGCCGACACCGAAGTATATACCGACGAAAACGGTCGCCAACGCGGCAAGGGCTGGGCGCCGATCCTTCCTATGCAGCACTACTCTATGGGCGGCATAAAAACTAAGCCTACAGGCGAGAGTCCGACGCTAGCGGGTCTATTTAGCGCCGGCGAGGCTGCTTGCTGGGATATGCACGGATTTAACCGTCTAGGCGGCAACTCCGTTTCAGAAACGGTCGTAGCTGGTATGATAGTTGGTGATTATTTTGCCGACTACTGCGGTAAGCACGAGATCGAGATCAATACCGCTGATATCGAGAAATTCGTTAAAAAAGAGGAAGAATATCTAAAGAACCTGGTTGAAAAAGAGGGCAAATTTAACGTATTTGAGATCAAAAACAAGATGAAAGACATCATGTGGGAGCACGTGGCGATCTTTAGAACTGGCGAAGGCCTTGCCGTAGCGGTAAAAGAGCTAGAGGAGCTTTATAAACAATCTTTAGACGTCAAAGTCGCAAACAAGGCGCTATTTGGCAACCCTGAGCTTGAGGAAGCCTACCGCGTACCGAAGATGCTAAAACTAGCCCTTTGTATCGCAAAAGGCGCGCTTGATCGCACCGAGAGCCGCGGAGCTCACTGCCGCGAGGACTATCCGAAACGCGACGACCTAAACTGGCTAAACAGAACTCTAACTAGCTGGAAAGAGGGCGATACGCTACCGACTATCGCGTATGAGCCGCTTGATATTATGAAAATGGAAATTCCGCCGGCATTCCGCGGATACGGAGCTAAGGGTAACATCATCGAGCACCCGGACAGCGCCGTACGCCAAGCGCAGGTCGACGAGATCCGCGCCAAAATGGAAGCCGAAGGCAAAGGCAGATACGAGATCCAAGAAGCGCTAATGCACTATGATCTTCAGCCTAAATATAAAGCACCAAACGAAAGAGCAGGAATAGGATATGAGTAGAAAAATAACCATAAAAGCATTTAAATATAATCCGTTAAGCAAAATTTCAAAGCCGCATTTTGCGAGCTACGAGCTAGAAGAAACCGACGGCATGACGCTTTTTATAGCGTTAAATCAAATTCGCGAGAAATTTGACCCGGATCTTAGCTTTGACTTCGTTTGCCGCGCCGGTATCTGCGGTAGCTGCGGTATGCTAGTTAACGGTACGCCAAAGCTTGCCTGCCGTACGCTAACCAAAGACTATCCAAACGGCGTGATCGAGCTTATGCCTTTGCCGGTATTTAAGCTTTTAAAAGACCTAAGCGTAGACACGGGCAACTGGATGAACGCGATGAGTAAGCGCGTGGAGAGCTGGATACACACCGACCACGAGACCGATATCTCTAAGCTTGAGGAAAAGGTTGAGCCCGAAGTGGCGCAGGAAGTATTTGAGCTTGACCGCTGCATCGAGTGCGGTATCTG
>CAUQJW010000152.1:0-3378 GCA_963518485.1 uncultured Campylobacter sp.
CGCGCTAGGCAGCTCTCAAGGCGGCGTAAAAGTCGGCGCAAAAGCGGACGTTAGCATTTTTAGCTTTCACCCCGTTAAGCCGCTAACTACCTTTGAGGGCGGCGCGCTAGCGACAAACGACGACGAGATCGCGCGCCTAGCACGCCTCTACCGCTCGCACGGCATAGCCAAAAAACGCCTCTGGGACAGCGACCAGAGCTTGCTTGGCTACAACTACCGCTTGCCCGACGTCGCCTGCGCGCTAGGGTTAAATCAGCTAAAAAGGTTAGACGAAACCATCGCGGCGCGCGAGAAAATCGCTAAATTTTACGACGAAAAATTTGATAAAAACCCATATTTTAGCGTGATCAAGCTACCTAGCGACGCCGTTAGTTCGCGCCACCTCTACCCTATCTTGCTATTTCGCCAGTTCTGGTGCGCCAAAGAGGACATATTTGCCGCCCTTCACGCGCGCGGCATCGGCGTACAGGTGCACTATAAGCCTACTTATAAATTTAGCTTTTACCGCGAGCGCTACGGCGATATTTCGGTGCCTAGCGCCGAGGATTTTTACGCCGCAGAGCTTAGTATCCCGTGCCATCAGTGCATGAGCTTAGAGGACGCAAAATTCGTCGCGGATGCGCTATTTGAAGTTCTAAAGAGCTTTGATACGCCGCAAGGTTGTAGAGTTTAATGATACGCGAAAAAAGCGGCGAATCGCAAATAAATTTAATAAATTTCACCGAGCTAAATAGCGAAGAGGCGACGAAGGTTTTACGCTGGCGAAACGATAAACGCGTAGCGAAATTTATGAAAAATAAAAGCGTAAGCGAAGCGGAGCATAAAAATTTTATCTCAAATCTAAAAAACAACGAAACCAAAAGATATTTTTTAGTAAAAGAAGCCGACGAATACATAGGCGTGATCGATTTTGTAGATATTACGCGCAAGTCTTGCGAATTCGGACTTTACGCGGATCCCGAGCTAAAAGGCGTCGGAGCAAAACTGATGAACGCTATTTTTAACTACGCTTTTAAAATTTTGAAGGTAGCCGAGCTAAGAGCTTACGCGTATTCGCATAACGCCTCCGCACTTAAACTTTACGAAAAATTCGGCCTTGAAATATATGCAAAGGACGAAGAATTTACCTACCTAAAAATTTCTCTAAACGGGTATAATACCTTAAATCTAAAATAAATTTACGAACAGGAAAAACGATGGCGAAAAAAGACGATTACCTAAAGCTTAGACAAATACAAATCGTGAGCGATGCAAAAGACGATAAACCGCACATAGGCGAAAACGTAAAAAATATCGAAAATCCTATTTTTAAAAATAATCTTCAAGCTCTATTTACTCAGGACGAAATTTTAGCTAGTAGGCTTTGGGGTATGTGCGAGGTCGCTAAATACGACGTATTCGTCGGTAAAGATCCGATCGATATAAATATTATCGACAATAAAACCCTAAAATACGTCTATGAAAGTCCCGTCAAAGACGTCCAAAATATGTTGGAAACCGTCGAAAACGAATACAAACGCTATCCGATTATGTATTTTTACGGGCTAGGCAACGGCATCTTTTACAAAGCGTTGCTAAAAAATCAAACTCACGAGCGAATAATCGTAATAGAACCCGATATAGAAATTTTATACGCCGTTTTAAATTTAGTCGATTTAACGCAAGAGCTTCTTAATCAGCGGCTAGTGCTGTTTTACTCCGAGTTTGCGACCTATACGCAGTTTTATTTTGCGGCGGTAGATCCGAGATTTACTCCGTACGCCAAAACCTATAACCTAATCGTTCATACGCATTTTTACGAAGAAAATTTCGGCGACGATATAGTGCGCGTAAATAAAGATATAGCTAAAGCCATATCGCAAATGGTCGTAGCTCACGGCAACAGTATCGACGATATACTAGTAGGAACCAAGCACCACATAGAAAATATTCCGGAGATGGTAAATAACTACTGCTATACGAATTTGGTTAAAAAAAGATACGGCCTTATGGATACCGCCGTAATAGTTTCTACCGGACCGAGCCTCGATAAACAACTTAAGACGCTTAAAAAATTCGCCCCTTACGTTACCGTCATTAGCCTAGACGCGTCGCTGCCGATACTAATGAAGCACGACATAAAACCCGACTACGTAACGTCGATCGAGCGCGTGGAAGCCACGTCTACGTTTTTTAAAAACAAAAACGAAAAGATAGATAAGGATGCATATTTTATAGTAGCTTCCCTGACGCACAGAAAAACGATCGAAAATATCCTACCGCGCCGTCTAGCTCTTACTATGCGCCCGCAGCAAGACGCGATAGCTTTCGGTATGTCAAAATACGGCTACCTAGGTATCGGTCACTCTACGGCAAATCAAGCCTACCAGCTAGCTTACGCTCTAGGACATAAAAATATCGTCTTAATCGGACAGGATTTAGCCTTCGCCCCGGACGGTAAAAGCCACGCTAGCGGACACGCCTTTACTCAAGCCGATGAATACCTATACGTAGAGGCTTACGGCGGAGAGGGCGAAGTGCGTACGACTTACATCTGGGATAAATTTAAAAATCAGTTTGAAAAAGATATCGAACAAAGCAAACACGAAGGACTTACGACCTATAACTGCACACAAGGCGGCGCTAGGATACGCGGAAGTATAGAAAAGCCGTTTTTAGAGACTATGCAAGAGCTTTGCAAAGATAAAAAGGTTAAAAATTTACCGCACATCCGAAAACTAGATAAAAAAACCATGGATAAGGATTTGCTAAAAGCGTATAAATATCTAGTTAGTAAGGTAAAAGATAGCGTAACGGCGAAAGAAAAGATAGAAAAGACCTTTTTAGACGTAATGCCTAAAATAGATGCTTTGCTAAATTTAAGCGACGAAGAGAAAAAAACCGAAAAAACCTTTAAAAAGCTAGTAAAAATCACGGATAAGATAGATAGCCTAAAGACCTTTTTAAGCAAAAGTAGATACAAAAAAGCCGTCGAAACCATACTACAAATCGCCGTCTACCACCAAGAACTAGAATTGGCTAAAATTTCCGTCGCGCCTAGCGAAACCGTGGAGCAAAAGACCAAAAAGCTACTTGAATGGTGCGAGATGCATAAGTACTGGATGTTCTCTGCCGCAGGGGGCATAAACGCCGACATAGAAGTAACCAGAAAAGCTTCTAAAAATCTAATCAAGGAGCTAACGAAGCGAGGGCTAATAGATAAAAACGAGATCGGTGAAGCTAAAGAGGATTTTAAACTAAGTATTTAAGCCGCAAACTTTATAATTTTACGAAGTCCATATAAATAAAAAGTCTCAAGCCTAGCCGAAGCTAAGCTTGAGACCGAGTTTTCCGCGCCTACCCGCTAAGCTTCTAGGGCTTAGCGAATTTAAATTACTA
>CAUQJW010000153.1:0-3245 GCA_963518485.1 uncultured Campylobacter sp.
TTTTAGATTCGGTCGCGGTAGAGCGTGGGATAAGTATGATTTAGCGCGCATTTTTGACGGCGAGGTAGAGATAGTAGACGAGTTTTGCTTTGAGGGTATGGGCGTGCACAGCTCGGCTATACGCGAGTATATCAAGCAAGGCGAGATATACAAGGCAAACCTTTTGCTAGGGCGCGAATACTCGATCGAAGGTCGCGTGATAAAGGGGCAGGGCATCGGGTCGCGCGAGCTCGTACCGACGCTAAATTTGGACATCAAAAGCTACCTTTTGCCGCGCGAGGGCGTCTATGCGACGAGGACTCGCATCGGCAACAAAACATACGGCTCGGTTACCTTTATCGGCAACCGAGTAAGCACGGACGACAACTTTAGCGTCGAGACGCACGTGCTAAACGAAAATATCATGGACGCCCGCGACGTTGCGGTATGTTTCATAAAAAGATTGAGAGATAATTTAAAATTCTCCGATTTAGCAAGCCTAAAGGCTCAAATAAAAATCGACATAAACGCCGCTATGGATTTCGTCGGCGTGTGCGATTTGTACTAGGAAAAATATGAAAGACGAAATTTTTAAAAAACCAATAGAAAAACAATTCGAGTTTGATAACTCGGTAGCATCGGTATTTGACGATATGATTAACAGATCCGTACCGTACTACGACACGGCTCAAAATCTAATCGCGGATATTACGGATAAATTTTTAAAGAAAAGCGCTAAAGTAGTGGATTTGGGTTGTTCGACAGCTTCGACGCTGCTTAAAATTTCTCACGTCAGAGACGATTTGGATTTAACGGGCGTAGATAACGCGCCTGCGATGATAGAAAACGCTAAGGCTAAAATAGCTGCTTTCGGAGCGAATATAAAGCTAGTAAACGCCGATATTTTGGAGTTTAACTTTAATGCCGACGCCGTACTTTTAAACTATACGCTTCAGTTTATTAGGCCGCCTAAAAGACGCGATTTCGTAGATAAAATTTACTCTAGCGTTAACGAAGGCGGATTTTTTATTTTTAGCGAGAAATTAGTATTCGAAAATAAAATTTTAACTAAAAATATGATAGAAATTTACGAAAAATATAAACTAGAACAAGGCTACTCCCGCTATGAAATCGCGCAAAAAAGAGAAGCGTTAGAAAACGTGCTGATACCTTATACCGAGCAAGAAAATATAGCCCTTGCCGAGCAAGCGGGATTCAAAGACGTTCAGTGCGTATTTAGGTGGGGAAATTTCGCTACGTTCGTCGCTTTTAAATAAAACGCGGCCGCTAAGCGACGTTTAATAAATTTATTATAAAATAGACGCTTAGAGTTGCGGCGCAACTATATTATCTATTCGAGGTTCTTTATGCAAAGACGCGATTTTTTAAAAACTACTGCGATTTTAGGCGCCGTTACGGCCGTACCTAGTCTTTATGCCGATTCGTTCGATACTTCTAATAGGCGAGTTTTCGACGTTACTTTTCGTCATGCGATAAAAGAAAGTGGTAAATTTACTAGGCTTTGGGTTCCGATCCCTATGCTTGCCGGCTATCAAACGATAAGCGACGAGATTAAAATAAGCGGAAATTTTACTAAACAAATCCATTTATACGGCGATATTCCGACTGTTTACGCCGAGTTTGACGGCGTATCGTCTCCGATTTTGGACGTAAATTTTCAGGTTTCTACGTTTGAGAGGAATACCGATTTTAGTAAGGTAAAATTCGACGAAAGCGAAGTTTTAACGCCTAACGTAGCTAAATATCTAGCCTCTACGGCGCATATAAAAACGGACGGCGTCGTAAAACAAAAGGCGGATGAAATAATCGCGGGCGTTAAGGGCGACCTAGAGCGCGCGAGGGCTATTTACGAATGGGTAGCTACGCATATGCAGCGCGACGAGAGCGTCGTAGGCTGCGGTTTGGGCGATGCCGCGGCGATATTAAGCAGCGGAAAGCTTTACGGAAAATGTACGGATATTAACTCCGTATTCGTAGCGCTTTGTAGAGCCGTCGGCATTCCGGCTAGGGAAATTTTCGGTATCAGAGTCGGAGCTTCTCGTATGAGCGGAGCTATCGGTAAGGCCGACGAAAAAGGGCTAGCGGCCATTACCGGCGGT
This sequence comes from uncultured Campylobacter sp., assembly GCA_963518485.1. Taxonomy (GTDB): domain Bacteria; phylum Campylobacterota; class Campylobacteria; order Campylobacterales; family Campylobacteraceae; genus Campylobacter_A. The sequence continues at coordinate 2,100 of CAUQJW010000153.1, forward strand.
CAGCACTGCAGGGCGGAGTTTTATCTAAAAGGCTACGGTTGGATACCCGTTGATCCCGCGGACGTAGCTAAAGTTCGCCTAGCGGAGAAATTAAGCCTAAACGATAGCAAATTCCTGCAAGTTAAGGAATTTCTATTCGGCAACTGGGAGATGTGCTGGGTCGGTTTTAATACCGCTCGCGACTTCGTTTTAGAGCCTAAATCGGCGCAATTTCCGATAAATAACTTCGGTTATCCTTATGCCGAGGTAGACGAGAACGTAGTCGATTACTATAATGCAAAAGAGTTTTCTTATTCTTACTCTTCGCAGGAAATCAAAATTTGAAATTTTGGATTTTTTCCGTTATTAGCGCGGTAGCGGCGACGCTTTGCTGCCTGCCCGCGCTGGTTTTTTTGCTTTTCGGCGCTAGCTTCGCCTTTTTGGGCGTTTTTGAACCGCTTGGGGCGTATAGAGCCTATTTTACGGTTTTTGCGATAGTTTTTTTCGTGCTTTTTAGCTTTTATTTTTTTAAGAAAAAGGTTGCCTGCCCTACGAAAAAAGTGCGAACAAGGCGATTGATATTTTATATTTTTTTATTTTTGATTTTAGTTTTTTTACTTTCTTATCCTGAAATTTTAGGGAGTTTTTATGCGTAAGTTAGCAATTTTATTTGCGTTCGTATTTACTTTGGCCGCTCAAAATTTTACGATTTACGTCGAGGCTATGCACTGCCCGCTTTGCACCGCTACGGTTAGGAAGGCTATTTTAAAAGTAGAGGGCGTAAAATCGGCTAAGGTAACGCTAAGCGATAAAACGGCTAGAGTCGAGGCGGACGACGGCGTTAGCGAACAAGCTTTACTGGACGCGGTAGCTACGACCGGCTATAAAGGCGAGATGAAATGAAAACGGTAGTAGACGATTTTAAAAAGCTTTGCGAGATACCGCATTGTAGTTTCGAAACGGCGCAAATGCGCGAATTCTTAGCCGATTTTGCGCGCTCTTGCGGCTTTAGCGTTAGTATAGACGACGCCTTTAACGTCCATGCCGTTAAAGGCGAGCCTAAAATTTGCTTGCAAAGCCACTACGACATGGTCTGCGTAGGCGAGGCGCCGCATTTGCGGCTCATCGAAGAAAACGGCGGACTAAGGGCGAAAAACTCGACGCTGG
>CAUQJW010000154.1:0-3207 GCA_963518485.1 uncultured Campylobacter sp.
TTAATATCTCAAAACCGAGTCGCTCGAGTCCTTTGGCAAACTCTACGATGCCTTCCTTATCGCTGACGCTGATTAATGCTCTCATATTCGCTCCTTTAATTATTCGTATTATTTTTTATAGTTTCGTATGCCTCATTTATCTCTTGTAGCTTACGAGTACTCTTTTCTATCATCTCCTCGCTCTCGCCGCGCCCCATCAAAATATCGGGATGATATTTTTTCACGAGTTCGCGGTAGCGTTTTTTTACCTCTTCAAAGCTTGCTTGCTCGGATAAACCTAAAACCTCGTAAGAATTTTTATTCCCGCTCGCGGGCTTACTTTTATAAGAGCCGTAAAATTTTTCAAACCCGGCTATTACTCTTTCGAGATGCGGCCTACTAAGTCCGAAAGCGTCGCTAATTTTTTCTATAACTTCTCTTTCGGACCGCGCGAAATCACCGTCGATGTATGCCAAATTTAACAGAAACGATATCCTAGCTATTGCTAAATCTTCGCTTAGCCGAAAGCTTATTTTGTATTCGCGCGCAAGCTCGTAAACATTTGATAGATTTTCCTTTTCTGCGGCATAGATTCTCTTTAGCTCGTCGCGCTTACCGGCATCGCGCAGCTTAAACCCTATATCGTCTAATATTTCGCTTATCAATCTAGCCTCTAACTCATTTACCCTACCGTCGCTTTTGGCGACTTTAGCAAGCAAGCTAACCAAATATTTTGCTTCGATAAAAGTCAAACTAGAATCGTCGATATTTTGCGGATTTTTTAAAAAATTCAAACTCAAATAATAAATCGCTATAAAAACGATCGCCCAAAATAGCAAACTACCCATAAACGTTACCAGAGATGATAAACGGTATTTTTGATTTTACCGCCGACCAGTTCGTTTTTGCGCCACGAACTCTCATCGTTCATTACGTTCCAGCGGCGCTCGTCGGCTCGGTAAAACCAGTCTTTATCTATCTGATAGTAAATTTGCTTGCCGGCCGCTTCGACGATGTTGGCGATATTATTATCGTGATAGCTATTCTCGTCGTAGTCGGTAAACGCTCGTTGCCCCATCTCGGAGTAAAGCATGCTAAGTTCCTGAAGCATAGCGTTTAGCTCGTCGTCCATTTTTGCGACGTGCAAACCTATCTCCTTTGCCTCGCGATATAGTATCGGATATTCGTGCGCCGGATAATCGCTGTTTAACTTCTCGGAGATTTTTTTTATCGTCTCCTCATCGTCTACGTGGTAGCGTAAAATTTCGCGGCAAATTTTAAGCGAAAGAGAGCTAGCGCGATCGACCGCGCCGAAAACTAGCGGATGAATATATTCGTAGAGCGATTTATAAGGATTTTGGTCGTTATCCTTTTCCTGCTCTTTCCATAACTTGATCACGCGGCTTAGTTCGTCCATAGAGACGCTAACTCTATCGTTAGAGTTATCTACCGGACTCATAGCGTGTTTTAAAGACGTATCTACGGGAGTTAAAAACCCCAGCGGCCCCATCACGATTTCATTAGCGCCTAAAGCCATCATAGTAGCCGCAGAAGCGGCATTTGCGGGAATTAACGCGGTCAAATTTCCGCAACAATCCCTAATCGTACTTATTATTTTTAATGCGGCTATACCGCTGCCGCCGTCGCTTTTTATAAACAAAAACGCTTTTTTTAACTTTTTACCTTTTAAAATTTCATACATAGCCGATGCATCGTTACTGCAAACGCTACCGGCGTTAGAATTATAGTAAGTTATCAAAGGACCGCCGAGCCTGGCTTCGATTTTGCTTATCAGGTTTTGGGTTTCCTTAAAAAGCACCGGCGGCTTAGCGACGGTTTTTTGCTCGCCGCTTCTTTCCTCGACTTCCTCTTTATTTTTTACAATTTCTTTTTTAGCCATCTTAGTCTTCTTTTTTTATAATGTTCGCAAACTCGCTAAAATAAACCTCGCTCACGTCGCTTAGCTTTTCATCGATATCGTTTAACTTAAATTTATCTCCGCCTACGCTACCGATTTTTTCAAATTTGACGCCGTGTTTTGTGGCTAGAGATTCAAATTTAGCCTCGTCTTTTACGCCGACGATCACGCGCGAAAAGCTCTCGTCAAAGATAAAATCGGGCTTTTTAACGTCAAATTTGCACTCCGCGCCAAGCCCGCTTAGGCACGCCATTTTTGCTAGCGTTATGGCTACGCCGCCCACGCCTACGCTGTTTGCAAACTCGAGCACGCCCGATTTATTTGCCTCGATGACCAGATCCCACAGCGCGCGCTCTTTTTTGTAGTCCACTGCGCACAGCTCGCCGCCCACCGCATTAAATAGCGCCTTAGCGTAAAGCGACGCGGCAAATTCGCCCTTCGTCTCGCCAAGCACGTATATCGCCGTGCCGGCGCGGGTAAAGACGCTCGGAAGGCTTGCGTTTGCGTCCTCGTTTACGCCCACCGTCACGATCGCGGGCGTCGGATAGACGCTCACGCCCTCGGTGTCGTTATATAGGCTCACGTTGCCGCTGACGACCGGCGTATTTAGTTCGCGACAAGCCTCTTTGATACCCTCGCAGCCCTGCGCGAACTGCCACATGACCTCCGGATTTTGCGGATTGCCGTAGTTTAGGCAGTCAGTGATAGCTAGAGGCGTCGCTCCGCTCATCGCGACCTTTCGTCCGGCCGCCGCGACCGCTCTAGCCGCGCCGTTTTTGGGATCAACGAAATTCGCCCGCGGGTCGCACTGCGCCGCCATCGCGATCGCCCTGCCAGTTTCTTTCACGCGGATAACCGCAGCTCCCAGAAGCCCCGGTTGTTTGATCGTATTTGTTTGGATATTTGCGTCGTATTGATCGTAGATCAGCGACTTGTTTAGCACCTCAGGCTCGCTAAGTAGCTTCCAAAACGCGGTTTTATTATCGACGTTTTCAGGGATTTGTAAATTTTTGATTTCGTCTAGGTATTTTGGACGCGCGGTCGGTCGGTCAAGCACCGGAGAGGCTTCGCTAAGCGGCGCTATAGGTATCTCGCCAGCTAGTTCGCCGTGCCAATAAAGCTCCATCACGCCGCTGTCCGTGACCTCGCCGATGATCTCGGCGTCGAGGTCCCATTTTTTAAATATCTCGAGTATCTTTTGCTCGCAGCCCTTTTTGGCGCAGATGAGCATACGCTCCTGAGATTCGCTCAGCATTAGCTCGTACGGCGTCATGCCCGTCTCACGCATAGGCACGCGGTCTAGATACATC
>CAUQJW010000155.1:0-3194 GCA_963518485.1 uncultured Campylobacter sp.
GCACATGTGACGCGCCTCGATGACGACGCCAACGCCTTTTGGCTTGATGACGTCTTGTACGGCTTCGGCGATTTGCTCGGTGAGCTGCTCTTGGATCTGCAGGCGGCGGGCGAAGATGTTTACCATGCGCGGGATTTTGCTAAGGCCCACGACCTTGTGATTTGGGATGTAGGCCACGTGCACGCGCCCGAAAAACGGCAACAAATGATGCTCGCAAAGGCTGTAAAATTCGATATCGCGCACGAGCACCATTTCGTTATTTGAGCTATCAAACAGCGCGTCGTTTAGCACGACTTTTGGGTCTTGCGAGTAGCCGCTCGTTAAAAACTCGTAAGCTTTAAAAACGCGCTCGGGGGTTTTAACTAACCCCTCTCTGTGCGGGTCTTCGCCGACTAAATTTAGCATCTGCTCGACGCAGCTTTCAAACTTTTCTTTTTTTAAATCTTCGTTTTCTAAATTTTTTTGCATTTGCGTTCCTGATTCATTTCGCCTGTGTAAATTTGATAAACGATTTTACTTAAATTCGCCTTTCGCGCGCTTAAATTTATACTATGAATAAGGAAAATTTTGCTACACTCTAGGAAATTTTTATTTTTTAAAGGAATTTAATGCAAATCAAAACCAAGGCGATCGACGCCGTAAACGCTTCGCTAAGTGCGAAAATACCGAGCGCGGACGTAAAAGCCAAACTCGAAAACGCTGCTAAAAAAGCTGCGAAAAATATGAAAATAGACGGATTTAGAGCGGGCAAAGTGCCTGTGAACGTAGTACTAAAACGTTACGAAAAAGAACTAACCGCCGATGCCGAGCAAGACGCGCTAAAAGACGCGATCGACGCAGGTCTAAAAGAGCTAAATAGAAAATTTGAAGAGGTTATCGGCGAGCCGATCGTGACGAAATTCGACAGGGGCGAGAGCGAGATCGACGCAGAGATCGAAATCTCGTTTAAACCCGTCATAAACATCGACGGCTACGAGGAGCTGATAGAGAGCGTCAGCGCGCCGCGCGTAACGAAAAAAGAGATCGACGAGAGAAAAAACGAAATTTTAAAAATGATGGCTCCGCTAGAAAAAGTGGAAAAAGCCGCGCTTGAAAAGGGCGATTTTGCCAAATTTGACTTTGAGGGCTTTGTAGACGGCGCTGCGTTTGAGGGCGGCAAAGCCGAAAACTACCTACTAGAAATCGGCTCGGGTCAGTTTATACCCGGCTTTGAGGACGGCATGATCGGGCTAAAGGTCGGCGAAGAGCGCGACGTAAAGGTTAAATTCCCGGCCGAGTACGGCGCTGCGCACCTTGCGGGCAAAGACGCGATCTTTAAGGTAAAACTACACGAAATCCAAGGCAAAAAAGTGCCTGAAGAGATCGACGAAGAGACGCTAAAACGCATCATGCCGGGCGAGGAAAAGGTAAGCGTCGAGCTATTTGAAGAGAGGCTAAAAGAGCAGATCAAAGCCGACAAGCACGCCAAAAACGTAAACGAGGAGCTAAAGCCTAAATTTGCCGACGCGATCGTGGCCAAATTTAACTTCGACGTGCCGAAAAACATCGTAGAGCAAGAGATGGATATGCAGTTCCGCGGCGCTTGGAGCAACTTTACGCCTGAGCAGATGACTAAATTTAGAGAGGACAAAGACGCTCTAACCAAACAGCGCGAGACATACCGCGACGACGCGGTAAAAAGCGTGAAACTAACGTTTATAATAGACGAGCTAGCGCGCCGCAGAGATATCAAAGTAAGCGACCAAGAGCTGATCCAAGCGGTGTACTTTGAGGCGTATCGCTCAGGCGTAGATCCTAAGCAGCACCTTGAAAACTACAAAAATCAAGGAATTTTGCCTGCGATCAAAATGTCGATGATCGAAGAGAAACTATTTAACGAGATGTTTGCGCTAAAGAGCGATAAGAAAGAGAAAAAGGCGGAGTAATGAGCTACTACATCCCCTACGTCATCGAGCGCACGAGCAAGGGCGAGAGAAGCTACGACATCTACTCGCGCCTGCTAAAAGACCGCATAATAATGCTTAGCGGCGAGATCGAGGACGGCATGGCGTCTGCGATCGTGGCCCAGATGCTGTTTTTAGAGGCCGAAGATCCAGACAAAGACATATATCTATATATAAATAGCCCCGGCGGCGTGATAACGAGCGGATTTAGCATTTACGATACGATGAACTACATCAAGCCCGACGTCTGCACGATCTGCATCGGTCAGGCAGCGTCTATGGGCGCGTTTTTGCTTAGCTGCGGCGCGCAGGGCAAGCGTTATGCGTTGCCAAATTCGCGCATCATGATCCACCAGCCTTTAGGCGGCGCGCGCGGACAGGCGACGGATATAGAGATCCAGGCGAAGGAAATCTTGCGTATGAAAGAAATTTTAAACGCGATCCTAGCTAAAAATACCGGTCAAAAACTAGCCAAGATCCAAAAAGACACCGACAGAGACTTTTTCATGAGTTCTGCTGAGGCTAAAGAATACGGACTGATAGATAAGGTTTTGGAAAAAAGCTTTAAATAAAGGTTGAGAGTTGATTAAAATTGAAAACAAGAAAGCTAACGATAGCGACGAGAAGATCGATACGGAAGATGTTATAACCATTAAAGAATTAAACGATTTTAGTATTTATGATTTTTCAGAGTCCGTGATCAAGGAGATGTCGCACGAGAGCATGCCTTCTATCCCGCGTAACTACTCTATGTTCTTTGAAAAGATGTTAGAGCAGGAATCCGACGAATTTAAGAAAAAAGTCGGAGAGATTATGGAGATGGAGGACGGCCTAGAAAGAGTGGAAGACGATAGGCAAATTTATATAGAGCGAGAGATAAAGCAAAGCTTTGCGCAGATAAAAAGCATGCTGCAAGCCGTCTCGCTAATCTATAAAAATTTAGGCATTATGCAAAATATCGTTAAAAAACGCGTAGATAGCTTGGGTTCAAATATTAATCTATTAACCGTTCAAAACGTATTTAACGAGTTTTTAGGCGATCTTGAGAAATTAAATTCCTTAATGAATAAACATATAGAGGTTATTAAGGCGAGCTATGAAGATATAAGTCGCGTATTTAAGCTAATCGAAGAGCAGTCGATTTATGATAACAAATACGATTTATTTAATAAAAAATATATACTAAATGCTCTAGAAAACGAACTAAGCTGCGTAAAAAGATACGGTTACCGATCGACTTTTATGTTGGTT
>CAUQJW010000156.1:0-3133 GCA_963518485.1 uncultured Campylobacter sp.
TTATAATAAACCCAAACAAAAAAAAAAAAAAATAAATCAAAATCCCAAAACTCCCCGCTGCTAGGCAAGATGCTAAAAGGCGCGGTAGTAATCACGATAAAAAGCGGAAAAACAGTGTTTGAGTTTCCAAACGTCGTGGCATAAATTATAATAGACGAGCTATTTTAGCTCGCTTTTTAGCTTCATTATCCTATCGTAGCTCTGTTTTATGCGCTCAGGCTTGATTTTTCCCTGATTTACGCCGTCTACGATGATTTGAGTTACGTACTCGGCGGTTTTTCGATTACCTATAAAAAAATCGCTAAAAAGCATAATATCGCCGCCCGCATCGATAAAGCTTAAAACCTTTTTTTGCAAATTTATCCCCTTTAGTCCGCCCATTAGCATATCGTCGCTTATAACGACGCCGCCGAATTTAAGCTTATCTCTTAGCCAACCCTGAATAATCTTTTTAGACAACGAAGCGGGCATGGCGGCATCTTCGCCGAGGATGTAGACATGGCCGACCATAATTAACTTAGCCTTATTCATAGATATAGCATCAAAATACGGTTTAAGTTCGGAATAATTAAAATTTTCTATAACCGTTTTATCTAGGTGGCTATCGGTCTTAGCAGAACCGTGTCCCGGAAAATGCTTCAAGGTACTCAAAACTCCAACCTCGTTAAAGGCGTCTAAAAATTCGTTAGCATAGAGCGAAACTTCGTTCACGTCGCCGCTAAACGCGCGACCCCTAGCGGCGATAATAGGCGACGATACGTCCGATACGTCTACTACGGGAGCGAAATTTAAATTTATACCTACGCTTTTTAGTTGATTGGCCATACTTTTATAGTAGTTTTTTGCGTCGCTAAGGGTAAATTTTTTAGCGACGTCTAGCGCAGAGCCAAAGATTTTAAAGCCGCTTTTATCTTTAAACCTAGTAACTAAGCCGCCTTCTTCGTCGATAGCTATAAAGAGCCGCTCATCAGCCTGTTTAAAGGCGCTTGTAAGGCGTATTAATCCGTCTTTGTCAGAGATATTTTTAGCCAACAGCATAACTCCGCCGAAATGTTTATACTTGGCGTCCGAAATTGCCGCACTAGCGCCTTTTACGTCGTTTCCGTTAAAGCCTACGGTTATCATTTGAGCCGCCATCTGGCGAACGGTAGGCTGCGCCGCAAATAAATTTAAAAAAAAGATACCCAAAATTACGGCTATTTTCATAAATTTCCTTTTAGATGTCAGGGATCTATTTTTTACTTAGTAGGTCTTTGAGACTATTTTGCGCATTTTTTCCGCGTAACATGGCGGCTACTTCGTTTACGATAGGAGTATATACTCCCTTGTTTACGGCGATTTTTTCTATCGCGTACGCCGTATCGACGCCCTCGGCGACTTCACCCAAATCGCTTAAAATTTTACCGAGACTATCTCCTCTAGCCAGTCCTAGCCCTACGCGATAATTACGAGATAAAGGCGACGATGCCGTTAAAAATAAGTCGCCTGCTCCGCTAAGCCCCAAAAACGTCTCGATTCTAGCTCCGAAAATTTGACCGAATCTTGCCATTTCGACCAATCCGCGAGATATCAAGCTTGCTCTAGCGTTATTACCGAGCCCTAGTCCGTCGCAGATACCTCCGGCAATCGCGATAACGTTCTTATACGCGCCCGCCACCTCCGCTCCGATAACGTCGCTACTCGTATAAGCTTTTATAAATTTAGGAAAAATTCCGGATATTTCCTCTGCTAGATCTTTGTTTAAAGAGTTTATCACTAGCGCACACGGTAGACCGCTCTCTATCTCTTTGGCAAACGTCGGCCCCGATAAAAACGCCAAATTTTCTTTTTTTACGCATCCCTCGTAAATCTCGTTTAGAAATCTAAGAGTAGCGGTTTCTATCCCCTTGGATGCGACTAAAATTTTTTGACCGTTATCTTTATAATATAGTTCAAGCCATCCGCTTACCGCCTGAGACGGTACGGTAACCACCAAGAGCTCGCTTTTCAATGCCTCTTCCAGACTTACGAAATTAGGCATATCCCTAGGAGTCCTTGAACTTATTACGCAGTCGTTATTTTGCGATAACGCATGAAAAAGCGCGCTTCCCCACTTGCCGGCTCCGATAACGGATATTTTCATTTTATTTTTTCTTTATTTAGATAAATTTATACTGTAACTATCCGAGCTTACTTTTTAAAAGCTCATTTACTTTTGCTGGATTAAATGCGCCCTTGCCCTCTTTCATCGTCTGTCCGACGAAAAATCCGAAAAGCTTGTCTTTACCGCTTTTATACTCGGCGACCTTGTCGGCATTCGCGCTTAAAATTTGATCTATTATCGCTATGATGGCCGAGTCGTCGCTAACCTGCTTTAATCCCAATTTTTCGATGACGGCGTCTACGCTACCCTCATTTTCCATGAGATAGTCAAGCACCTCTTTTGCCGCCTTGGCGCTTATCGTGCCGTCTTCGATGCGGCGTAAGAGATCTATCATCTTAGACGAATTTACGGGTGACGTCTCGATCGTAGCGCCGTTTTTTAGGCGACCCAAAAGCTCGACGATGAGCCATGTTACGGCAAGTTTCGGAGAGATATTAGCGGCGATTAGCTCTTCAAAATACCTCGCCGTCTCCACGCTACTAGTTAAAACTACGGCATCATCCTCTTTGATGCCCAGCTCGCGCTCGTATCTAGCGACCTTTTGCTCGGCAAGCTCGGGAATTTTGATCGCTTCGTTATACATCTCTTCAGGAATTTCGACTGGTAGTAGATCAGGATCTGGAAAATATCTATATTCCGCGCTATCTTCCTTGCCTCGCATTGAGCGCGTGACCAAATTTATGGTATCAAAAAGGCGGGTCTCTTGATAAACTTCCTCATCGTATTTGCCGTCTTCCCACGCCGCGCTTTGACGCTCGACCTCGTAGTCGATCGCTTTTTGGATAAATCTAAACGAGTTTAAATTTTTAATCTCGACGCGCGTATAAAGCTTGCTGTCGCCTTTTGGGCGGATACTGACGTTGGCGTCGCAGCGAAAGCTTCCCTCTTGCATATTGGCGTCGCTGATATTTAAAAATCGCAAAATCGAGTGCAGTTTTTTTAGATACGTAACCGCCTCGTCGGAGCTACGCAGATCAGGCTCGCTCACGA
>CAUQJW010000157.1:0-3076 GCA_963518485.1 uncultured Campylobacter sp.
ATCCTCCTGCGAAAAGTAGCTTTCGTCAAAGCCTTCGCCATCATGGCTTAACTCTATCTCGCCGTCTGGGCCGCGTTTACAAAAATATCTGACCGAACCGACGCATGTCGGGCAACAGCGAAATATCGCGTCGTGCTTTAGATTTAGAAACTCAAGCCTCGGATCAGTTGCCTTTAGGCACAGCATATCCAGTATCTCGCAGCCGCAAAACTCGCACTTTTGGCCTGTAGGCTCGCCTATCTGCACGGGCTCACCCGCGTTTTGGTTTGAGTTTAAATTTGCGCCTTGGCTCGCGTGCTTGCCATCTTTTACGCGCACTGCGGTGAGGCATTTGTCAAAAACTAGCGATTTTCGCTCGCCCGTCTCATTAAACGCCCATCCGCCGATTTTTGCGTAAAAATCTGTGCCTACGTAGAGCTTTTTACGCCACGGCCTCGGGTTTTTATACAGCTCGTAAAAGAGCTCCGCCGTCTGCTCGTCGCCCTGCCACGCAAGCGCGCAAAGAAGGTGATTTAGCACGTTTTTGGAGTTATCTTGTAGCGAGTCTAGTTTCGCTATGAGTGCGTCTCTTACGTCGTCCGGCGCGCAGAAGTAGAGCTCTGGCGGATAGTAGATCTCATTTGCTGCCGCAGCTCGCGCAATCCTTGGATCGTGGATGTCCAGTAGGCTAAAAAGCGCCCAAAAATCATTGCAAATCTCATCCCATTTTTCGATCTCGTCTATGCGGCCCGCGATTTTTAGGATCATCGCTTCTAGTTCGTCCGTGCTTAGGTTTAAAATTTCGTCTCGCCTCTGCCTTTGACGGCACGAGTGGCAGATTCCGTCGAAATATATCGTGTTTTCGCCGCATTTTGGGCATATATGAGCGCCCATGTTTGCTCCTTGAGTTTAAATTTCGTCAAATTTTATCAAATTTCGCAGCATTTGGCGAGCGGCCACGGTTTTAAATTTGACGCCGTTTGCCTGCGCCAAATTTATCTATATCCGTAAATTTTTAGTCCGCTTTCGTCTATTTCGTAGTCAAATTTGCCCGCCTTTGTCATGGCGTCCAGTACCGCTTCAAGCGGATTTGGGATAAAATTTGAGGCAAGCTTTTCGGTTCCGTTCATGCGCGTTTGCTCGTAAAATTTAGGCACGAAAACCCAGTGCAGATCTTTAAACAAAATCGCTCCGTTTGCGCAGTCAAAATACCCGTGCTGTAAGCACCCAAAGCCGCAAAAGAGCGCGATCTCCTCGCCGCATGATAGTAGTTTTATGTGTAAGCCCTTGCAACCCGAGGCATCTAAAATTTCGCAGAGCTTGAGCCACTTTGTATCGTTCATCAGCGACGCGAGACGGCGCGCCTTTTTATCAAGTCTTTTTTGATAAATTTCGTATTTTTCGTTGAAATTTTGCATGATGCTCCCGGCTGCCGATAAATTTGTATTTAAATCGAGAATAAAGTTTGAGAGAAATTTAGGCGAGTGGCTTCTCGCCTAAATTTGCAGATTAGGATTAAAAGCGAAATTTAACGTCGCCGCTCGTCAAATTTCGCCTATTAATTTACTCTACGGTCACGCTTTTAGCGAGGTTTCGCGGCATATCTACGTCGTTGCCCAGCCTTACGGCGATTTCTAGCGCAAAAAGCTGCAGGATGATCATCATCTCGAAAAACTCGCTCATCGGGTGAGCTTGTTTGCTCGTCTTGATAAAATCGTCGCTAAGCTCAAACTCCTCGGGGCTGATAGCAAGTATATATGCATCGCGGGCGGCGAGCTCCTCGACGTTGCTTTTGGTTTTGTCGTAGAGGACGGTTTGCGGCATCAGCGCGATCGTAAAGAGTCTCTCGTCGGCAAGCGCGATAGGGCCGTGCTTCATCTCGCCCGCAGGGTAGCCCTCGGCGTGCAGATAGGAGATCTCTTTGAGCTTTAGCGCGCCTTCTAGCGCAAGCGGATAAAATATATCGCGCCCGATAAAAAAGAAGCCGTGGCCGTGCAAATAGTGCTTGGCTAGGCGGCGGATGCGCTCTTGCGGCTCTTTGCTGATATTTAAAATTTGCGGAACGTGCAGGAGCGCCGCGATCTCGCTTTTTAGCTCTTCTTTGCTTATAGAGGCCTTGGCCTGCGCGATTTGCAGCGCTAGCATCCATAGCGTCACGACTTGCGTGGCGAAGGCTTTTGTGCTGGCTACGCCCTTTTCGATGCCCGCGCGAGTTAGCAGGGTGTCGTCGGCTAGGCGCACGATCGAGGAGTTATCGACGTTGCAGATGGCTAGCGTCTTTAGTCCCGCTTGCTTGGCGATTTTTAGCGCTTCTAGGGTGTCGGCGGTTTCGCCGCTTTGCGAGATGACGATAAAAAGAGCGTTTTTGTTTAGTCTCGGACGTCTATAGCGAAATTCGCTCGCGATCTCGACCTTGGCTCTAGTGTCTGCTAGGCGCTCAAAAAGATAGCTAGCCGTAAGGGCCGCGTGGTAGCTCGTACCGCACGCGCAGATCACGATATCATCGATATTTCGTAGATACTCGTCGGTTAAATTTTCAAGACCTACCGCATCCTCTTTGACGCGCCCCATTAGCGTTTCGCTCACCACCGCGCTTTGTTCGTAGATCTCTTTTTCCATGAAAAAGCGGTAACCCTCTTTTTGCGCGTAGCTTTTATCCGCAGGCAGCGCGGCAAAGCTCGGGCTTAGTTTTTTTGCGTCTTTAAAAACCGCGATCTCGTCAATGCTAACGAATCCGTAGCTTTTGTCGTCCAGGTAGCACACCTCTTTGGCTAGGCCGATTAGCGGGGCGTCCGAGGAGGCGAAAAATACCTCTTTTTCCTCGCTTTTGCCGATAGCTAGCGGCGCGGCGTCCTTGGCGAAGAAAATTTTGCCCGGAGCCGTTTTAGTGATAAGCAGCGTCGCGTAAGCACCGTGCAGGCGCGCTACCGTAGCCTCGTATGCTTTAAACGGCTCGCCGATAGTTTTTAAATTTTCCTCAAAAAGATGCACGATAACCTCGGTGTCGGTTTGGCTAAGGAAGTTAACGCCCTTTGCCTCAAGCTCCTCTTTTAGCTCTTTGTAGTTTTCGATGATGCCGTTGTGAACGACGAAAGAG
>CAUQJW010000158.1:0-2973 GCA_963518485.1 uncultured Campylobacter sp.
AAGCAAATCTTAGCAATACAGCAACTAAGTTGCAAAAAATAAATTAAAATTTAAATTTTTCTAATTGGAAGTATTTTAAATCGGGTACTTTATTTAAAATTTAATCAACAAAAGGAGATAATACTAATAACTTAATAGAGGGGGGAGACGTTGCGTATATAGCCGCAAAAAAAGAATCAAACGGATACGAATTTATGTGGTCGCTTAATGACAATAAAGAATACATTTCAAGGGGCAATTGTATTATTCATACAACTTGAGCAAGGAAGCGCAGGCTACTCGCTGTATCAAGGATATGATTTTATCGGAATGAGTGGAAAGACTTTCTGTGGATACAGTGAACGCCTAAATAAATATAATGGATTGTTTTTAACCACTATATTAGACTTAGAAAGAAATAAATTTTCATACGGTAGAAGTTGGACAGGCGATAGGCTCCTAAAAACAAACATTTTGTTGCCAGCCATAAAAATAAACGAAACCGATTTTGAGCCAGATTGGGATTTTATGGAAAATTACATAAAAACACTAAAATTTGCGAACATTATTTAGATTTAATAAAAAATGAATTTGTGCGGATACTACATAATGCCGAAAAATATCGGAGCCGAAAGAAGAAGCAAAGGTTAAAGACGAAACGATAGAAAATTTACAGGATAAGTTAACTATATTAGAAAACTTTAAAACGAAGGTTATTAATTTTATCTCAAAAATAAGCAATCTAATACCGAATTTTAGTAGGTTGCTAGATGACGAACCAAGTGAGGTAAAAAATGAGATAAAAGGCAAGTATAGTAGGGATGGGATGGAGATATAAGCAAGTTATCGGTAGCAAGAAATCTTTAATAGACTGTTATAGAGTGGTACCGGTAGGACAAATTTTATCAAAATGACTAATATGTGATTTTTCTTTCAAAATACGATTTTAAAGGTAAATTTAGCCAAAAAAGTAATATTCTAAATTTGCATATTACTTAAATAATCCTTAAAAAAATATACTAATTTTAAAACTAAATTTATATTTGCCGTTGTATAATAATCTCATAAATTTCAGTAATACCAGAAAGGAGCGAAAATGGAAGAGATAGTAAAGACTACCTGTCCATATTGCGGTACGGGCTGCGGCATCGATCTTATCGTGCGAAACGGTAGAATCGTAGATGCCAAACCTAGCAAAGACCACCACGTAAACGACGGCGAGCTTTGCCTAAAAGGAATGTTCGGATGGGAGTTCGTAAACTCTCCTAAACGCTTAAGCCGTCCGATGATGAGAAAGCTAAACGGCGTCTACGACAAGCGCGGCGAGCTTGAAGAAGTGAGTTTTGAGGAGGTTTATGATTTCCTCGCGGATAAATTTAAATCTACCGTCGCAAAATACGGCCCAAACTCGATCATGGGCTTTAGCTCCGCGCGCTCAAATAACGAAGACAACTACGTTTTCCAGAAATTTTTCCGCGCCCAAGGCAGCAACAACGTCGATCACTGCGCCCGTCTTTGACACGCTCCTACAGTGGCAGGTCTTGCCAGCACGCTAGGAAACGGAACGATGACTAATGATTTAGTAGAATTCGCGACCGACACGGACGTATTTTTACTCATCGGTACCAACACGAGCGAGTGCCACCCGATCATCGCTATGCAGATGCAGCGCGGCCTTCAGCGAGGCGCAAAGATGATCGTCGTAGATCCAAAGCGCACCGATATGGCTAAAAAAGCCGATATTTTCTTGCAAATCCCGATCGGAGCGAATATCAAAACGCTAAATACGATGATGCACGTAATCATCGCCGAAAATTTGCAAGATAGCGAGTTTATCGAGAGGTACTCCGAGGGATTTGAATATCTAAAAGAAGCGGTTAAGGACTTTACGCCTGAGCGTTTCGAGCGCGAAACGGGCATAAAAAAAGAGCTCATCATAGAGGCGGCTAGAATGTATGCTAAAGCAGGCGCGGCGGCGATTTGCTACACGATGGGTATCACGCAGTTTAGCGACGGCACGTCAAACGTCTTTTCGCTATCAAATTTAGCCGTTTTAACGGGAAATTTAGGCAAAAAGGGTGCGGGCGTAAATCCTTTGCGCGGTCAAAACAACGTCCAAGGCGCATGCGACATGGGCGCGCTGCCTAACGTCATCCCGGCCGGCGCGGTAAATAGCCCTTACGCACAGGAGCAAGCGCGCAAAATATGGCACTTTGAGCTAAATCCGGTTCCGGGCTTTAAGCTAACGCAAGCACCGGATAAAATGGATAGCGGCGAGCTAAAAGTCCTCTACGTCTACGGCGAAAACCCCGTAATGAGCGATCCTTGGACCGAGCACTTCGTCCACGCCGTACATCACCTAGACTGCTTTATCGTGCAGGATCTTTTCTTTACCGAGAGCGCGCATAAGGCCGATGTGGTGCTACCTGCCGCGGGCTGGGGCGAAAAGGACGGAACCTTTATCAACACCTCTCGCCGCGTCCAACGCACGCGCAAGGCTAGCGAGCCCGTTAACGGCGTGGAGCCTGATTGGAAGGTCGTTTGCAACATCGCAAACCGCATGGGGCTAGAGGGGTTTGATTTTGCGAGCCCTGAGCAAATTTGGAACGAGCTAAGGGAGCTTATGCCTAAATTTTTCGGCGGTATCAGCTACTATAGACTAGGCAAGCTAGGCGGTATCAGCTGGCCATGCCCGGATGAGGAGCATCCGGGTACGCCGGTGCTTTACGCAGATCACAAGTCCATGCTGCCTGGCGGCAAATTCCGCTTCGCGCCGGTACTTTACGTAGATGATAAAGAGGGACGCGCAAAGGCTGAGGCCGAATTTAGAGCCAAGATGAATATCCCGGAGGGCTACCCAGTCGGTAGCGGCGCGCTTAGCGAAGTGCCCGACGAGGTATATCCGTGCCTATTTAAGACCGGACGCAAGGTCTATCACTACCACACCGTCACGATTACTATAGAGTGTCCGGCCCTTGAATACGGTGCTGTCAT
>CAUQJW010000159.1:0-2957 GCA_963518485.1 uncultured Campylobacter sp.
CGCTTCTAGTTTTATCGTCGCTTTTTAGCTCGGACTAAAAAATTTTGCGCTAGCGCTACCTTTTGATATATTTATATAGCCTAGTCCGGTTATTCCTTGGAATTCGGCTTTTGCGACGCTATCGGTTTTGATCGGTAAATCTTTTTTGACTAAAAGTTCTATTTCTATTATCGCTTCTTTTTCGTTAGAAAATTTAATATCCCCTATCCTGCCCGCGTCTACGCCGATAAATTTTACCAAGCCGTCCTTTTTTATACCGCTAGGTAACTCGCCGGTTTGAATATAGTAAGGGCGAAACTCCGCTCCGTTTCCGCTTCCGTTTAGCCACCATGCGGCGATACCTATCGCGCTTACGACTATCACGAAAAATAGTCCGACGAGCGTATAGTTTATTTTATTTATCATTTTTTATCCTAGTTTTTAGAAGTTCTTCTAGCGGATTGCGCTCTAGTTTTAAAAGCTCTTTCAAATTTCCCTCAAAACCGATTTTTTTGTTTTCTATTATCAAAAATCTATCCAGAATCGAATTTATAGTGTCTATGTCGTGCGTAACCGTAACGACCGTAAGCCCCAGCGCGTCTCGCAGCTCTACTATCAGCTCGTCGAACGCTCGCGCGCTACTTGGATCAAGGCCGGAGTTGGGTTCGTCTAAAAATAAAATTTTGGGGCTTAGCGCCAGCGCCCTAGCCATCGCTACGCGTTTTTTCATACCGCCGCTTAGCTCGCTCGGGTATTGCGTAGCTACGACTTGTTTTAGCCCTACTTTTTGTAGCCAAAACATCGCTATTTCGCGCATAGATCGTTCGCTAAGGTTTGAATACTCCTTAAGCGATACGTAAATATTTTCAAGAGCGTTCATAGACGTATAAAGAGCTCCGAATTGAAACATAACGCCGCACTTTAGGCGTATTTCTTGCTTTTGCTCCTCGTTACGCCGCCATAAATCTTTGCCGAAAATTTTAATCTCGCCCGAGCTCGGCTCTTTTAGATAAATCATCGTTTTCATTAGCGTAGATTTACCGCTTCCGCTTCCGCCTAGCAACCCGTAAATTTCGCCTCTTTTTACGTTAAAGCTTATTTTGTCGTGTATAACCGTATCGGCGAATTTCGTAACCAAATCCTTTACTTCTATCATATGCCGACTTTCGTAAAGATAATCGAAAATAGCGCGTCTACGGCGATAACGCAAAATATCGCGTTTACGACGCTAACGGTCGTATATCGTCCGACGCTCTGCGTATCGCCGGTAATCTCAAAGCCGCGCAAACAGCCGATAAAAGCTATAACGGCTCCGAAAAACGGCGCTTTTATAAGACCGACGTAAAGATGCCTTATGTCTACTTCCCTATTAAATCTATCTAAGTAGCTTTGAAAACCTATATCTAAGTGGCTATTTACTACCGTCATTTCGCCTATGACGCCCGCGACGTCGGCTAAAAATACTATAAGCGGCATGACGGCTATAAGCGCGATTATGCGAGGCAGCACTAGAAATTTAAACGGATCGAAACCCATCGTCTTCATGGCATCTACCTCTTCGGTTATTTTCATCGTTCCTATTTGCGCGGTGAAGCTCGAAGCCAAACGTCCCGCTACGATTATGGCAGCGATTAGCGGAGCTATCTCTCTAAGCGTTAAAATTCCCATCATTTCTATTATCACGACGGATGCGCCGAAATTAGCCAAAAGATTATGTCCTTGATAGGCTAGCACTATACCTATCAAAAATGAAGTTAGGCACACGATAAATACCGATTTTATACCCGCGTCTTGAAAATAGGCTAAAATTTCTTTCGTTCTGAAATTCGACGGTTTGAAAAACGATGCGCAAAATTTAACCAAGCATTCGCCTAGGAAATTTAAAATTTCTCTCGCCTCGTATAGGCTTTCAAAAATTGATTCTCCTATTTTAAAAAACGGATTTCCGGTTTTTTTAACGGCGATATTTTGCTCAGAGTCGTAAGTTAAAGTTTTATCGATAGAACTAAAAATTTTCTCGCCCGGCTCGTTTAAATTCATAAAAACGTATTTTTTACCGCTTTGGTTTAAGCTATTTTTTATAAATATAGCTATCGCGTAATCTAAGTCGTTAATGCCGCCGAAATCGACTTCTAAATGCTCTACGTCTTTTAAAGAAGCTACTTTGGCGAAAGATTTTACTACTTTTTTGGGAAGTTTAAAATTCCACTCTCCATAAAGTTTTATTTTTAAGATTTTATCTAGCGTTTCGAATTTTAAAAAGGCGTCGTCATTCATTTTAAATCGTTATTTTTCTTTATAACGTAATCGATCTCGCCGTCTTCGTCTTCTACTTTTTGTAGGCTGATTACTTGGGCTATTTCGTTTTCTTTGGCGTTATATACTATTTCTCTAGGCGGATCTACTAGTTTAAATTTTATCTCGTTAAACTCGCGCCATTTGCCGCGATTAATGATTTTGGCCTCAAAAGCTCCGTCTTGTAGATCGTTTATCCGTTCTTTTAAATCCGTAATTTTATTTCTCTTATCTCTATATTCGCTTAAAAGGTCGTTGTATTCGCCGATTAACTGCTGATACTCTCTTAATTTTTTAATAAAAGTTACCGGCGGAGTGATTTTATTTGCTCTAAAATCGTCTATTTTTTGCTTTATAGTATACGCCGCCGCTCTATTTTCGTCTATGGCGTTTCTTTTGGATTCTAGCTCTTTGGGCATTTTTTCAGCCTCCGTTTGCAGCTCGTTAAGCTTAGTTAGATATACCTCTACGCTCTCGTGAGTATCGCCGGCTAGGCTAAAATCCACGGTAATCTTATTATTAGTTCCCTTTACGTCCTTGATTTCGGCGGTGTGCGCTACTTTTATAGTAGAATTAGATCCTAACGTCTCGATTTGTAAATTCTGCGCCGTTATTTCGCCGCCGACTACTTTTTTAATAATCGCGTTTTTTGCCTTTACTTTACCGCCCTCTAGTCTATCTAT
>CAUQJW010000160.1:0-2948 GCA_963518485.1 uncultured Campylobacter sp.
GATTAATATTAAATGAAATAAACGTAGTAAATAGGTAAGCTATAAATTTATCTTGGCCTTTGACCAAGATAAATTTATATAAAAACTGGCGATTCTTATTTTTTAGACGCCAAGTAAAGTAACGCGAATGCTTTTAGTCGTATTGCCCGTAAAAGGATTTATTCCTTTTATATAATCGACTTCGACTATAGATCGGGAGTAACGGAATCGTTGTCGACTTTAATTATAGCCGAATAGGTATTACCGCCGTGATCCAATTCCGCTTTGTATGTTTTATTATCGGCATCCCCATCGCTCGTAATCTCATGCCATCCGTTTTTACTACCGTTACTTTCCAATTTTACTTTATCGTCCGAACCGTATTTTATTTTTAGGGTAGATTCTAGTTCGCCGATACCGTGATCTTTCTCGGGCAAGTTTAATACGTCTTCGATACCGATTTTAAGTCTAGCGTTTGATACGTTTGATACGTCTATCGAGTCGTATACGTGGTTAACGACTCCCGCATGATTTTGGCTTAAACCGTGTTCAGTTATACTAGATAGATTTATATTGCTATCCTGCGCACTATCTACTATAATGTGTCTCTTTTCCGTTCCATCGGTCATATCGTTTATGCTCTTGCCGTGTATTACGTTATCTCCGCTATCTTTTTGGATATGATTTATAACTCCCTCCCCTTTAATAACCGTATCGATCGTATCGTCGCCATTACGCCAAGAAGTCTTTGTACTAAACATAGATATAGTATCGTCGCCGCTACCGTCTTGTATATTTAGGTTATTTATAATACCTCCGCTAAACGCTTTTATAGTATCTGTTCCGCCTCCGCCGTTTACGTTATCTATCTTAGAGTCTTGATACGTTCCGCTGCGTCCGCTTCCAACCACGACCTCGTTTTGTCCATTTCCTAAATTTACGGTACCGATCTCGCCTCCATAGATTGCGCTAACAAATTGTTTACCGTTACCACTAAAGTTTATATCGCCGGTTATTTTGGCATTATCGCCCATTGCCGTAATTCTATTATTATGGCTTAAATTTAGATCGGTTAGAATATTACCGCCTTCAACTACTTCTATTTTAGTATCGCCGTTAAAATTAAGATTACTATCTACCGTAGTCTTACTTACTTGAAGCTGGCTGTTTCCTTCTATATCGTTTATGCTATTTATGCGAGATCCTTTATATAGGTTGAACATATCG
Source organism: uncultured Campylobacter sp. (assembly GCA_963518485.1). Classification (GTDB taxonomy): domain Bacteria; phylum Campylobacterota; class Campylobacteria; order Campylobacterales; family Campylobacteraceae; genus Campylobacter_A. The sequence continues at coordinate 1,207 of CAUQJW010000160.1, forward strand.
TCGCCTTTTCCGCCTTCTATTAGACCTCCTACGCTACCGTTATATACGTCTATTCTATCGTCGCCTTCCCTAGCATCGACCTTACCGCGAACTATAGCGTTTTTAGTTCCGTCATGATATCCTTTTATATCTATAAAGTCTTTTCCGTGTCCACCTATAACATCTCCGTCTACTTTCGTATTTTCGCCCAAACTTATTTCTGCTCTTTGGTTTGAGGCACTATTTGCTACGACGTTTCCTTTTATGCGAGCGTCGCTCGTACCGATCAGGACGTTACCGTCGGCGGTAAGGTTTCCGTTTACGGTAACGCTAGTTCCCGGCGTAGGTACCGCTCCGACCATAATTCTATCGTGATACCTAGAGTGATTATCTAAGATGCCGGGCACTCCGTTGTCAGACGATCTGCCCGCATTTATGTTACCGTCTACGTCGGTCATTACGTTTATATAATCGTTTCCGTCTCCGCCGTTGATATCGCCTACGACTTTTCCGTAACCGTCTTTGATACCGGTACCCCTAACCTCTATCTTATCGTTATCCGCTCCGCCGTCTATATTACCGGTAATATTAGAATTCGTTACGCTTATTGTATCTTGTCCGCTATTTCCGGCAATAGCTTCATGGCTTGATAAACCGTCGCTATTAGTAATAGTTTTGCCGTTGATAGTAGAATTATTAACGGTTATATTATCGTTTCCGGCATCGCCTGAAATATATTCCGTAACAGTAGAATTATTGACGGTAATATTATCGGCCCCAGAACCGCCGTAAACGGCTTTTACGGTTACGCCGTCTAGCATAAGCGTATCGTCTCCGTCGCTACCGAATACCCTCAAATTCGCCAACGTACTAGCCGGCAATTTTAGAGTAGTTAAATTTGTAGTATGAGTCGTAGAACTATGAGCCTGGTAAGATGAAATTTGGTTACCGTTAGAATCTACCGGAATTATAGACGGCGCAGACGGATCCATAGGATCGTAAGCCGGATTTTCAATATAATGCATGCCGATACTTTTCATATAGCTATCTGCATCGGTATGGTTAGTAAAAATTTTTTGAACGCCGCCGTGGGATATGACGTGCGCGTTTTCATTGATACTCGTAGTTAGCGTTTCGTTACCTATTTCGCCGTTTCCGACTCCTAGTTTTAATCCCGTTTTTATTTTACCGATCGGCATTACGGCTACCGGTTCTCCGGCGGCATTTTTGATTAGTCCCCAACCGCTGTCGCCTATTTTTTCTATACTTTCTTCAGGAATCGACGCAGTAGCTTTTTGGAATTGATGTCCATCTATCTCTATCGTTTTTTGCCCTATCCTAACTTGGGTTCCAAGAGTATCAAATAGTCTCGATAAATTGTTCGTATTCGTTAAATTTGCGCTATTTGAACTATCGACGGGTTCTTTAGCGGATTTTAAATTTGCATACTCGTTAACTAAATTATCTATTTGCTCTGCCGTAAAAGCATTTTGCGTGTGGTTCGGATAAGGTTGTTTAACGTTTTCGAGAGCCGATTTCATTTGCTCTTTCATATCGTTTATCTGAGCTACGCCTTCCGCGCTATCTAGCCGTGCATTGTGCATGGCCGTTCCTAAATTTGAAAAGTAGCCGTTAGAAATATCGTCGCTATAAAAAGACGAAGATAATTCTATGCCGCCAAACGACGTATCTCCAGGAGTTACTTCCCCGTTCGCGTTATCCCCTTGTCCTATACCCAAATCGTTTCCTCTGGCTCCGGCGGC
>CAUQJW010000161.1:0-2901 GCA_963518485.1 uncultured Campylobacter sp.
TGATATACCTCCAGCCAAACTCCATATACGCGCTATCTTCCAGCGCGCCCGCCCAGCTGTCGAAAATTTGCACCGCATTTACTCCGGCTCTGATTTGACGCTTGACGTAGAGCGTAAGCGCGTCTGTGACCTTAGCTAAAATTCGGTGTAAAAACTCCGGGTTCGTATAAAGCAGCTTTTTGCAAACGGCGTAAGTTTTCGTTCCGCCGCCTTCTATCATATAAGTAGCTATCGTCCACGGCGCTCCGCAAAATCCGATGAGCGCCTTGTCCGCGCTTAAATTTTGCCTCGTAAGCCCGATCGTATCATAAACGTAAGATAAATTTTCTACCGCCTTTTCTACGTCTAAAGCGTCCAAATCCTCGGCGGTTTTTATAGGATTTGAAAAAACGGGTCCCTCGCCCTTTTCAAAGCGCAGATCCATACCCATCTCAAGCGGCACGACTAGGATATCGCTAAAAAGTATCGCCGCATCCACGCCTAAAATTTCAACCGGCTGGATCGTGACTTCGCTTGCTTTTTTATAGTCTTTGCAAAGCGATAGAAAATCCCCCGCCGCAGAGCGAACTCGCATATACTCGGGTAGATACCGACCCGCCTGGCGCATCATCCAAACGGGCGTATAAGGCGTGGGCTTTTTCAAACAATCATCGATAAAAATCATATATTTCCTTTGAATTTTTAGCGATTCTAGCCAAAAAATTATTAAATTCTAATCCGCCCACTTACCTTCGTCTAATTTTTTCTCGTTTTTGGCTACCACCAAAGCGCCCAACATATCGCCCGTAACGTTCATCGACGTGCGCCCCATATCAAGGATTGCGTCTATTCCCAAAATTAGCGCATACGCCGCGGCTACGGCGCTTCCGGCTTCAACCTTTAGCCCTACGGATTCTAGCACCATCAAAAGCATTATAGCGCCCGCGCCCGGAACTCCCGCGGTTCCGACGGCGGCAAGGACGGACGTTAGAACGATAGTTATCTTTGCTCCAGCGTCAAGCTGCACTCCGACGGCGTTTGCGATAAATATCGCGCAGATGCCGAGATATATGATCGTACCGTTCATATTTACGGTTGCTCCGACAGGTAGAGCAAAGCCGTAAATTTGCTTCGGGATACCCATGTCTTCTTCGGCGGTTTTCATGGAGACGGGCAACGTTCCGCCCGAGCTTCTGGTAACGAAAGCCGTTAGCATAGGCGAACGAACTTTTTTGAGAAATTTAATCGGGCTAATTTTAACGGTTAAGCAAATCAAGAAATAAACTACGAAAATTTGAGCCGCAAAGCCGATATATGCGCTAACCGTAACGCCCAAAAGCGGTCCGAAAGCCTTTACGCCTTGCTGCGAAAATACGATAAATATAAGAGCGAAAACGCCGAACGGCGCATACTCCATGATCCATCTTATGATGTAAAACATAATATGGTTGATCCCGTCAAATACGTCGTAGATCAAATTTCCAAGCCTACTCAGCCTCTCGTCCTTGCTATCTTTTAAAAATGAAAGCGCGACGCCGAAAAATAGGCTAAAAGTTATGATCTGTAAAATTTCGCCTTTTGCTAAAGCTTCAAAAGGATTAGTCGGGAATAAATTTAACAGTATCGACGACATACTAGGCGCATTTGCGGCTTTACCCGCTACGTCGCCGCTCCCGGTTATGTTAAGACCGACTCCTGGTTCTAAAACTAGCCCGACCGCAAGTCCTACCAAAATAGCCAAAAACGACGTAAAAATATAAAAGAGCAGTACCTTAGCTCCGACTCTACCTAAGTCCGAAGGCGAAATAGAACTACAGCCCACGATGAGCGACGCCATAACGATAGGCACGATGATCATTTTAAGAAGCCTGATGAACACGTCGCCAAAAGGCTTTAGGATAACTATCGCGTCCTTTGCGTCTTGAAAAATGATGCCGCAAACGGCGCCCAAAATAAGTCCGGCTAAAATTTTTAAAAGCAAATTAATTTCGAAATATTTTTGAATTATTCCGCGTTTAGCGTTTGGTTGCACGAAATCTCCTTTAAATTTAATCCTTGAATTATAAATAAATTTATCTTAAAACTAAAAATATTTTTAGTTTTTTTAATTAGAAACTAATTTTAAAGCAATAATTTTATCGCGCTAGCTCGTCTAACAAATTTTGCAAATTTACGCCCGCCAAGCTATCAAACATCGCTTGCTGCGCGGAGCCAAATTTAGGCGTCAAAAGCGCCTCGATCCTGCCTCCCAGCGGACAAGGCGGCGGCGAGTTTTTGTGAATCTTAAAGATACCCTTTTCGCCCTCGTTTACCGCCGAAAATATATCAAAAAGCGTGATTTGATCAGGCTTCTTAGCCAGGCTCGCCCCGCCCGTACCTGCGCTTACGTTTATCAAATTTGCAGATTTTAAAAGCCTGATTATATTTCGCACGATGACGGGGTTCGTACCGATCGTGCCTGCTAAAAACTCGCTCGTGTTTTTCTCGTCCTTAAAAAACTCGCAGCTAAGCAGGATATGGATAGCGATGGAAAATTTTTGTCCTATTTGCATAACCGGCCTTGATTTAAATTTAAAACCGCACGTTAATTTCGTGCGGCGTTATTTTAGCTAAATTACGCAAAATTTTAAGCTCACGCTCTCTCGCCGACTGCGGTAAAGCGTTTTTGCACGAAATTTCTATTTTTTAGCTCGTCTATGATCGCGATCGCAAGATCGGCGTAGCTGATATAGCTCTCGTTTTGCGAGTTTAGTATGACGTGATCGTTACCGAGCACATATTTGCCGGTGCGAGCGCCGTTTGCGTCGTAGTCTCCGGCAGGCGAGACGTAGGTCCAAAGCACGTCAGATTTGGTTTTTAGTTCAAAAAACGACTCCGCCGTAGCCTTTGCGACGCCCATATACTCAGGCGGGAAGTCAGGCG
>CAUQJW010000162.1:0-2896 GCA_963518485.1 uncultured Campylobacter sp.
ACCTTGTAGCCAAGCTCGCTTAACGTGCGTCTAAGCAAATCAAAGCTAATCGCGCTTTTAGCGTGTCCCAAATGCGCGTCGTCATAAACCGTCGGCCCGCAGACGTAAATGCGCACGAAGTCGCTTTTTACGGGCTCGAATTCCACTTTTTTTCTCTTTACGCTATCAAAAATTTGCATCTAAAAATTTCCTTAAAAATATCAAAATCACTGCCTCTAAGGCCAGAACCGCGCTTAAAAGCGTTATTTTTTTAGGCTCGATTATAGCTAAAAATTTCCTTATCCCAAAAAATTTGACGTTTAAAGCTAGCGTCAAAAACCCGCCCAGCGAGCTAGCAAGCGCTAGTCCGAATGCGCCGTAAATTTGCATCAGCGCGACTGCTAAAACGAGGTTAAAAACGAGCGTGATAATGGCGATTTTGGAGGCTAGTTTTTGCCGTAAATGCGCATAAAGCCAAAGCGAAAAAAGCTTGGCGAGTCCAAAGGGCAAAAGTCCGATCATATAGGCGGCCAAAACGTTTGCAGTCGCCGCAGTATCGGCCTGCGTAAAGCTTCCGCGCTCAAAAAGCAGCTTGATGATAGGTTCGGCTAAAATAATGCCGCCGATAGCCGCCGCAAAAAGCAGAAAATATAAAATTTCAAAGCTTTTTCGCATCCATTTTAGAGCTTCAGCTTCGCTCCCTGCCTTGATCTGGCGCGTGATTTTAGGGAAAAGCGCGGTTGAGAGCGCAATCGCAAATATCGCTAAAGGCAGCTGAAAAATGCGGTTAGCGTAGAAAAGATAGCTGATCGATCCAGCCGCCAAAAACGACGCCAGCCACGTATCCATAAATGAGCTTAGCTGCATCGCGGACGATCCCACTAGGCCGTGGAAAAAGTTGCTAAAAAAGCCCCTCGTATCGGCCCTTTTGCCGCGGGCAAATTTAACTAGACCGCCGAAAAAGAGCTTTGAGATTCCGTTAAATTTAAGAGCGATAAGGTGCGCGATGAGCTGCAAAACGCCGCCTACTACGACGCCGAAACTCAGATAATAAGCCACGACTTTAGGCTCCTGTCCGCGAGCTAAAACTAAAGAGCCGATCATGGCTAAATTTAGCAGAGCGGTCGAAAATGCCGTCGTCGCAAAGTGTCCGCGATACTGCAAAAGCGAGGCTAAAAAGGTAACGGCAAAGATGAGCGCTAAGTAGTAAAAGTTGATTTTTACGAGCGGGACGGCTTCGTTTATGTCGCCGGGCGCTAGGCCTGTGGCGATAACGGAGGTAAAAAACGGGGCGAATAAATTTACCAAAAGCGTGAGAATGCCGATAAAGGCTAGAAATTTAAGAAAAATCTCGGCGCTAAAGAGCGATTTTTTATTTGATTTCGTAAAATTTGGCAAAAAAGCGTTGGCAAAGGCCCCCTCGCCAAAGATACGGCGCAGTAAATTGGGTATCTTAAACGCGATGAAAAATATATCGCTATAAATGCCCGCCCCCAAAGTAGAAGCGGTAAGCAAGTCGCGCACGAGCCCTAAAACTCGCGAAACCATAATGCCGATGCTGTTTGAAAAAAAGCCTTTGATAAACACGAAAATCCTATTAAATTTTTAGCGCAATGATAGGCAAATTTAGTTTTAAAAGACGTAAAATCAAGAGTTTTTAATGAAATTTTAGAGATAATAATAAAATTTTTTAAATTAATCGCAAAGAAAGATAAAAGTGCAAGAAGCGAAAACGCAAGAAAATTTGTATCTCGAACCCGTAGTTTTACAGACGCCGACGCCTCAAAACGAAATATTAAATTTAGTAAAAAATTTAAAGGTAGATATTAAATTTATAGATTTTAAAATTCTAGAAATATTTACCGAGTGTAAATTCGTAAACGAAACCGAGCCTAGAATTTTAAACCAAGGCGAATTATACCGCTTTAACGACGATAACGTATTCGTAAATGATCTAGAAAACATAAAGCAGAGCTTTAGAGTCGAGTTTTTCGATATTAGAAAAAGACCGCAAAAACCGCTGCCGGAAATATCCATAAGTATAAATAAAAAATTAACTAAAATAATAGCGACATTAAAAAAAGACGCAAATATTAAATATTTCGACGGATTTAAAGATTCGTCAATAGAATACGTATACAAAAAGCTTCTAAAAGTAGGAATTTTAATAGGCGTTAGAAACGACTCGATGAAAGAAGAAATAGACAAAATTTCATCTATACTGCGCGTAAAAGAATCGCTAGAACAAGATTTTACTTTCGTAATAGCAGAAGGCGTAGATGCCGTAAAATCAGTAGATGACGAAATAATTCTACACTATAAAAACAAAAATAGTAACATAGACGAATACGGCAAAGTCGACTACTCCAAGCGCGGATACGTACTAGACGTAGTAAAAAACGAGTTAATAGCCGAATACGTCAAGCCTCTAGACGGCAAAAACGGCCGCGACGTTCGCGGAAATTTACTAAAAGTATCGCCGGCTAAGACGACGGTTGCTAAAATGCTTGAAATTAGCGAAAATATCGAAGAAAAATACGACGATAGAAGTATAAAATACTATGCTAAAAAAGCAGGTTACGTAAGTCAAGACAAAGACGGCAGGTTAGATATAAAAGACGAACTCGACGTATCTGAAATTTCATTTAAAACCACCGGTTGCATAGACACGAAACTAGACTCTAACATAACTTTAAACATTACCGAAAAGGACATTACCAAAGATGCCGTCGGAGCCGGAATGAGCGTGGAAGCCAATCAACTAAATATCGAGGGCAATATAGCGGAAAACGCGATCGTAAAGGCCAATAAAGTAACTATCGGCGGACAAACGCACTAAAAAGCAAAAATAGAATCCAAGGACGCTTAAATAGCGGTTCATATATGCTATTTCGAGGGCGATTACGTTGAGATAGAT
>CAUQJW010000163.1:0-2867 GCA_963518485.1 uncultured Campylobacter sp.
GTCATAATACCGCATCTTTGAATAATATAACGGAACAATTCTTAAATTTTCATATTTTACCGCTTGGGCTAGCTCTTTTATCTCAAGCAGCACGGTTTTTATCTCGTTCGGCACTAGCGGCAAAATCTCGTCGATGTCGCCCACCGTATTTACGAAGGCTAGCCTTTTTAGCCACTCTTCGTTTTGATTTAGGATTTTTTCGATCTCGCCGTGCTCAAATATCGAAATAGGCAAATTTAGAAGCCTGCACACGATCTGCGGGATCGCGATGTGGCTGATTTGCAGCACGGGCGCGAGATCAAACGACTCAAAAAGCTCCTTTGCGATCTTGACGCTAGTGGCCAGATCGCTCTCGCCGATTAGCTCGGCGCCGATTTGATAAATTTCGGAGCTAGGATACTTAAAAACCGGCTGGATATAAAACCAGCGTTTAGGTTCTGTATCTTTTAGGCGTCTAAGCACGATGCGAACGACGTCTACGGTGCTATCGGCGCGCAGGCTGATTTGGTGATTTTCGTGATCGCTAAAGCGCACCAGAGCCGTGGGCTGCACGCTTAGGTGCTGATGATACGAGAAAAACGGCGTCACGATCTCGTGAAATCCGTTTTTTTCCAAAATTTCGCTCGCCGCGCGCTCGATCTTTCTTTTTAGTTTCGCGCTTTGTCCAAAATACAGCCTCGTGCCGCTCGGTATCTCGTGTTCGTAAACGCTTATATCATCCACGATTATCTCCTAATTCGGCACAAGCCGTTTATTAAATTTCCGTCCTACTTGAGGAGGCTTTACACATCATATTATTTTTGCAAGCCATATTGCTATCCATAAAATATCCGATTATCTCGCTTATTTCGCTGCCGTTTGAAACGAATTTTAGGCATAAACTATAAGGCACGATTTCTCCGTCCTTTCTTATTATTCTGCAAGATTTTAGCGTTTCGAATTGCTGTTTTTTACTAACGGAAAATATCCGTCGTTTTAGATTAAATTCATTTACGAGATGTTCCAGATCTTCCGAATATATAATCTTTTTAAAATCGAAATTTTTATCTAAAATTTCTTCTATACCGTAGCCCAAAATCCTTTCTGAGTTAACCGATACCGATTTTATATTTTCAAAAAGTCCTTCGCTCCAAACTAAGCTCAAAACAGGCGAATACGCATCCGCTACGACGGAATTTTGCGAATTTTTAGCTAGCAGCTTATCGGTCGTAACGTCGGTAACCACGCAAAATCCGTATTTCTCGCCGCCGCTGGTTTCGATATTTTTAATATTTACCCTAACGTCTTTTACCTCGCCGTCGGCGCGCTTTTGAGATATTTCGTAAACGGCCTCGTCCGCGCCGAACTCGTAGCTAAAGCCCTCTATATCGCCTTGTCTAGCGGCGGTAAAATCATAAACGCTTTTGCCTACGATTTCTTCCTTGCTAAAGCCGTAAAATTCCAGCGCCTTTTGGCTAGCGTCTATTATTTCGCCGGTTTTAGCGTCTATTAGGATTATTATAAAAGGCCCTTTTTCGAATAAAAAGCCGAATTTACGCTCGTAATCCAAATAAAGAGATTTTTGCTCGCAAGTGTCTTTATAGATGCGCAAAAGTCCGTTTTTTATCTCTCCTAATTCGCTGATATAGTAATCCTCTAGGTACCGCGAGATTTCTTCGCCTTTTTCAAGCTTTCTAACGATATGCCTAATTTCTTCGATCGGTTTTAGAATTTGATTTTTCACGAATCTGGTATTTACGAATATCATTAAAATACTAAAAAGCGTTACTACCGAGCCGAACGCGAGTATCGCGGCATTTTGTTTTAGAGCCGTTTTTACGGGATATCTGCTAAGTATACAAATCCTAGAATTCTGAACGCAGCCGATTTTATAAAAATCAAAATACTCGTCGCCGATATTACTCATCTTAATTTTAGAATTTTCTAGATATCCTTCTTCCAAAGAATACATATCGAGTATATTAAGCCAACCCGTCATAAGCTCAGGATCGGCATGAAATACTACTTTACCGCGAGCGCTGATTATCGAATTTTCGGTATTTCCGGTTTTATTTACCCTATCAAGCTCGCCGGGGATAGATTTCAAGGTTAGCTTTGCGACCAAAACCCTACCGTCGGCAAATTCTTTTATGCCGAACCTAATAGGGCTGCCGTTATCGTCCGCGTCGAACCAAGAAACGTAAAGTCCGTTAGTAAAGTAGTAGGTATTTTTCCACGGCAAAGCCGCAAAAAAGCCGATGAGTTTATCGTCTATTTTATCGTCTGAGCTACCGAGTATCCTTCCTTTACTATCCAGCAAATAAAAATTAGAATATAAATTAGGATCGGTTAGGTGATTTTTCAAGACTTCGTCAAAATCGTGTTCGCCGTGATTTAACAAATGCCTTTCTATCGCGTCTAGTTCGAATTTAACAAGCAAAGCGCGATTATTCATCAAATTTTTAAAATAATCGTTTTGCGTAGTAAGCTCTTCTTTAATATCTTGAAATTTCCAGCTAATCCAACATGCAAATATCGCCGTTACCGCAATGGCGACTATTAAATTAGCGAAATATACTTTACTTAAGACGTTGTAGCCGATTTTTTTATTTTTTTTACCCATAAAAAACATAAGAGCCCTAATCCGTTACGATGAGATAAACGACAATTCTAGCGCAATTTTGCTTTTTTTTAAATAATAGTTTCGGATTTTATAAAGAAAGTATAACGGCGAGAGGATGAGAGAATCGAACTCCCCGCGAAGCGGTCAACCGCCCCGCCGTCGGATTTGAAGTCCGCGAGCGCCACCAGATCGCTTTATCCTCCGTAAGCTCGGCAATTTTAGCGAAATTTATATGAATTTTAGTAAAATCTGCGAAATTTTCACA
>CAUQJW010000164.1:0-2846 GCA_963518485.1 uncultured Campylobacter sp.
TGGTCGTGGAGGAGTTTTTAGACGTATTTGAGCTTAGCTTTTTTGCTATTTGCGACGGCGAAAATTTCGTTAGCCTGCCTGTAGCGCAAGACCATAAGCGCCTAAAAGATAACGACGAGGGGCCAAATACCGGCGGCATGGGTGCATACGCCCCTAGTCCGCTGGCAAGCCTCGAGCTAATAAAACAGGTCGAAGAAGAGGTCGTAAAACCGACTCTAAAAGGCATGAAAGCCGAAGGAAATCCTTTCTGCGGCGTGCTTTTTGTGGGGCTTATGGTGGTTAAAGGTATGTCGTACGTGCTTGAGTTTAACGTGCGTTTCGGCGATCCTGAGTGCGAAGTGCTAATGCCGCTGATCGACGGCGATCTGGGCGAAATTTTATTAAATGCGGCAAAAGGCGATCTAAAACCCGTGAAGCTAAAAGAAGAATTTGCCGTCGGGGTCGTGATGGCTAGTAAAAATTATCCTTTTTCAAGCTCGCCTAGGGCCAAAATCAGCGTAAAAAACGTGCCTGAAAACTCGCACATAGCATTTGCCGGCGTGAGCGAACAGGGCGGCGAGATATATGCCGACGGCGGAAGAGTGCTCGTGTGCGTGGGGCTTGGCAAAAGCATAAAACAAGCGCAACAAAAGGCCTATGAGCTTTGCCAAAACGTGGAATTTGACGGCGCGCAGTACCGAAAAGATATCGCCTGGCAAATGCTAAAAGGGCGCGAATGAGTAGAAGCGTCATCGACAGGCTCGAAAACGAAAATATCACGCTCGCTAGCGTCGGCAAAAGAGCCGTCGCGTGGGGGATAGATAAGGTTTTGCTTTCCATTTTATTTTATCTGATCTACGCCGATAAATTTCAAGAATTAGAGTACGAGCAAATTATCGTTTTAACCTCTAGGCTATTACTTGAAATAGTATTTTTGGATATAGTTTATCAAGCCTTTTTTACGTGGTATTACGGCGCTACCGTAGGAAAAATCGCGATGAAAATCGTTTGCGTAGACGTTTATCTTTTGGATAAACCGAGTTTTGTCGCTTCGTTAATTCGCGCCGTTATACGCGTAGTTAGCGAAAATGCGTTTTTTTTAGGTTTTGTTTGGGCTTTCTCAAATTCTCTTTTGCAAACTTGGCAAGATAAAGCCGCAAAAACGGTAGTAGTCGATGTTTTTTAGAATTTTATCCCTTATTCTCATCGCTACGTTTGTTTTTGCCGCCCAAGACGTAGAGCTTCTGGCCGACAACGTAGGTAGGGAAGGCGAAATAGTAACCGCCGATAAAAACGTACTGGTTTATTCGCAAGATTATTTTATAAGCGCGGACAAGGCTTCTTACGATCAACAAAACGGCGTTTTAGAACTATTCGGTAACGTAAACGTTATACGCGGCGAGAACGACGTTAGTAGATGTTCTTACGCCAAAATAAATTTAAACAATAATGACGGCGATTACGAAACTACTTTCATGATGAATAAAAATATGGAAGTATGGTTGCAAAGCGATACGAGTAGCGGTACTGGCGAATATTACATAACTTCTAATTCCGTTGTTTCTAGCTGCAATGTTCAAAATCCCGACTGGAAGATTAAATTTAGCAGCGGCAAGTTAAACCGCGAGAGCAAATTCCTACACCTTTATAATCCGGTATTTTATATAGGAAACATTCCGGTATTTTATCTGCCGTATTTTGGCTTTTCCACCGATACGCGCAGACGTACCGGACTTTTGCCGCCGGAGCTTGGCTACGGCAAAAGCGACGGATTTTACTATAAACAGCCGATTTATATTGCCGAGTATAATAGTTGGGACTTACAGTTTGATCCTCAAATCCGCACTAGACGAGGAGCCGGTATCTACGGCACGTTTAGGTTTGCCGATTCGCCTTATTCCAGAGGCTCGGTTACGCTAGGCGCATTTAGAGATACCGAGGGCTATCGCCGAAGACAGATCGATAAAAACTCGCTAAGACTTCCGCTAAAAAATAAAACGCATAAAGGCGCAGACGTAAAATACGAGCGCGACAGACTGGTAAAACATCTAATAGAAGGCGATTTGCAAGAAGGATTACGGCTTAATTTTACGACTTTAAACGATATAGATTATTTAAATTTAAAAAGTAGAGACGAAAATAATGACGAGGATTCTTTAGTTAGATCTAAGTTAAATTATTTTATAAGCGGGAAAGATCATTATTTCGGAGTTTACGCGAGATACTACGTAGATACTTCAAAAATCGGTAGTCCGAACGAGAACAAAGATACGCTCCAAGAGTATCCTAGCTTCCAGTATCATAAATTTGTAAATAGTTTCGTGTTACCTAATTTACTTTATTCTTTCGACGTTTCGACGCATAATTATACGCGTAAAATCGGCGTAGAGGCTACTAGATACGACTTTACTTTACCGGCTTCTTTGCATATTCCGCTTGCTGACGAATACTTCGGTTTTTCATACTACAACGATACGTATTTAAGTTTAGTAAATTACAAAAATAAAATGTATCGCCCGACCGGTAGCGGGGATAAAAATGCTAAATATGTAGAAAATTCAAGTAAATTTTCGCTTCATACCGATTTAGCTAAAGCTTATGAAGGTTTTTTTCATAGTATAAATTTGAGTATAGATTATGCGTTTAGGGGTTATCGCAGAGGCGAGTTGCCGGACGACTCTACGGATGCGGAAAACGGCTTTATTTACGATATGCAAGGTAATGCTTATGCTAATTTTATTAGCTCTCAAGCGACGAAAGACGAGCTGGCGGCTCGCGTTACTCAATATTTTTATGATAAAAACGGTAGGAAAATTTTACGTCATAGCATATCGCAGGGTTATTATACCGAAGACGGCGAGTATTCC
>CAUQJW010000165.1:0-2822 GCA_963518485.1 uncultured Campylobacter sp.
CCTTTAAACGGTAGGAGTTTGCCCGTAGCGCTTCTGGTACCTTCCGGAAATATAGCTAAAACTCGCCCGTTAGCCACTCTATCCTTGGCATCGGATAGCAGTTTGATTAGCGATTGTTTATTTTCTCGCTCGACTGCTATCATTTTGGGTAGGCTTAAAATTTTACCGATTATAGGGATTTTACCGATTTGGGCCTTTGATATCCAGCATAAATTAGCAGGATGGGCTTCTTCCAAAACCACGATGTCTAGCATGCTTTGATGATTTATTAAGAGTAAATTCGCTTCATTGCTAAACTCACCCTCTACGCTTAATCTGTATCCGCCGAAAAATCTCTGAACTCTGGCCCATATCCGTCTAACGGCTCTATGCTTGGGATTAAAAATCCACATAAAAAAAACTACGATAGAGACGCTAATTACGAATTCTGCTGCGAAAAACGCCGCTTTAAGTCTAGAATAGATCATCTTTTTGCACCCATCCTATTTTACCGTCGCTAAATAAAACTTTTTTAAAATCTTCTCTTTGCCCCAAAATTTCAACCTTTTGTTTATCTTTAGTAGAGTAAAAAACGGTCGAATTGGTCGTAGGTAAAATCGTAACTTTTACATTCTCTTTTACGGTAGCGTTGCCGAACGGATTGTAATTATAGATCCCGTAACCGGACAAAACGATAACCAAAAATAGATAAATAAAACTTCTTCTAAATACAAACAATACGAAAAACAATCCTAGCGATACGTAGACTGCGACGTCTTTATAAATTTCAAAACTACTTTGCTTCGGGTTTAGACCGATTTGAGTGCTTATTTCGTCATCTTCTACTATGACCGGCAGCGAAAAAGAGACGAATTTTTTTGATTTTAGATTGAAGTAATTAAAATCCACGCTCTCTTTGCTAGGCTCGAAAATAGCGAAATAGTAGCCGCTTTGAGACGCAAATCCGCCGTTTACGGAATCTACGCCTTGTTTTAATATGGTTTTATCGTCTATAAAAAAATCGGATAGATTAGCATTAGCGGCAATTACTTCGACAACCATTATTAGGTTTTTATCGTCGAATTTACTGGTTTTATATTTTTTTACGTCCAAAGAATCGGCCGCAATACGGTTAAATTTCTTGTCGCTTTTTAGGTTAATTATTTTCGGGAGATTTAACGTTATGCTCGAGCTTTGGAAAAATTCCCCGTTTCTTCTAAGGTTTAGCGAAATATTCGGATTTTCTACATCGCTATAACCAAGCTCGGCATAAAATTCCGCTTTATAAATACCGTTAGATACGTTGTTCCACTGTAAATTGGGATTTAGCCATTTAACGTTTTCGCCATCGCCGAATTTAGCATGTATATCTACCGCGATATTCTCTCCCACGTTTGCCGTAAGGGTAAATTTAAATATTTCGACGACGTAGACTTGTTTGGGTATATTAGAAATGCTTAGTTTTAGCTCGTTTGGAATAACCTTATCGTATACTTGCGAATCTTTTAAATTTATATAAGGTTCGTCGGTTGGCGCGATATTTTGCGGTATGGAAGTTTTTGGTTTGCTTTGTTCGGATAGAGCTCTAGAACCGGTCGAAGTTTGCGACCTAGATAGAGGCTGAGGAACGGAAATCTGCGTTTTCGTATCGCTTTTGGCTTCGCCCGTCATATCAAAAACGCTAACTTCGTCCCTAGCAAAGCCAAAAGCGACCGTTAAAAGTAGGGCGATTAGCTTTAACAAATAAGCCCTTTTAGTATTTTTATGCCGTCGTCCGTTCCTAGAATTTTCTCGCAGGCGCGCTCCGGATGAGGCATAAGACCGAATATTTTTTTGCTTTCGTCGCAAATTCCCGCAATTGCGTCTACCGATCCGTTTACGTTAAGTTCATTACCGTTTCTATCGCAGTACTTAAGCAATACTTGATTTTTATCGTAAAGGCTTTTTAGAGTCGTTTCGTCCGTATAGTAGTTTCCTTCTCCGTGCGCTAGCGGTATATTTACGATTTCGCCAACGTTTAAATTCGATAAAAATTTATTATCGTTAGAAATTACTTTTAAATGTTGATATTTTGAAATAAAGTTTAAATTTTCGTTTCGTCTCATTGCGCCCGGGAGTAACTTTAACTCGCAAAGCATCTGAAAGCCGTTACAAATGCCAAGCACGTATCCGCCGCTTTTAGCGTGTTTTACTACGCCTTTCATCGCCGGGCTAAATTTGGCTATAGCTGCCGTGCGTAAGTAGTCGCCGTAGCTAAAACCGCCCGGAAGAACTACTAAATCGGCCTTAAAATTTTCCTCTTGATGCCAAATTATTTGAGTTTCGCAACCGAGCAAATCAAAGGCGTATTTAGTATCCTGTTCGCAATTGGTACCCGGGAAAAGTATAACCGCGACTTTCATTTTTCATTCTTTAAATTTATCTCGTAGTCTTCTATGACGGTGTTGGCTAGTAAATCTTCGCACATTTTCTCTAGCTCTTTTCGAGCTTTTTCTTCCGAGTTCTCTACTATGTCTAATACGATTTGTTTCCCTATGCGAACGTTACTTATTCCGTTATATCCTAGAGATTTTAGCGCATGTTCTACGGCTTTTCCTTGGGGATCTAAAACCCCGTTTTTTAATACTACGTCGATTACGGCTTTCATACTTATCCTTACGCCAAAATTCTTCTTAAAACCTCTTCATAGGCCACTTTTACGCTACCGAGGTCTTGTCTAAATCTATCTTTGTCAAGTTTTTCGTTAGTAGTCGCATCCCAAAATCTACAACTATCCGGACTGATTTCGTCTGCTAGTATTATATTTCCTTCGCTATCTATGCCGAATTCTACTTTAAAATCGA
>CAUQJW010000166.1:0-2817 GCA_963518485.1 uncultured Campylobacter sp.
ACGTTTACGTACATAGATTGAATTTTATCGTTGTAGCCGAATCTTATATTCGTATCCAGCTCTTTCATTTGTTCGTTTAGTTTTTTAACGGCATCGGCTACTTTCTCGCTTATGCTTCTTTCGTCTAAGCGCTCTTTCGTTACGTCCGTTTGGGTTTGCGTTTGCTCTACGGCTCTGTTTTGCGTAGCCGTTTGAGCATGAGACGTCGAGGCGTATTGCATCGGTTGCGCGTCTATCCTAGAAACTTCCATTTTTTTCTCCTTGTTAAGTCAAAATTCCTTTTCGTCTTCTATATCGGCGATATTTTAAAATTCTTTAGCCTAATTTCGAATAAAATTTAATTTTATTTGCTTTTACGTATATTTTTGCTAGTATTTGCGCGATTTTAAAAGGACAAATTATGAAAATTTCGTTTGATTGCGATTGTATCTTGCTTCAAGAAAGCTTAAAACTTTTTTTAAGAGATTTTACTTCGCACAAAAAGGACTGCGATTTTATCATCGTAGATAGACCGATTAAAACGCAAAAGCCGCAATTTTTAATATCTCAAAATTCAGGGCATCTAAAAATTCCTTTTAGTAAAGAAATTCTTTTATCTACTCTCGAAGAGTTTTACTCTGCTACGCAAATTAGCTCCGAGGGATTTGAAAGCGAGCGCGGAAGCACGTTTGAAAACGATTTGGACGTACTTTTAAGAAATTTTAAAAGAGATTTAACTAATTTAATCAGGTCGCATTCGTGAAAAAACTTTATGCGCAAATCTCGAGCGGAAAATTTAAAGGCAAAAAAATACTTTTGCCGTCTTCGCAAACCACGCGTCCGACTAAAAGTATAGTCAAAGGCTCGTTTTTTGATTCGTTTCGTTACGATTTAATAGGTAAAATTTTTATAGAGGCTTTCGGCGGAAGCGCGCTAATGGCAGCCGAAGCGCTAAGCAACGGCGCAAAAAAATCTTATGCCGTAGAGCTTGATAAAAGCGCTTACGAGACGACTCGTTTAAACGCAAAAAATTTAAGCGAAGATTTAGAGGTTTTTAACGCCGATACTTTCGAGCTTACTCCTCGATTAATACGCGATGCCGATAGTAAAGCTATTTTGTATCTTGATCCGCCGTTTGATATAAGAGACGGTTTTGAGGGAATTTATCAAAAGTGCTATAAAATGGTAGAAACTCTAGACGACGAAAAAATATTTTTAATCGCGATCGAACATACTAGTATTTTAAATGTGCCGAATCGTATAGGGAAATTCGAACTAATAAAAACTAAAAAATTCGGTAACACCGCTCTTAGTTACTATAAGTAAATAATAACTTGGAACGTTTCTTGCTTCTTAAAGCTAAAATAAAATTAAGGAGCAAAAATGAGATTAGCCCTTTGCGCGTTAGCTTTCGCTAGCTTCGTATTTAGCGCGCAGATAAAAGATATAGCAAATATCGTAGGAGTGAGGGATAACCAACTAATAGGCTACGGTTTGGTAGTAGGCCTTAACGGCTCGGGCGACGGTTCTAGCTCGGAATTTACTATACAATCTCTTTCCAATATGCTCCAAAGCGTAAACGTGAAAATCAATCCTAACGATATAAAATCAAAAAATACCGCCGCGGTAATGGTAACGGCTAAGCTCCCGCCTTTTGCTAGACAAGGCGATAAGCTAGATATTTCTATATCTTCTATCGGCGACGCTAAATCGCTTCAAGGCGGTACGCTTTTGATGACTCCGCTTAAAGGCGTAGACGGCGAAATTTACGCTTTAGCGCAAGGGGCTTTAACTTTAGGCGGCAAGGGTGCCGGAAATCACGTTACGGCCGGAACGGTATTCGGCGGAGCTCTCGTAGAGCGCGAAGTGGCTTACGAAATTTATAATCAAGACGCGTTTTTTCTAAGTCTTAAGGAGTCAAACTTCGCCGCGGCTTCAAACGTTCAAAACGCAATAAATTTAAATACCGGCGGCGAGCTAGCCGTAGCTTTGGATTCTCGCACGGTTAGGGTCGCAAGACCTAGCGACGCGAATATGATCGATTTTATCGCGGGAATCTTAAGTATCGACGTAGATTATAAGGCGTTAGATAAAATCATTATCGACGAAAAAACGGGTACTATCGTAAGCGGTATAAACGTAGCGGTAGATCCGGTCGTTATAACTCACGGAGATATAACCATCAAAATAGAGCCTAACGCATACGACGAAATAGATCCGCAAGACAGAAGCGTAGTGGACATCCGAGACGGTATGGCCGTAGACGCGAATTCTAATAGGCTTTTAATAAACGGCGATAAAACTACGGTCGCTAGTATAGCAAGAGCTTTAAATAAACTAGGCGCCAGCCCTAGCGATATAATAGCCGTTATGGAAAATCTAAAACGCGTAGGCGCGATACACGTAAATTTGGAGGTTATATAATGTTTGATACTTCTACGGCTATTAACGCTTATAATAAGGCCGCTACCGATGCGGTAACCGTAAAAAGAGATTTTAGTAAAAGCGGTACTAAGCAAGACGCGCTTTTAAGAGAGCAGACCGATGCTTTTGAAGCCTTTATGGTAAAAGCGGTTTTGGACGCGGCTATAAAAAACGAAAATTCTTTATTTGGAAAAGATGCCGCGGACGGTATTTATCAATCTATGTATAACGATACTATGAGCAGGGCTTTGAGCGGAAATTTGGGTTATAGCGAAATTTTATTCAATTTTTTAAAGGAAAGGGCTTAAGTTTTTTCGTTTTATGCCGATATAGGTTTAAATACCTCCGATAAAAGGCATAAAAATGATAGGAAGTTTAAGTTCTAAAGTAGGCGTAAATATCGCTAGCGTAGCT
>CAUQJW010000167.1:0-2757 GCA_963518485.1 uncultured Campylobacter sp.
CCTTAAAAATAAGCTATAATTTTACAAAAAATTAGGGAAATTTGTGTTAAACCAGCTGCTAGACATCTTAAAAAAATCAAACGTTTTTCTCACCGGGCGCGGCGGCGTGGGCAAAAGCCACCTCACGCAAGCTGTTATCAAGCACTATAAAAGCGAGCTAAAAAACGTCGTCGTGCTCGGCAGCACCGGCATTGCAGCGGTAAACGTCGGCGGAGTGAGCGTGCATAGCTTTTTTAAATTCGGCATTTGCTCAAGCCTTGAGGAGCTGCGCGGCTACGACCGCAAACAGCGCTCGAAACTTGGCGAACTAAAAAAGATGCTAGACGTCTGCGATCTCATCGTGATAGACGAGATCTCGATGATCAGCGCGGGGCTCATGGATATGATTTATTACCGCTTGATGAGTTCTCGATTCGTCGGGCGCGTGATGCTTGTTGGCGACTTTTATCAGTTGCCGCCCGTGCGAAAAAACGGCGAAGACGGTAGCTCGCTCTTTAAATTTCTCTATGCTTTTAACTCTAGCTCGTGGCATGAATTTGAGTTTAAAAATATCGAACTAGTCGTCTCAAAACGTACGAAAGATAAGAAATTTTACGATATCTTATCCATGCTTCGCGTCGGGCGGCTGAGCGAAGAGGTGTTTGCCTATATAGAAAATTTACGCGTGCCAAGCGTGCAGGTAGATGACGATACGAGCGTGCTTTTTGGGCGAAACTACGAAGCGGACGAGCTAAATAACAAGATGCTCTCTAAACTATCCGCGCCGCTTGAAAGAGCCGAGGCGCTAGTGGAAATTTACGATGAAAATTTAAACGAAAACGCGCTGGATCGTTGGATCGCAAACCTCTACGCGCCTGAAATTTTAAACATAAAAATCGGCGCGAAAGTTATATTTACCGTAAATAAATGGGGCGAGTACTATAACGGCGAGCGCGGACAGATAATGCAAATTTTAAAAGAAGGCGGCGAGATAAAAAGCGTCATCGTGCAAAAAGCTAACGGCGAGATCGTCGAGGTGGAGCGCGCGAGGTTTGACATGAGCGAGTTTGTGATGGCGGGCGAGCATCTCGAGGAGCGCGCGAGGGCGTCTTTGACGCAGTTTCCGCTAAAGCTAGCCTACGCGATCACGATACATAAATCCCAAGGCATGAGCATAGAAAATTTAGTCTGCGACCTAAATCATATCTTTGCCAACGGGCAGCTCTACGTCGCGCTCTCGCGGGCGATAGATCCAAAAAAGCTGAGGATATTTTACGGCAAAAGTCGGCCGTTTAGAGAGTATTTGCAAAGCGTCGTTAAAATAGACGAAGAGGTCGAGAAATTCTATCTTGAAAACAAATTTGAAAACATTAAGGAAGAGGTATGAAAAAGATTTTTGCGCTGGCTTTTGCCGCGGTTATGGCCTTTGCCGAGACGTTAAGTATAGACGGGCTAGAGAATGATTTATACTCGCGAGATAAATCTAACTCTATACAAAAAGTAAGCGTTAGTTTGCGAGTATCGGGACGCGACGTAGTCGATAACGAAGCTTACGTACTGGATGCCGTAAATATCGTAATCGGCAGCTTTTATTTAGAGGATTTGCTTACTTCTTTAGGTAAGGAAAAATTTAAAGAAACGCTAGTTAAATACGCAGCCAAAAAACACTCGGTCGATATCGACGAGGTGCTTATTTTATCTTTAAAAGTTATGCGAGAACCTAAAATAGACGAGTTAATAAAAGCTTTAAAAGATAATAAAACCGCTATTAGCGAAGCTCCGGTAAAAAGTCAAAAAGAGCAGGTTGAGGATATTTTAAAAGGAAATAAAATCCAGCTAAAGCCGTTAGATCTAAATCAGATAGATAATTTCGGTAAAGATTTCGGCGAATAATCACTGCCTAATAACGTCGTAAAACGACGGGATAATCGGAGTTAGCGTCGCTTCGTCTATCGTAACGTCTTTTTTAATGTTTTGAAAAACGATTTTGATTTTATTGCCTAATTTATCCTGATAATCTATGCGCTTAGGCAGATCGCCGTCAGTCGTAACGAGATACTCGACGTCGTCGAATTCGGTTTTATAAAGCGTATCTTTAATGCGTTTAGCCGATTTTAGCAACTTGGTTATGTTCGGCGTATTTTCTAACTTCGAGATTACGGCTTGCTCTAGTTCGTCTTCTACGACGACTACTTTATCCGAGTCGAAATAAATTTTTTTAGGAGTAGGTTTGGCGTATATCCAAAGCGCTCTATTGTCGTCTCTGGCGTAAAAATTTCCTTCGTAATTAACGCTAGCTTCTTCGCTAGTAACAGTTTGCGTAAAATCGGCAGTTATAGAGCTAAAATCAAACGCCGCGAAACCGTAACCGCAAAGCAGTATTAAAGATATAAATTTCCTCATATTTTTCCTTTTCGGGCGAAATTCTAGCTAAGTTTAAATAAATAAATGTTAAAATCCCTCCTTTATAAAAACTAAAAGGCATAATCGATGATAGGCGGAATACTAAAGAAAATTTTCGGAACCAAAAATGATAGAGAGGTAAAAAAATATTTTAGAAGAGTAGCTCAAATAAACTCGCTAGAAAGCGTTTATCAAGCAATGGGCGACGATGAAATCAAGGCTAAATTCGGAGAATTTAAAGAGCTTATAAGAAGCGGCGAAAAAACTACCGACGACGTTTTAAACGATGTATTCGCGATAGTTAGGGAAGTTAGTAAAAGAACGCTAAATATGCGCCATTTCGACGTTCAGCTAATAGGCGGAATGGTACTAAAC
>CAUQJW010000168.1:0-2738 GCA_963518485.1 uncultured Campylobacter sp.
GTCTTTGACGTTATAAACGCGTATTCATTCGAGTCTCCTACTACGAAGCTATCGAAGGTATAGCTTGGATTTAGCAGACTGCTTTGGGCTTTTATCTCTTTTACGTCTATTTTTTTAGAGCCTTTATTTTGCGTTTTTTGAGAAGTTATATTAACGTTAGGTTTTATGCCGGTTTTTACTTCGAAAAGATGGGCTATCTTGCCAGCGTATTTAGTTTGTATAAATTTAGCGATAATTTCGTTTGGAGCGTTGTAAACTATCGTTTCGGAGGTAGAGTTTTTTTCGTTAAATTTTATTTGCTTGATATAGCATTCGAATTCCGATGTTAAAATCTCTTTTCCCAGCAGTTCTAAAACTTCGTCCGCAAGCAAATTTCTACCTTATTTTTAAAATTCAAATATTTTATCTTAAATTTGTTAAAATGGCGTTGAAATTATTTTCACATAGTGAAAAATACGTGAAAAACTCGTTAAAAGGCAGTGATGAAAATTTTAGGAATCGACCCGGGATCGCGAAATTGCGGTTATGCGGTGCTTGAAAAAACGCCTATAAAAACCGTTTTAATCGAGGCAGGATTAATTAAAATAAAACCGAATACCTTGCAATATCAAATTACCGAACTTTGCGAGGGACTTGATTTAATCTTTAAAAATCATAAATTCGATGAGGTCGCGATTGAAGATATATTTTTCGCTTATAATCCTAAAACCGTTTTAAAACTCGCTCAGTTTCGCGGCGCTTTAAGTCTTAAAATTTTACAGCTTCACGGCGATTTCGCCGAATATACGCCGCTTCAGGTAAAAAAGGCCGTAACCGGTAAAGCAAAGGCCGAAAAAGAACAAGTGGCCTTTATGGTTAAAAAAATTCTCGGTATTACTAAAGAAATAAAGCCTCTTGATATTACCGATGCTATCGCTATCGCGCTTACTCACGCGAATAATCTACGTCTTAAGGCGTAGGTTATTCTTGGTTTACGTGGTTTTCAAATATAAATTTATGCTCCTGCGGTAGCGACTCGTAAAGCCTTAACGAGAGATTTCTAATCTCCCAAAGCGCCGATTTTGAGCTGCGAAGCGAGAGGAAATTTTGTAAACTGCGCGCGTTTACGCTCCACGTGAGCTCGGTTTTGTAGCACTCGGGTAGGCAGTATTTGACGATGTCGAGGCTTTTTGTGGTGTTTGCGAGGATTTCGCGCAGGTTTTCTAGCGCTTTGACGCTTGCGTTATCGACCGTTTCGTCGCCCGTTAATACTATAAATTTTGCCGCCCGCTCAAAGTCGCCAAGCTCAAATTTAGCTTCTTTTTTTAGCTCTTTTAGCGTGTATCGCGTTGATTTGACGCTGAGGCTCGCTACGCGGTGACGGGCTAGCTCTTGCAGCAGGGCGCGCGAGATGCCTTGGATGTAGAAGTTGTAGGAGAGGTGCTCTAGCGTGCTGGCGTGTTTAAATTTATTGCCGACGCGCTCTATGAGCTCGACGTCTTTTTTGCCGCCGTTGTCGCCTTTTTCGAAGCTTTGCCAGCACGTGCGGATCGCGTGCGAGCAGATGTTTAACGGGGTGTAATTTAGAAGCGTTACTTGCATATTTGACTCTTTTAGTTAAATTTAGTGGTAAATTTAGCTAAAAATCAATAAAAAGGGCTTTAGACGAAACTAAAGCCCGAAGAAATAAATTATTTTAGTTGAAGCAGCGTATTTAACATTTCATCGCTAGTCGTGATTGTCTTTGAGTTGGCTTGGAAGCCGCGCTGTACGACGATGAGCTGAGTTAGCGAGCGAGAGAGATCGACGTTACTCATCTCTAGACTTGAAGCGGTAATCGAACCGCGTCCGGCCGTCGCGGCAGTTCCGATGATCGGTTCTCCGGAGTTTGCCGTCATACCGAAAAGGTTTCCGCCCTCCGCGGAAAGTCCGGCGTTATTGGCGAATTTCGCTACCGCTACTTGAGCTAGACCTAAGCTTTTGCCGTTAGAAAATGCGCCTATTAAAGTTCCGCTTTGATCTATCCTAACTCCGGTTAGATCGCCCGAAGCGTAGCCGTTTTGACTTATATCTTTAGTAGACGAATCGTCGTCCGCGCTGGTAAGTCCCGTCATAGTTCCCGTCTGACCGAAATTTAGTCTTATAGTTTGACCGCCGGCTGAGCCGTTTTGCGCTCCGAACGTTAATGAAGCCGGACTATAAGTAGCTATGCTTCCGTCCGGATTAAATCTTACGTATCCTGTTACTACGTTTTTCGGTTCCACGTCGCTTATAGTATTTGGCTCGGCTACTTGGATTATTACGTTCCACTCGGTTCCTCCGTTCGGCGTGTAGCCCCTTTTGGCAAAATCCATCTTTATAGTATGCTTAGTTCCTAAGCTATCGTATATGTCGGTACTAGAGCTATGAGCAGCTATATAAGTACCGTCCGATACCCTACTAGCGTCGCCGCTATTTAACGAACCGTTTATAGGACTAAGAGAGGCGGTAAATTTAGTATTTTCCGTTATATTTCTTCCGTCTGCGGTATTAGTTAAACCAGTTACCGTTAAATACATATCGTGGTCGTTTAGATTAGCGTCTGGAGTGCCGGGTACGGTAGTATTATATGTAGGACTTAACGGGTTAGTATCTAATCGAATATCGCCGTCGTCGGTATTATAAGCGTCGCCTTTTGGATTTTTTATTTGAAACTGTCCTTGCTCGTTTATAGTTATCTCTACTCCGTCGTTTTTATTTGCCGCCTTTGAAGCCGCTGA
>CAUQJW010000169.1:0-2723 GCA_963518485.1 uncultured Campylobacter sp.
GTCTCAAACCAACCAAAGACGCGCTGATCCTCGAGGATAAAGATAGCCCGTACACCAACTACGTAGCGACCAAGGCCGGCAACGAAAACAACCCGAAAATCAAGGCTCTAGATAAAGCGATATTAACTCCCGAGGTTAAAGACTTTATCATAAAGCGCTACCAAGGCGCGGTGATACCGAGCTTCTGATCGCGTCAAATTTGACTGATTTGCCATCGTAAAATTTAGCTTTAAAAAATCGCAACAGGCGCTTTTTGTTTAAATTTTAGGGCTCAAATTTGAAAAAATAAAAAATAGTCGAGAAAAATCTCCAAAAATAAAACGGCGTAAAAGCTTTTACCTTTTTAGCGCCGTTTTAAAAAATAAAAAAGGAAAATATAATGAAGGTTTTTAAAATTTTAGCAAGTTTGGCGCTAGCCTTTAACCTCTATGCAGCAGACAAAGATCACACTATCGTAGTAGCCGTCTCTCCGGTACCTCACGCAGAGATCATGGAGTTTATCAAACCCATCCTAGCAAAAGAGGGCTACGATCTAGTCATCAAAGAGATAAACGACTACTCGATACCGAATTTAGCGACGCAAGACGGCGATTTGGACGCAAATTTCTTTCAGCACTGGCCGTATCTAAAAAATCACAATGAAACAAAAGGCACGACTCTGATAACCGCCGCGGCGATACATCTTGAGCCGCTGGGCTTTTACTCAAAAAAGATAAAGAACCTAAGCGAGCTAAAAGACGGCGCTAAAGTCGCGATCGCCTACGATCCTACTAACGGCAACAGAGCGCTAAACATCCTACAAAAAGCGGGTCTCATCGAGCTAGATAAAAGCACTGAGCTAGCCACGCCAAAAGACATCGTAAAAAACCCGAAGCGCCTAAATTTCGTCGAGCTTGAGGGCGCGCAGATACCTCGTACTCTAGATGAAGTCGATCTTGCCGCTATAAGCACGAATTTCGTCCTTGATATCGGTATGAATCCTAAAAAAGACTCGCTAGCTATCGAAGGTACCGAAAGCCCGTACGCCAACATCATCGCGGTCAAAGCGGGCAACGAAAACAGCCCGAAAATCAGAGCTCTTGTTAAGGCTGCAACCAGCCCGGAGACGAAAGAGTTTATCCTAAAAAGATACGACGGAGCGATCCTGCCCGTATTTTAATCAAGCTACTTTGATAATTACCGTTCGTCGCCGTATTTACAAGTTTTACGATATAATTAAGTTTTTAATCAAGGGTCAAAATGCTAAGCGGGATAATAAATTTTATATTAGAAACAGTGGGCGCGTGGGGATACGGCGGAATTTTTATCATGATGTTTTTAGAAAGCTCTTTTTTTCCTTTTCCTAGCGAAGTAGCCATGATACCCGCAGGCTACCTCGCGCATCATGGTCAGATGAGCCTAACGCTAGCGTGGTGCGCCGGTACGGCAGGCAGTCTCGCAGGAGCCGTGTTTAACTACTATCTATGCTACTTTTTCGGACGCGAACTCGCGCTAAAATACGGCAAGTACATCGGTATAACCGAGGAGAAAATGCATAAATTCGAAACATTTTTTAATAAACACGGCGAATTTTCTACTTTTAACTGCCGCCTAATCCCCGGTATTCGCCAGTATATCAGCCTGCCTGCGGGCTTAGCGCGTATGAATATTTTTAAATTTAGCCTATATACGACTTTGGGCGCCGGTATTTGGGTAGCGATACTGCTTGCGGTCGGATATTTTTTAGGCAAAGACTACGATCATGCCGCCCTAACCCATATTGTTATTTTGTTATTGATTTTCGTAGCGTTATCGACCGCTTTTTATTTATATTTTTATAAAAAACGCAAATAAATTTTTACCGAACAAGACGGAGATCTCGTTTCGGTTTTACTCAATTTTAATTAATTTTAGTTAAAATCAAACATTTAATTTTAGGAGCGAAAAATGGCAAAAAAAGACGTGAAAAAAGTCGTTCTCGCCTATTCGGGCGGACTTGATACGAGCATTATTTTAAAATGGCTGCAAGACGAGTATAAATGCGAAGTGGTGACCTTTACCGCCGATATCGGCCAGGGCGAGGAGCTAGAACCCGCACGTCAAAAAGCGCTGGAGCTCGGTATAAAACCCGAAAATATATTTATAGAGGATTTAAAAGAAGAATTTGCGCGAGATTTCGTATTTCCTATGTTTAGAGCAAACGCCGTTTACGAGGGCGAATACCTACTAGGCACCTCGATAGCTCGCCCGCTAATAGCTAAAAAGCAAGCCGAAATCGCCGCCAAAGTAGGCGCCGACGGCGTGAGTCACGGAGCAACCGGCAAAGGCAACGACCAAGTGCGCTTTGAGCTAGGCTACTACGCGCTGGGAGACAATCTAACCATCATCGCTCCTTGGCGCGAGTGGGATCTAAACAGCCGCGAAAAGCTACTAAAATACGCAGAAAAAAACGGTATCAAAATAGAAAAGAAACCGGGCAAAAGCCCCTACTCTATGGACGCAAATTTACTCCATATCAGCTACGAGGGCTTAGTGCTTGAAAACCCGGCTCAAGCTCCGGAAGCCGATATGTGGCGCTGGACGGTAAGCCCAAAAGACGCGCCAAACGAAAGCGAGATAATAGAAATCGGCTACGAAAAAGGCGATCCCGTTAGCATAAACGGTAAAAAAATGAGCCCTGCCGCACTGCTAGCCGAGCTAAACCGCCTAGGCGCAAAGCACGGTATCGGCAGACTCGACCTCGT
>CAUQJW010000170.1:0-2722 GCA_963518485.1 uncultured Campylobacter sp.
TTTGTAAAAGTATAATTTTTATTTTGATTTTTCGCGCCAGAAACCACGCCAAAACAGAGATGCTTAGCTTTTGTCTATTGTTCGTTACGATATAAATTTTATCTTTTTGTCCTAGCTTTTTTAGCGTTGCTAGATTATCTACGCTTATGTTTTCATCATCTATTATAAATCTTGCCATATATTTCCTAAACGAGTCGGGGCATTGCCCCGAAACTCTACATCTTATCTTTTGTTACGATGAGTAACATTTTAAATTTTTCCGGGATCTTTAGTCCGTGCGGGATTTTACCCGGAAGCACGATAGTATCGCCTTTTTTGATATCAAAATGCTCGTCGCCGATGGTTAGCTTTATCTCGCCGTCAAGCGCGACCAAAAGCGCGTCGCCCGGAGCCGCGTGAGTGGAGAGCTGCTGGTCTTTTGAAAACGACAGTAGCGACATCGAGCCGCTTTCGTTTTTGACGAGCGTTTTGCTCACGATTTTACCTTCTTCGTATTCGACTGCGTCCACTAGGCTAAAAATAGCCGCCTTAGGTAAATGATCTATCATTAAGTCCTCCTTAAAATCGATTGAGACGTATTTCGTCGGTTCGTTGAAAACTAGTTTTCGCCATACTTTTTTCTCTATCAGGCAGGCCTGTTCGCCGCCTAAGCGCATCTGCTTGTCGCCGTAGTGCAGGCTCGCGCCGCCCTCTACAACCCACGCGAGGCTGTCGCAAAATAGCATCTCGTGATCTAGCTCCTCGCCCGTATCAAAAGCAAACACGTCGACGTGAGCGTTATCGCAATCAAAAATTCTCTTGCTAACAACGCTTTTTGCGACGACTTTCGTGTCGGCGTTTAGATTGTAAATTTTACTCATTTTTCTTCCTTTCGTAAATTTACGCGTCATTGTAGCGAAAATTTTCAAGCGATTTGTTGATAGGGGTTATCTCTTTTGGGCAAATTTGAGTCGGTTTAAAATGAAATTTAGGCGTGAAACGCCTAAATTTTACTCCCACTCTATCGTTGCGGGAGGTTTGCTCGAAATGTCGTAAACTACGCGGTTGATGCCGTCTACTTCGTTTATGATGCGGCGTGAGACGTTTTCTAGCAGGTCGTACGGCAAGCGCGAGAAGCTAGCCGTCATGCCGTCGCTAGCGTCCACTACGCGTATGCACACGGCATTTTCGTAGGTGCGATTGTCGCCCATTACGCCGACTGAATTTACGTTTAAAAGCACGCAGAAAGCTTGCCAAGTTTTGTTGTACCAGCCGCTTGATTTTAGCTCGTCACGTAGGATCACGTCGGCTTTGCGCAGTAGCTCGAGGCTCGGCGTATTTACCTCGCCCATTATGCGGATCGCAAGGCCCGGACCGGGGAACGGGTGACGAAACACGAGCTCTCGCGAAAGACCTAGCTCAAGGCCTAGCTGGCGCACCTCGTCTTTAAAGATTTCTCGTAGCGGCTCGATTAGCTCAAAGCTCATCCAATCAGGCAGCCCGCCGACGTTGTGGTGACTTTTGATCGTCTTTCCGGCACCTACGACCGAGCTTTCGATTATGTCGGTATAGAGCGTGCCTTGGGCTAAAAATTTGACGTTATCGTGTTTTTTAGCCTCTTTTTCAAAAATTTCTATAAATGTTTCGCCGATTATCTTGCGTTTTTTCTCCGGATCGGTTACGCCGGCAAGCCTTTCTAGGAAAGTTTTACTCGCGTCTATGCTAACTAACTCCACGCCGAGCTTAGTTCTAAAGGTCGCCTCGACCTGCTCGCGCTCGCCGGTTCTAAGCAGTCCGTTATCGACGAAAACTAGGATCAAATTTTGCGGTATCGCAGCGGCCAAAAGCGCGGCGGTGACGGAGCTATCCACGCCTCCGCTAACGGCGCAAAGGACTTTTTTGTTGCCCACGGTTTCTTTGATTTTGGCGATCTGGGTTTTGGCGAAACTGCCCATATTCCACGTGCTTTCGCACTCGCAGATATATTTGGCGAAATTTTTTAATATCTGTGTACCGAACTCGCTGTGCTGCACCTCGGGATGAAACTGCAAAGCGTAAAATTTGCGCGCGTCGTCGCCGAATACGCAATAAGGCGAATTTTCGCTCGTAGCCATCGCCTCAAAGCCGTTTGGTAAATTTTTTACGAAGTCGGAGTGGCTCATCCAGACGATCTGCTTTTGGGGTAAATCGGTAAAAAGTCGGTGCGCCTTAGTCACGGTTAGCTCGGCCTTGCCGTACTCCTTGTGTGAGGCCGGAGCGACCTGGGCGCCGAATTTGTGCGCCAAAAGCTGCATACCGTAGCAAATGCCTAAAATCGGCAGTTTTAGCTTAAATACGCCCTCGTCGCAAAAATACGCGTCAGGAGCATAGACGCTAGCAGGTCCGCCGCTTAGGATTATGCCTTTTGGTTTTTTTGCTTTAATCTCCTCAACCTTGACGTTAAAAGGCAAAATTTCGGTATAAACGCCTTGTTCGCGCAAGCGCCTAGCGATTAGTTGGGTGTATTGCGAACCAAAATCCAAAACTATTATCGTGTTATTCATGCCCGCCCTTTAAAAATATAAATGCAAAATTTCAAACTGCACGTACCAAATCGCCACGGATACGACGTAGCCGACTACTACCGTCCAAGCAAGCCTCATATGCGCGCCGAAGGTATATATGCCCTTTAGTTTGCCCATGACGCCAACGCCGGCAGCAGAACCGAAGCTAATCATCGAGCCGCCGATACCCGCAGTTAACG
>CAUQJW010000171.1:0-2659 GCA_963518485.1 uncultured Campylobacter sp.
GAGCATAATCTTGGGCGAGCATAATCTTGGGCGAGCATAATCTTGGGCGAGCATAATCTTGGGCGAGCATACTCTACGTGGCCACGCAACGTTAACGTTTTGGCCCCGCGAGAGGCTCGCAAGGAGAGCTTGCCGCTCCCTTGACCCACGTTTTTGCCCAGACCGTATTTATTAAAATAGCCGAGTTAAGTAGGCTATTTTAATAAATATTTAAGCTTACCGGCGTATCTCCGCAAGAACTCGGGGGGGCAGTCGATTAATTTTTTATTTATAAGTGCGCATGACAAGATAATAAAATTAGTTTGGCGGATCGTATTTAATTAAGAATAAAAAACCCCCAAGAGCCTAGAAACCAAAAAGTATATTCATGCGGCGGCAGGTTTGACGGGATATGCCTAGACTAATCCGGGCGTATCTGATTTTATAGTATTTTCTTTCTCGGTATTTTTTACGGTACGGCGTACGCCAGTCATTTTTGCATGCTCGCATTCATCTATAAATTTTCTACATCTTTTTTCAACTTCTCGTAGTCCATCTGCAAAGCGTAGTATTTTACCCTCAAATTTTGCAATTCTTCTTCTGACAGTCTTAATCCTTCTTCTAAACGCGTCATTAAGTTGTCGTACATATCTTTTTGTTTTTGCAAAGCATTCGATAAGGCATCGTTGCAATCGTCGCTCAAATTCTTGACATACTGCGCTAACTCGGTTGCTTGTTGCCGCAAATTCGATAACTCCTTCTCGTATTTTTCGATCAAGGCCCTCTTCTGCGATTCGTATTCGCTCCTTTCGCTCTCGATCATCTGCGTCAAGCTCTCGTTTTCTTCGAGCAATGCTTCTTCTAACGTCGTCATCTTCTACTCCGTTCTCATAGGTATGTAGTATTTGTCGTTTTGCTCGAAGATCTCCTTGCTCCGAGGGATTGCTATGTAATAGTGCGTCTGAGTCCCGTCCTCGCTGAGCTGCTCGTGTCTCCAGTCTTTGGGCACCGACCAAGCCGTTTCCAAATTTAGCCTCGCTCCTTGAGCCGTCCAGCCCGCCGCTATTCCGATTATTAGCGCTATCGTAGCCGTGAGCGCCGATATCCGTCTTTTGCTCTTGTTCTGGTTCGATATTATCTCTTGAAAGCGAGGCTCTAAATTTCTGCTTATTGAATCTATCTCGCTTTTCAATAAGCTCTTCAAGCTTTCGCCTATTTCTTTCGCACTCTGCTTGTGTATCTCTATTATGGAACTCTTTAATTCTTCTGCTTGAGCTTTGGCCGAGCTCTCCAAGTCCTTGAGCGCCTGTGAAATTTGCATCGTATATTCCTCCTTTGAGACGATTTTTTGTTTTTAGATTAGGTAGTACTACGGTTATACTCTTCTTTGTCGATCTAGTTACTTCAATGCCGCTTTGGTTAAGAAGCTCAATCATATGATCTCTATTTTTGATATATCCCTCTTTGACTAGTTCGTGTAGCTTTTTATCTAGTTCTTCTAAATTTTGGTAGCGTCCTATGTTTTTCTTGCTAGCCGATATCGTTTGCTCTCTTACGGGATCGTCGGGGCTAGAAAGGTTATATTCGTCGTTAATCATTCTTTTAATCAAATCAATCCTATGTTGGTCAAATTTAGCCAGGTATGGATTAAATGATTTACCTGTTATAAGATCAATCTTTGGGATCAAGAAATTTAACTCAAGCCGACCGTTCTTGTCCGAATGCTCGACCCAGAGTACATTTACCCGCTCTAGCATATAGTCCCCAAGCAGTGCGCGCTCAAAATCTTTTATTATTTTTAGCTTTTGCTCTTCGGTTAAGAAATCATGCTTCTCCTCAAATGACAAAACTCCAAAGCATGTTTTTTGCTTAAAGTCGATTCCTTTAATAATAGCTCTAGTTAAATTCTCGTCGCCCTTTACGACCCTAGCAGTTCCGGCCGCTTTTCTTTCGTTTAGTAGATAGTTTATACTTCCAAGACCGCCGCCCGTATATGTAGGAAGAAATTTAACTAGCATAAATAGCTCCCGTCTATCTTTTTGCGATGAAAATATAACCAAAAAAGGCAAGCCTTACGATAGCTTCCATTACTTTCCCAATATCTTATAAATTTGACGTAAGACGGCGTTGTCATCGGCTATGATTTTTAGTCCGACCCTATCTAAACTTTCGTCGCGGTTTAACCTGGCAGCCACTTGGTTTAGGTTGTTTCCTTGTTTAGCTAACTCAGCTAAAAGCTCCCTTTCGATAGGAAGTCTAATTCGCCTGGACAGCATTGAACTTAGGGCGAATTTTGAAAAGGTCGTTCCCGTTTCTTTTAGCTTCTTTTCGATAGCCGACCATTCGGCATCGGTTAGTCTTAGTTTTTTGATTATGTTCTTAGTGATTTCGCGTTTTTTGTTTTTCATATCTACTTTCCATCTCATATAAAACTTTACTTTTGCGGTCAAAACGCGCATACTTTTTTCTTTATTGATAATTTCGGTATTATGTAGCATCTGCACAAGACTTTCATTCTAAAATCCGCTAAAATTCAGCCTATTATAGCATATCATAAAGGATTTATATGGCCGAATCTCACGTAATATCCGCTCTAGTATCTAAACATTCCGAGCTTCAAGGAAATATCAAATATCATCAAGAAATCGTTTTAAAGCTAAAATCCGAGCTTGAAACCATA
>CAUQJW010000172.1:0-2636 GCA_963518485.1 uncultured Campylobacter sp.
TAGCTTAAGAGTTTAGCCCTTCGCTCTTCTTCATACTGTTCTAGGATGTATTTTATCTCGTCTTTATCGGTTTTGATTAATTCTTCTATTTTGATCGATTTTCTAAAGCGATGTAGTCCGACCTCGGCTAAAAATACGTCTTTTTTATCTATCGTTACGATAGCTTTATTATCGGCCGAACGATCAAGCCTTAATATATCGCCCTCTTTTAAATTTAAAAACTCGTCTACGCTGATTACCGTTTGACCGAGTATCGCTTCGTATAGAACTTCGGCGCGGCCGATTAGCGTTTTTAGCTCTTTATTTCGGCTTTTTTTGGCCGACGTTTCGCCAAGCATTATATCGCGATTAGCTAGACGGCTTAAAATCGGTTCTAGATAAATCACGGGATAGCAGATATTTATCATACCGCTTGAATTTCCGACTATAATCTCCATTACGACCATTATTACGATTTCGTTTTGGCTGACGATTTGAACGACGTTGGGCGAGCTTTCTTTGGCTTCAACGTTGGGATACATATCGGTTATCATCGCCCAGCTGTCTTTTAGACGCTGCATCATCATCCTAAGGATCGCGTCTAGTAAATTTACCTCGATGTCAGTTAGCTCCCTATTTGCCTCAAAGCCTTCGCCGTTACCGCCCAGTAAGCGATCTATCATCGGAAAGGCGATACTGGGATTAACCTCTAAAACGCAATTGCCGTCAAGCGGCTTAATAGAAAACACGTTAAAGCTAGTAGGACTAGGCAAACTCATCAAAAACTCGCCGTAAGTCATCTGATCTACGCTGTGCAGGCGGATTTCGACGATACTTCTCATAACGCTTGAAATTTGAGAGGCCAAGTTTCTCGCAAGCTTATCGTGTATGCCCTTTATAGCGCGTAGTTGTTCTTTGCTGACGCGGTTTGGGCGTTTAAAATCGTAAATAATTACCTGTTTTTGCTCTTCTTGCGCGCCTATACTGCCTATCGCGCTAGTATCGCCTTCGCCGTCCTCATCCACTACTTCAAGCAACGCGTCGATTTCTTCTTGACTTAAAATATCGGCCATTATCTACCCTCGAGCCTATCTCTGATTTTTTGCATTAACCTTTTGTGCACCTGCGAAACCCGCCCCTCCGAAACCCGTAAAATCTCGCTTATCTCTTTTAAACTAAGCTCTTCGTAATAATAAAGCTGTATAACCAGCTGATCGCGTTCGTCGAGCTCTTGTAAAACGGCTTGAATTTTTTCCGTTAAATCCTCTTTTTCTATCGCGGCTAACGTATCTTCGTCGCTCATAAGCTCCATCTGGTCGTCTATACGCAAAGTCGACACGACCGAACTTACGTTTCTAGCCTCTCTTACTTTTTCTACGTCCTCGTTTAAAATTTTAGCCACGTATTCGTCGTCCGGTTCGGTTTCATGTTCGTTAAAATACTCATTCGTTACCGCGTCTATAGCTTTTACCAACGTTCTATCGGTTCTGCTTATAACGTCTAAATCGCGTAAAAAATCGAGCATCGAGCCGTAAACGCGTTTTTTGACGTAGCCCCAAAAAGAATCGTTTCTATCCTTATCGTATTTTCTAGATAACTTTATCATCTCTTCTACGCCTACGCCGATTAGATCGTTTACGTCTATGCTGCCCGGCAGACGTTCTTTTAGCCTAAAAGCCATCGTTCTAAGCGCAGGCATATAGGATAAAACTATATCGTCTTGTTCTTTTTTTATAGTTTGAGCGTATGCGCTAAGCTGCTTTCGCTTTTGCTCGTTCATTTTTATTGCCCAGCGATTTTTGTATCATAACGTTTTCGGCCGCTATTTTGTTTAAAATTCCTTCCATTCTTTTTTCTCTAACGGCTAATTCGGAGATTAAATAATCGGCCTTTTCTTCATGCGTTTGCTTGTCGAAACTTTGCGTTAAAAGACGCCTTACGTCTACGTAGTTCATAATAATAACGTGTATTAAAAGATAAAAGAAAAAAGTTATTAAAAACGTATAAAGCATTATTTCGATAGGATCGTTTAACTTAACGCTAACGAAAGTTAGGCCTATAAAAAAACCGCAAACGGTAAAAAACGCTATAAAATTTTCCGCTCTCAAATTTACTCCTTTAAAACTGCTCGATCAAGCGCTTAAAAAAGCTTCCGAAGCTCTTGGCCTTATTTTCAAGCACTTTTCGTTCCACTCTGTAAAGTAATTTCGAGGCTATCTCGTTCATTTCGCCGCTACTTACGCTAAATTCGCTATCGTCGGTAAAAAGCGTACGCTGTTTTATGCTCTTTGAGACGCTTTTATCCTCGCTAATAGCGCCTAAAAACTCCAAATTTAGCGGATTTTCGATATTTGCCTTGGCCACTTTTTGAATATGCTCAAATATCCTCATCGCCTCTTTTTCGTTTTTTACCATATTAAAAACCATCAAAAGATTGTCTTTATCTTTTGAGGTGATTTTTATAACGGCATAGGCATCAGTTATCGCGGCAGGATCGGGCATAGTAACCACCACGACCTCATCGGCAGCCTCTAAAAATAACCGCGTGTTTCCGCCTATACCAGCGCCCGTATCGATGATGATAAAATCAAGTCCGTCAAGGTTCGCCGATTCGTCAAAAAACCGTTCGTATAAAAATTGATTGTTAAATTTTAATA
>CAUQJW010000173.1:0-2613 GCA_963518485.1 uncultured Campylobacter sp.
AAGCTCAAATCCATCCAAAAACTCCTCCACGACCACGCGTTTGCCCGCCTCGCCGAAGCTCTCTCCGTTTAGCATACCCTTAGCCGCAGCCTTTGCTTCCTCGCGGCTTTGCGCGATTATCACGCCTTTGCCCGCGCACAGTCCGTCAGCCTTAACGACGACCGGAGCGGCAAGAGAGTCGATAAATTTAGCCGCAGCATCGTAATCATCGGTATTTAGATAGGCAGCCGTTCGGATAGCGTTTCTGGCCAAAAAATCCTTCATAAACGCCTTACTACCCTCGAGCCTGGCCGCAGCCTTGCTCGGTCCGAAAATATTTAAATTTCGCGCCTTAAAGATATCCACGACGCCGTCACTTAGCGGCGCTTCGGGACCGACGATCGTTAGTTCTATCTGCTCTGTCTTAGCAAATTCTGCGAGCTGATTATAATCTTTGGGGTTTAGATTCGTGCCGAGTTTTGAGGTGGCTCCGTTGCCCGGAGCAAAGAAAAGCTCGTGCTTGCGGGATTCTTGAAGTTTTAGAGCTATGGAGTACTCGCGCCCGCCGCTTCCGATTATCAAAATTTTCATAATTTCTCCAAAAATAAAAACCCAAGTGAGCGGTGCGCATATAAGTGGCCCGAAAATTCAAAGCCAACCTTGCAAATAGGCGGTTCCTTTAGGTCGCAACTTCTCGCGCTCGCACGCTCAAACGAAGCCGCGTCGCACGGTCGCCGCACATCTTCGCCGAAACTAATGCGTTGGACCCTATAAAAATACGCTGCCAAATCACTCAGGCAAGGCTATTATATAAAATTTTAGCTTAAAGTAGCGTTTTTGCGAGGCTTACGCAGGAATTTATATTTTGTTGGGCGCTCATTGCGGGCACGGCAAAATTTCCAAGCTCTTTTGCAGTTGTAAGCCCGATAGCGACGGCTTTATAGCTCTCATCCCAGCCGAAATTTCGAGTAAAATTTCGCACCGCCGAGGGAGCCGTAAAAATAATCACGGAGTTTTTGGGCGGTTTTTGCTCCTCGTTAAGCGGTTTAAAAACGTTTTCGTAAGCGATTATCTGCGTCAAATTTACGCCGCTTTCTCTCAAAATTTCACCAACGTTAGAAGCCGTCTCGCGCGCTCTTAAAAATAGCGTTTTTTTGCCCTTTAAAAACGGTACGATCTCGGCGGCAAAGTCGTTTCCGTGAGCGTTTTGTGCAGTGTAAATTTGAGCCAAGCCAAACTCGCTAGCCGCGCGGCTAGTGCCGTCGCCGATGGAGCAAATTTGCAAACTAGCAGGCAAAATTTGATTAAATTTTAGCGCATTTACGGAGTTTTTAGAGGTCAAAACCAGCGCGTCAAATTCGGCCAAATTTACGCTAAATTTATTAAATTTGATCTCGTTTAAAACCAGCGTTTTTACGCCCTCAAATTCCAAATTTGACCCGACCAGATAGATCATTTTCGCCCTTACATTTATGATTTTGCGTCCGAATTTTACCGCAAATCCTCAAATTTTAAAAGCCGCAGCCAAAAACGCTAACTCTATTTCGCTGCGTTGCGCCTGCTTAGGTACTCTTTTGCCTTTTGTTTTAGCGCTTTATACAGTTTGCCGGCGTCCTCTGCGCCGTATTTTTTCACTAGTCCGTTATGAAAATCACCCAAATTTTTACTCTCAAACGCGATTTTTCTAATCTCTTGCTTTTTAACCTCGTCTATCTTGAGCGATGATTGCGCTTTTGCCGTATTTTCAGCTTTATTTTTTGCCTCATTTTGCGGTGCGGGAGCTTGCTTTGATTTTTGCGGCGGACGCTTGTTTAATAAAATTTGCCCTTTTTCCTCCGCTTTAAGATTCTCGCTAAAAGCTTTGTCGCTCAAATTTTGCTCCGCGTCTTTTGGCTGCTCGGTAGAACCCGGATCATCGCTCAAATTTGCTTCTACGACTTTTGTCTCTTGTAAATTTTCATTATTTGCCGCTACGCCGTTTTCGCTTTCTAAAGATTGCGGTTTTAGAGACTCTAAATTTTGATCGATTTGCGAGCGATTTTCTAAATTTTGCTCTTTTGCCTTGGTGATTTGAGCCTCTAAAACCTCGCCGCTTAAATTTGACTCTGTTTGCGTTTTTTCTCGCTCGCCAAGTTTTTGCTCGTCGCCTTGCATCGCCGGCCTAGATTTTGCGGAATTTGGCGCTGCGATACGCTTTACTTCACCTTTTTGCGCGTTTTCTATTTGAGGTTTTTTGTAAATTTTCCTCGCGTCCTCTTTTAGCGCGTTATACACGCCGGCGCCGTTTTTGCTGCCGAATTTTGAGATAATTTTCATATGAAGTTCGCTGAGGCTGCCCGAGTTTCGTATCAAGATCGCGATTTCGTCTTGATTTTCTTCGATGAGCTGCGCCGTATGCGAGCGGTTGAAGTCGAATTTGAGTTTATGGAATTTGCCGCCGTTTTTATCTTGTTTATTAAAAAAATCTATCACGTCGTCGTAAAATTTATCGTTGCTGACGATGTAAATTTTGTCTTTTTTGTGCGAGAGTTTGCCCATTAAAAACGTAATTATTTTATCGGCATAGTCCTTGTGAGCGCTTTGTAAAAGTATAATTTTTATTTTGATTTTTCGCGCCAGAAACCACGCCAAAAC
>CAUQJW010000174.1:0-2581 GCA_963518485.1 uncultured Campylobacter sp.
GAGTTAGACCAGTTGAGGAATTTTAAAATATTCCCGAACAAAGACAACTCCTCAAAATTTCAATTAGCGTGATTGCTTTCTCATAGTTCTTAGCGTAGAAGCGGCGACTTTTATTTTTCTGGTCGTACCGTCCTCAAGCGTTACGCGAATCGTTCTAAGGTTGGGCAAAAATCTTCTTTTAGTTCTATTTTTGGCGTGGCTTACGTTATTTCCGACCATCGGACCTTTGCCTGTTATTGCGCATACTCTTGACATTTTATTTCCTTAAAATTAAAAATTTCTGCTGATTCTATCTAAAAAAAACAAAATATTAACTTAAATACTTTTTAAAATATCCCTTCGCGGTTTTAATCTAAATTTATGAATACAAAAGGTAGAATTATGAACTATCCTTATAATCTTAGGAAACAAATGGTCGACAAAAATCAAATCGACGAGCTAGTAGAGCAAATCCCGGCTATACCCGCTCTTTTAAAGGCTTGCGAGGGCGAGCTTCTAGCTGGAAATTTATCCAAAGCCGCTAAAATCGCATCCGATGATTTGGCGTTTATAACGTATCTACAAACACTCATAAATAGTCCCGCTTACGGTTTAAAAGGTAATATAAAAGATACGAGCCAAATATTTTCTTTACTCGGCGTAGACGATATGCTAAATATTCTAAGTTCTTATTTGGTCGCGTTAAGCGCGCCGGAAAAATGGTTAGTTTTTAACATAAACAACCGTAAATTCTCAAATCTTCAAGCCGGATTTTTATCGAATTGGTTTAAGGTTTTGTCGGCGATAGGGATAAAAAATAGAGAAATTTTCAGAGCCGTTACTTTGGTTCCGGCGGCTATTTGCGTTTGCGATAAAATTTTCGGCTCGCACCTAAATACGCTAGAGCTGGTACTACGTGCCGGCGGACTAAGTTATAACGAAATTTTAAAACGCGAAATTAATACTAATATTTTCGAAATTATCGGCATAATCGCAAAAAAGTGGGGATTTAGCGAAGAAATAATAAAAATTTTTACCGATTTAGACAAACAAAACGATGAAATTTCAATCTATATAATTTTGCTAATTTCCTACGAACTATCCTTGCCCGAGTATAGTTCCGCGGGTTTTGGCGAACTATTCGAGTACGAAGTTAGAGCGAGCGAAGAGCAAATGCGCGTATTTTTAGAAGCCGTTAATTATGAAGATTAATTTTAAAGACGGCATAGCCGTATTTTCGCCGTTCGGCTTCCTGGACGGAGACGTAACCAAATACGAAATAGACAAATTCGAAAAAGAACTCATTTTATCCAAGAGATTTGATTGCATACTTATTTCGCTTAAAAAAGTCGTGTATTTTAATAGGCTCGGGCTAAATTTAATCCTTCAAGTAGTAACCGAAATAGCCAGAAGAATCGAAGCGAACGTGGCGTTTTGCGATTACGACGAAGCGAAATTTAAAGCGCTAAAAGATATCCCGTCTCAAAGTATCGGATTCTCGCTTTTTGAAACG
The DNA here is from genome assembly GCA_963518485.1 of uncultured Campylobacter sp. Lineage (GTDB taxonomy): Bacteria > Campylobacterota > Campylobacteria > Campylobacterales > Campylobacteraceae > Campylobacter_A. The sequence continues at coordinate 1,493 of CAUQJW010000174.1, forward strand.
CAGGAGGTCGCGACGCTTTTTTTCGGTAGGATAAATTTGGATTCGGACGCAAAAAAGAAAATTTTAATCTATCACGAAAACGGCGACCAGCGAAACCAAATGGCCTTAAAGCTAGCCGAACGCGGATTTAACGCATACGTAGCTAAAGATATAAAGATTTTTAAATCCAACAAAGATCAATACGAACATACTATCTGCCTAAGCCAAATAAACATCCACGAAAGAAGTGTAACGACGCAAGTACGCGATAACGTCGTCATTTATAGGCTAAACGGCTTTATCGATTCCAATTTCGCGGAGAATTTCGATACGGTCGCGCATATGAACTCGCTTAGAGTTGGATTTAAATTTTTCGCGTTTGAGGCTACAAAGGCTAGATCGGCAAATATTCACGGCGTAAATTTCTTAACCAAACTTTCCACCGCAAGCGCAGAGTTCGGAGCTACCATAGCCGTATGCGGATTAAATCCCAACGCCGTATCGCAAACGCTTAGAGACGATATAGAGGATTCGGGAATTTTGATTTACGATAATTTAGAAGACTTTTTTAACGACGATAGTTCTATTAGCGGCGGAGCGGGTATGACGGAAGCCAAACCGCGAAACATAACTAAAAATTTAATAGAAATACTGCCGCTAATCATAAAAATAACGCTAGATACGATTTTATCGATTTCGGGAGTAAAATTAGAGCGCACTAACGTTAGTATAAAAAACTACGACGACGAGCGACCCAATATGCTAAGCGCATGCGTCGCGTTTTACGGCGATTTCGAAGCAAAAGTAATGTTAAGCCTAGATAAAGAAGTGGTAAAAAAAGCTTGTTTGATTTTAATTAGAAACGACGAAAATTTATCGCTTATGCAGGCTTACTCTAGCCTTATTTTGATTATGGCTAATAAGCTAGTCGCGTGGTTCGAATCCAAAAAAGTAAAGCTCAGTATGACGATGCCAAACGTATTCGACGAAAACTCGCGGTTAGGAGATACCGTTAGCAAAGGAGCTTTCGTCGAATTGGCTTCAGATAAGCCTTGCGGAGTTTTATTTTTAAGTAGATAGGGGGGGGTTATGTATGTAGCACCGAGTATT
>CAUQJW010000175.1:0-2579 GCA_963518485.1 uncultured Campylobacter sp.
TGCTTGTCTATCGTACTAGGGTACGATATATAATCTTATCGAGAATTATAAGTTGTGGATATAATTGAGATAGATTAAGATATTATTGGTCTTAATTATAATATAATCGCGTTTTTAATTTAAAACAAAGGAGAAAAAATGGTAACCGTGAAATTTCGCGGTGAACCCGTAAAGATAACGGGCAACGTAGTGAATAAGGGAGAAGAAGCGCCTGTCGTAAGCGTCGTAGGGCAAGACTTGAGCGAGGTAAAAATAGGCGGAGAGCAGGGTAAAGCGCAAATCGTAGTAGTCGTGCCTTCTTTGGACACGAGCGTTTGCGCTAGCGAGGCTAGAAAATTTAACGAGCGAGCTGCAAGCCTAGAGAATGCCGAAGTGACGGTAGTTTCTATGGATTTACCTTTTGCGATGGGTAGATTTTGTTCGACCGAGGGAATTAAAAATCTAAGAGTCGCAAGCGATTTTAGAAACAAAGATTTCGCTAAAGCCTACGGCGTTTTGATAGCCGACGGAGCGCTTGCGGGACTTACTTGCAGGGCGGTCTTCGTTATAGACGCAAACGGAGTAGTAACTCATAAAGAAATTTGCGAAGAGATCGCGGACGAGCCTAATTACGACGCGGCTTTAAACGCCGCAAGCGAAGCTAGCTCGACTTGCTGCGGTAGCTGACACTAAAATCTAGAGTTGCGGCGCAACTAACGTTTTCGCCCTGATTTTCGGGGCTTTCTAACTTCTATTCTATAAATTTAATCGATAAATACTTTAAAATTTAGGAGCTTTAATGTTAAAAAAATGGTACGAGAATTTTAGCGCTCAGCCTCATCAGAGCTTTTTTGCCAACGGAATTATCTTGCTGGTAGCCTTTAGCGCGCTGCTTTTGGGGGCTTACGGCGGTTTTGTTTCGCTTCGGGCGGATGTAACGCGGTATCACGCATACGCCTTTATTTTCGTAATTTTTATCCAGTTTTTTCTTGGATTTTTATTCGTAGTTTTTCCTAAATTTTTGGTTCAGGCCGCCGTTAAGCCCGAAATTTATATGGCGCATTTTAGGCTTTATTTCATTAGCTCTTACGGACTATTTTTTTCGTTTTTGTTCGGTGGCGACTATTCGGCGTTATTTTTCGCTTCGCTTGGCCTAATCGCTCAAATTCGGAGCTTTAGCTTGCTTTTTAGCATCTATAAACGCTCGGTAGCTAGGGACAAATACGACTCTAAATGGATTTTAATCGGGCTTTTTTGCGGACTGATTTTTAACTTCCTTTATATTGCTTATTCCGCATTTTTTAGCGATTTTGCCGAGCTAGAGCGACTCGCGATTACGGGCGGATTTTTTCTATTTCTATTCGTCGTAGTTTTTGCGGTTTCGCAGCGCATGATTCCGTTTTTTACGTCGGTTAAGGTTCAAGGCTACGCCATAAATAAATCTAAATTTTTAATGGAAAAGATTTTTGCGCTTTTGGCGTTAAAGATTCTTGCGGAGGCGTTTTTGCCGAGCGCGGCTTTTGCGGCGGATGCGGCGCTATTTGCCGTTACGGCTTATGAAATTTATCGCTGGAAATTGCCGCTTTTAGGCGTAAATTCGATACTTTGGATTTTATACGTATCGCTTTGTTGGATTCCGATCGGATTTTTGCTGTCGTTTGCGCAAGGGTTAAGCGAGATTTTGGAGCTAAAATTAGCCTTTGAAAAAGCTCCTTTGCACGCTTTTGCGTTGGGATATTTTTTTACGATTTTGGTCGGATTCGGCACCAGAGTAACGCTTGGACACTCCGGACGCGCGCCGCATGCGGACGGCATGGCAACCGCTATTTTCGTTTTTACGCAAGCGGTCGTATTTTCTAGGATTTTTGCGGCTTTTAGCTTAAATTTAGAGCTTGATTATTTGTTTTTTATAGAGCTAAGCTTGATTTTATTTATGTGCGCCTTGCTCGTTTGGGGCTGTAGATATTTGCCGACTTTGATAAAAGGCTACAATCCGAGCAAACCGCAACCTTCCGAACCTAAAGTCGGTTTTAGCCTAAAAGAAAACAAGCCTACGTCTAGCGCGGCTTGGAAGTTCAAAAAATGACGCGCCTAAATAGCGCGTCTCGCTATTAAAATTACACCAAATCCCTGCTGCTAAAGATAAAATATCCGCTAACAAGCATAATCGCGCCTAAAATCAGCGGATAAAAAATCGAGTAAATAACAAATCCAAACGCGCTAAAGTTGTTTAATACGAAATTCGACGCCACGCCGATAACGGCTAAATTCGGATCAAACAGGCTAATCGCCGCGATCCTAAAGACCTCGATCGGGTTAATGAGCGCGATAAAAAATATGATGTCCTCGCGTACGTTAGTTTTCATCAAAAAGCCCATCAGCGCGAGATCCAAAAACGCTAACAAGATAAGCCAGAGTAAAAACGCGACGCCTTGACCCATTTCTTGATTTTTGATCATCGACGAGATGAGAAATCCAAACGACAAAAACACGAAGCTAAGCGCGAAAAGTAGGGCGGTGTAGAGGCTTAGGATATCCCACGGGATTTCGATTTTTTTAACTAGACCCGCGACTACTGCTAAAACGAAAGAGAGCAAAAG
>CAUQJW010000176.1:0-2533 GCA_963518485.1 uncultured Campylobacter sp.
GCTTGATACCGGTGGCATAGGCGACCGCGCGCCCGTGCGTGGTGTGGACTGTATTGCAGTTGATATATGAACTAAAGCGCCCAGAGCAGCCGATACCCGAGACCACGCACACGTCGTTCATATCCCAGCCTAGCTTATGGATTGCGCGGATTAGCGCCTTTAGTATCACGCCGTCGCCGCAGCCCCAGCACCATAGAGTCGGCGTTTTGTCGGTGCGTAGGTAGTCGTCGTAGTTAAATGCCATCAAATTCTCCTATTTTTTGCGCTATTTCTTGCGGGCTGATCGGGCGACCGTTGGCTTTTAGCAGCGTCTTAAAGTCCTCTCTTAGCGTGGCTTTGATTATCTCGCCCGTATACTGACCCAAATTTAACTCGCAGATCAAAATTTTGCTAAATTTAGCCGAGATTTCACGTAGTTTTGTGCTCGGCGTCGGAAATAGCGTGACAGGCTTAAAAAGCCCTACTTTCACGCCTTTTTCGCGTAAATTTAGCACCGCTTCCTTTGCCGCGCGAGCCACGGAGCCAAACGCGATAATGCAAATCTCCGCGTCCTCAAGCATAAACTCTTCGTAAAGCTCGAACTCGTGCGCGTGCGCGTTGATTTTGTTAAAAAGACGCTTGATATTGTAGTCCACGACTGCGCCGTCCTCGGTCGGAAAGCCCGTCTCGCCGTGATGCAGTCCCGTGACGTGATAACGGTAACCGCCGAAAAATTTATTTAGCGTAGCGGGCTCGTCGGGCGCGGCTTTATACGGACGGTAGTCCGCGGGATCGCCGCCAAACTGCTTGCGCGAGTAGATTTCCAGCTCGCTAATCTGCGGCAATACGGCCTTTGCGTGCATATGTCCGATCGTTTCGTCTAGCAGCAAAAACACGGGCGTCATAAATCTTTCGGCGAGATTAAACGCGCGAACGGTCTGCGTATAGCACTCCTCCAGGCTTGAAGGCGCGATAACGATGCTGTTTACGTCGCCGTGAGTCGGGTTTTTGGCCTGAAGCAAATCGCCCTGCGCCACGCGAGTAGGCAGCCCTGTGCTAGGTCCGCCGCGCATGACGTTTACGATCACCAGCGGCACCTCCGCGATAAAGCCAAGCCCGATCTGCTCGGCCTTTAGCGAGATGCCGGGGCCCGAGCTTGCAGTCATCGCCTTTGCGCCGCTCATCGAGGCTCCAAGGGCTACCGAGATGCCCGCGATCTCGTCCTCCATCTGGATAAATTTGCCGCCGTGCTTTGGCAGCAGCACGCTTAACTCGTGCGCGATCTCGCTGCTTGGCGTGATCGGATAACCGCCGAAAAAGTTACACCCGCACTCAACCGCCGCAAGCGCGACTAGCTCGTTGCCGCTAGCAATGATTTCTCTTTTGCCGCCGTTATTATTTAAAAATTCGCTCATTGTCCCGCCTCTAATTTTTCAAATTTATTCTCTTTTACGGCGGTAGCGCGCTCTTTACTTTCGGCGGTTAGTTTGGCAAATTTAAATCCCTTCTCCGCCACGTAAATAGCAAAATCGGGGCAGTGCAGCTCGCACTCTCTGCACCCGATACAGGCCTCCGGATGCACCACTTCGATCGTTTTACCTAGCACCGCGTGCGGCTCTACGGCCATCGCCAACACGCCCGCAGGACAGCAGCTCACGCAGATATCGCATGCCTTACAGCGCAAGATATCGACCCAAACGGGAACGTCGTTTCGTATCAGCATATTTTTCCTTATCAAATTTAACTAGTAACGATAATTTTATAGTAATTTTGTTAAATTTAGTATTTAAAACGAACTATAAAATGTTTTTTAATTTTTCGAGCGACTACGGCGTTATAAATTTAAGAATATTTTTATAAGCTAAAATTCATTATAATTAAAATCTCATTATTTAAGGATTTTTTATGTTTTATTTAGAGATACAAGGGCAACAAAAACTAAGCGGCGAGGTGGAAATAAGCGGAGCTAAAAATGCCGCCCTACCTTTAATAGCGGCGACTTTACTAGCCCAAAACGACGTAATTTTAAGCAACGTTCCAAACGTAGCCGATATAAAAACGCTAATTCAACTTTTAATAAATTTAGGCGCAAAATGCGAATTTTTAGACGAAAATAGGCTTAAAATCAATACTAATTCTATAAATTCGACTAAGGCAAACTACGACATAGTTCGTAAAATGAGGGCATCCATCCTGACTCTAGGGCCTTTGCTGGCAAGATTCGGCAGATGCGAGGTAAGTCTGCCCGGCGGCTGCGCGATAGGTCAAAGACCCATAGATTTACATTTAAGCGCGCTAGAAAAAATGGGCGCTAATATCGAGATAAAACAAGGCTACGTCGTAGCTACGGCCGAGGGCGGATTAAAAGGCGCGGATATAGTTTTCGATAAAATTACCGTAACGGGCAGCGAAAATATAATAATGGCTGCAGCCCTAGCTAACGGAGTTACGCATTTAACTAACGTAGCCAAAGAACCGGAGGTGGTTCAGCTGTGCGAAATTTTGCTCTCGGGCGGGATAGAAATACTGGGCGTAGGAACGGACGAGCTTACGA
>CAUQJW010000177.1:0-2508 GCA_963518485.1 uncultured Campylobacter sp.
TGCTAAGAAATTTTGCCTAAAAGCCGTGCTTGAGGGCGGCTGCGGCATACATAGGCTAAATTTGAGCGATAGCGTGCTGTTTTTCAAAAATCACATCAAGTCTTATGGCTCGTATGATGAGTTTTTGGCTCAAATTTCAACCTTTAAGGCAAAAGCTCCCGAGCGCAAAATCGCCGTCGAATGCGAAAATTTAAACGACTGCGAAGCGCTTTTAAAGGCGGGTGCCGACGTCGTGCAATGCGATAAATTTACGCCAGGGGCCGTAAAGCAAGCAGTGGACCTACGAGACAAAATCGCCCCAAACGCAGCCCTAGTCGCAAGCGGCGGGATAAATATAAAAAACGTCAGAGAATTTGCTAGCGCCGGCGCGGACGCGCTCGTTACGTCAGCTATGTATACGCAAGGCATGGCAGATATCACAGCCATTTTAGAGATGGCTTAGCAGGCTGCAAATTTAAAGGTGTCAAATATATGCCACGGCTCTAGGAAAAATATGAAATAATATCAAGATATAAACAAAGAAACGATAGATAGGTGGGTCAAATAAGGCTGAGAGCGAGGCAAACCCGTTTCTAGCAAGCAGTATCTGAGCGCAAAAGGCTGCGACTACGTCGTTTTCTTAACGCGGACCATTCCCGTTCCTAGCGGATGACTCGGAAATTTAAAAGACAAGAGCGCCCTAGGACTACTGGCATCTGGTGGAGAGCAACAAATGCCGATATTTGCGGCTTTAGGCGCAAAATGTACCATGCTTAACCTATCATCCGAACAAATAAAATCCGAACTTTCGGTAGCCGTAAGAGAGGGCTATGAGATAAACGCTCTGCAGGGCGATACGACTAAAGCTTTTCGTTTTGCAGACGAGGCTTTTGAAGTTATTTTCCATCCCGTCTTAAACTGCTACGAGGACGTGGAGCATATTTTTAAAGAAGCTTATAGGGTTTTAAAAAAGGCGGCGTCTTACTTTCTGAGCTAAACAACGAAATCGAATATATCGTCGATGGCAATGAGGGGCGGATAGTTTGGAATATGCCGTTTAATCCGCTAAAAGCCGAAAAAACTATGTTTTTATGGTTTCGCAAAAATCGGGAGTGCAATTTTCTCATAATCTAACCGAGTAAACAGTCGGGCAGCTAAGAGCCGGTTAAGGCTTGCCAATATTATACGAAGATACGAACGGCGCCGGCAGGCTACGCGATCTAAATATAAAAATTGTATATCGCAACTAAATCGGTTAAATAAATTTAAATTCTACGTCGCCGTATAACGAAAAACCTAGCCGCTCATACGAGGCGGCTTAGGCTTCACAAGCTTATCTCTTTTATATCGGCGATCTTGAGAAATTCCGCATAAATTTGCCCCACGAGCGCAAGGCGGTTTTTACGCACGAGCTCGTCCTGGGCGTTTATCATTACGTTGTCGAAAAACTCGTCTATCGCAGCTTTTAGACCGAAAAGATTTTTTAGGCGTTCATTGTATGAGCCGCCTGCTTTTACCGCAGCCTTAAAGGCGTCGTTTAGCTTTTTCTCGCTATCGTTTTCAAATTTCGCCTCATCTACCGTGCCGAAATTTTCATCCTTGATGATATTTGCTAGACGTTTAAACGTGCTGAAATTTTGCCTAAAGTCCTCCGCCACGCAGATCGCGCCCAGAGCCTCGATCGCCTCGCACTGCGCGAGTATATCGCCTTTTTTGCTAGCTAGGCAGGCCTTTACGACGGACGGGTTTACGTCAAAGAAGGTGTAAAGCCTATCAAATACAAACCCTATCAGCGCATCGACGTCAAATTTAGCATACCCCTCCGCCGTCTCGCGCAAAAACGCCGCGATGTCAAGGTTTAGATTTTCGTTTTGAATGATCTTGATGACGCCGTTAGCCGCGCGGCGCAATGCATACGGGTCCTTGTTGCCGCTTGGGATCTTGCCCGCGCTAAAGAGCCCGATTAGCGTCTCGAGCTTGATCGCGAGCGCAACGACGGAGCTAAAGATAGTGCTAGGTAGCGCGCTAGCCTCGCCGCTTGGCAGATACTGCTCCTTGATCGCGGTTACGACGTTTTCGTTTTCACCCTTAGCCGCCGCGTAGTAGCCGCCCATCACGCCTTGAAGCTCGGTAAACTCATACACCATCTGCGTGGTTAGATCGGCCTTACTCAGCATCACGGCACGCTCTAGTAGCGCCTCGTAGTCCTCTCCCGCGCACGCTTTTAGCCTATCGGCGCAGATTTTAGCTAGTCGCTTTGCGACGCCCAGCTCGCGCACGCTCTTTTCAAATGTGCTGCCAAGCTCCTTTAGATAGGTGATGTTTTTTAGCTTTTCAGGGCCGAACTCATGCGCCAGGTCGCTACGCCAGAAAAACATCGCGTCGCTAAGTCTCGCGCGAAGTACTTTTTCGTTGCCCTTTACAATGAGCGCCGGCTCGGGCGAGATGGCGTTGCTAACGACTACGAAGCGATTAGCGAGCTTGCCGCTCTCAAAACACTGCCCGAACTGCACTGTCTTCGCATGGAGG